>JBBCGI010000001.1:4040791-4345221 GCA_037200975.1 Pseudomonadota bacterium | reverse complement strand
GCCGCCGCGAGAATGATGCGCGTGCGTGCCGGCACGAAGCGCGCGCCGAATACGGGGGCCACCATCAGACAGGCGCCGATGCGTGCGAAGGGGAAGAACCCCTGCGCGACGAAGGCCTCGAGCTGTCCGGTGGTGAGGGCGATGCTCATGGCCTAACCAATGAGCCCCGGGATGCTTTCGATGAGCCCGCGCGTGTATTCGACCAGGCTCTTGAGCATCCACGGGCCGGTGAACGCCAGCACCGCGGCCATGGCCAGCAGTTTCGGGATGAACGACAACGTCATCTCGTTGATCTGGGTGGCGGCCTGGAAGATGCCGACGATGAGACCTACCGCGAGCGCGGTCAGCAACAGCGGCGCGGCCAGCATCAGCGTCATTTCCAGTGCGTGGCGGCCCACGGTGACGACCATTTCGGGACTCATGAATGCCTACCTACCTGAAGAAACTCTGGGCGAGCGTGCCCATGACGAGTGCCCAGCCGTCGATGAGCACGAACAACATGATCTTGAACGGCAACGAGATGAGCACCGGCGACAACATCATCATGCCCATCGACATGAGCACGCTCGCGACCACCAGATCGATGATCACGAACGGGATGAACAGCAGGAACCCGATCTGGAATGCGGTTTTCAATTCGCTGGTGACGAA
This sequence comes from Pseudomonadota bacterium, assembly GCA_037200975.1. Classification (NCBI taxonomy): domain Bacteria; kingdom Pseudomonadati; phylum Pseudomonadota; species Pseudomonadota bacterium. Next base: position 4,344,570 of record JBBCGI010000001.1, on the reverse strand, counting down.
CGCGGGCACGAGAATGTTCATCGGCACATCGGCGGGCGTGGCGAAACCCTTGCCACCCGAGATGCGCACGAAGGTCGCGATATCCGACTCGCGCGTCTGCTCGAGCATGAAACCCTTGAGCGGCACCAGCGCCTTCTGCAGCGCGACGTCCGCTTCGATCGTGCCGGCGAGGTACGGTTGCGCGGCATCGACGTTGATCTTGTCGACCACGGGCGCCATCACGAACAGCGTCAGGAACAATGCGAGTCCGACCAGCACCTGGTTGGGCGGCGTCTGGCCCGCGCCGATCGCCTGGCGCAGGATCGCCAGCACGATCACGATGCGCGTGAAGGCCGTCATCATCAGCAGGATGGCGGGCAGCAGCGACAGCACCGTCATCAGGATCAGGACTTGCAGCGTCAGCGAATACGTCTGGCCGCCGCCCGGATTCGTGGTGACCGTGACGGCGGGCAAACTACCCGGCGCGCTGGTGGCGGCTTCCGCCAGCAGGGGCGCGAACAGCAGCGCCAGCAGTCCGAGAATGCGGCCGTATTTGCGGAACGCGCTCATTTACCCAGGCTCTTCATCAGCAATTCTTTGAAGTTCGGCAGCTTCGGACTATTCGCAGCCGCCGCGGGCGGCGCCTCGGTGTTTGCGCCCGCCGGGAATACATGCAGCGGACGCACGTTGCCCTGTGCCACGCCGATCAGGATGTCGGTGTCGCCGACGCGGATGAGTACGCAGCGTTCCTTGGGGCCCAGGACCTGGTTGCTGAGGACCTGGATGCGATCGCGCGCGCCGCCGGGCACGCCGAACCCGCGCATGCGTTTGCCGAGCCACGCGAGACCGGCGATCAGCGCCACGATCAGGATCAACGCCAGCGTGACCTCGGCGAGGCCGCCGCCGGTCGAATGCGCGGAGCTCGCGGCGGGTGCGGCGAACAGGGGAGCGTCCAAGTCGGGCGTCCTTACTTGAGTTTCTTGATGCGTTCGGCGGGGCTGACGACGTCGGTGATGCGGATGCCGAACTTCTCGTTCACCACCACCACTTCGCCGTGCGCGACCAGCGTGCCGTTGACGAACACGTCGAACGGCTCACCCGCGGCGCGATCGAGCTCGACCACGCTGCCCTGGTTCAGCTGCAGCAGGTTGCGGATCGGGATGCGCGTGCGGCCCACTTCCATGGACAGCGTGACGGGCACGTCGAGGATGACCTCGAGATTGACGTCGGCGGAGGCGCCTTCGGTTTCTTCCGCCGGTACGGCTGGAGCTTTCGCGTTCATTGGCAAATTTCCTTGAATTGACCTTGGTTTGCGGCGTTCACGTTGTCTTGCGCAGCAGCCGCGCATCGCCGGCGTTGGTTCGCGGCCGGCGGACGCGCTGCTCGAATCGCACGCACTGCTGGCCGCGCGACACGCCATAACTGCCGCGGAACAGCGGCACACCTTCGGCAAGCACGGTGGCCTTGCCGGAGAAATCGCACGGGATCACGTCGCCGGGTTTGAGATTGACGAGCTGGTTCAGCGTCACGCTGGCGTGGCCTAACATCGTCGACAGCTCGATCTCGGCGTCCTGGATGTCTTCCTTGAGTGAATTGAGCCAGCGGTCGTCCTGCGGCGCGCCGACGCCGCTGGCGCCCGCTTCCAGCATGTCCTTGAGCGGCTCCAACATCGACATCGGAATCACGATCTGCAGATCGCCGCCGCCGCTTTCGAGCGCCAGCTGGAAGCCGCAGATCACCACCGGCTCGGCCGGCGAACAGATCTGCACGAAACTCGGGTTGACCTCGGACTTCACGTGTTCGACGTCGATGGCCGCGACCGGCGCCCAGGCCTCGCGCATGTCGTTGAACGCCGAGCGCAGCAACATCTGGATCACGCGCATCTCGGTCGGCGCGAATTCGCGCGCTTCGGCCGATTGCAGGCGGCCGGTGCCGCCGAAGAAATTGTCGACCACGCAGAACACGAGCTTGGGGTCGAGGGCGAACAGGGCGGTGCCGCGCAGCGGGTTCACGCGCACGACGTTGAGATTGCTGGGCAGGGCCAGCGACTGGGCGTAGTCGGCGAACTTGGCGATGCGCAGCGGCATGACGGCGATTTCCAGCGGCCGGCGCAGCAGGTTGAAGAGGCTCACGCGCAAGCTGCGCGCCAGCCGTTCGTTGATCAGCTCGAACGCCGGCATGCGCAGGCGCATGGCGCCCGCGTCGTTCTGGAAATCGTAAGGGCGCACTTCGCCGGGAACCGGCGGCGCATCCGTGTTGACGTCGCCGGAATCGACGGCGTTCAACAGAGCGTTGACTTCTTCCTGGTTGAGGACTTCCTGCGCAGCCATGTCTACTGCATCACGAAGGCGGTGAAGTACAGCGCCTCGATCTTCTCGGGCTCACCGCCGGCGCTCTTGACCACGGCGCGGACCGCTTCGAGCGCATCGGCTTGCAGCTTCTCCTTGCCTTCGCGCGTGGAGATCGTGTCGTACTTCTGGTTGCCGAGCAGCATCAGCAGGTCGTTGCGGATGCGCGGATCGTTTTTCTTGAGGATTTCCTCGACGTGCGGCTCGCGGGTCATGACGCTGACCGTGACCTGCAGGAAACGCACCGCGGCTTCGGCCTCGAAATTCACCACGAAGGGCGGATCGAGGTTGACGTAGATAGGCGGCAACACGACCGCTTCTTTTTTGGCGACGTCCTTTGGTTCGCCACCCTTCAGGAAGAAGTACGCCCCCGCGCCACCGGCCAGCAGGACGGCCCCGATGATGATGAACAGCAGCTTCTTGCTCCTGGGAGCGCCTTCCGCGCCCTCTTCGCCTTCAGCCAGTTCGTCGTCTAACACTTCGTCTTCGTCGGCCATGACATCCTCGACTCACGCCGGAGGCGTGTTATGAGTCTGGATGTGCAACCGGCATGCCACAGGTTTCCTGTGACACGCATCACGAAAGTTCGGTGAAAGCGCCAGTTTTCCGGCGCGTGGTGCCGGGTAAGTCGGTGCCGGGTCGGACTTAGAAAGATTGGCTGCCGGCCAATCTTTCTAAGTCCGACCCGGCACCGACTTACCCGGCACCACTCAGGCGTAGATATCCAGCAGCGACGTGCTGATCGACTTGGCGGTCGCAACTTCGGTGTCGTCCGCCACTGCGCCGATGGCGGCGGGGCCGGAGGTCTTTTCCGGACGGTTCTGGCCGCCCGACTGCTGCGACACGCTGGCGTTCGCGAGCTGCAGGCCTTGCGCGCCCAGCAGTTCACGCAGGCGCGGCAGGGACGCTTCGAGAACGGCGCGGGTTTCCTGATGCGCGGCGCCGAAGTGCACACTGGCTTCGCCATCGCGCACGGTGATCTGAATGTCGAGCGGGCCCAGGTCCACGGGCACGAGCTTGAGCGACGCGGTCGACTCACCATCGCGAGCCATCATCACGAGCCGGTGCGCGAGCGCATCCGCCCAGCGCGCGTCGTGCACGGGAGTCGACAACCGCGGTCCTGTCGTGGGCGCGACATCGTGACCACGCTTGGCAGCCAGATCGCCGAGCGCGCTCATCCAGCCATCCGCTGACGGCTTGTCTTTCTCGGTGGTCTCATTCCTGGCGTGCAACGAGGCGGCGAATGCCGTGACGACATTCTGCGCACCCGCGAGCAGCTCAGGCTTCGCGGCCGCGTTCGCATTGGCGTTGGCCGGCGCCGCTCCCGGCGCCGCAGCATCCGGCGCGGCCTGCTCGGGCACCAATGCCTGGCGCGTGAGCGAAACCGGCACACCGGCCGATCCCGTCTTCGCCTCGGCGCCGCCACCCTGCCCCTGCGACACATCGCCCGGGTTGGTGGATCCTGCCTGCGGCGCGAACACGCTCACCGGCATCATCGATTCCAGCCAGTCGCAGATGACCTCGTCATCCGTCTTGGCGAGTTCATCGGCATCCACCAGCTCTTCCGGAATCTCGGCTTTGACTTCGACTTCGCCGCCCTCGGGCAGCAGCGTCGCGGAGTCAGCCAGGATCTTCAGCATCTCGGCGGGAGAAACTTCGGTCGCCGCAGGTTTGACAGCCGCGGGAGCGGCGGTGGGCGCGGGGCCGTTCTTCCCCGGTGTCAGCGGATACTTGATGAGCATCAGCTGCGCCGGCGAAGGCGCCGGCGCAGGCATCGCTTCGACGGCCAAAGGATCGACCGGCGGCACGGCGGCCGCCAGCAGGTTCTGAAATTCGGTGGCCGCGTCGCCCGGCGCCGCGGAAGCAGTCGCGCTGTTGCTGCTCGACGCCGGCGGGCAGGCCGGGGCATCGGTGAATACGGTCTTGGCGCTCATCATGGTCTACCTCTCGGCCTTGTGCGCGAGACCGCGCTGGGCCAGTTCGTCACTTTCGCGTTGATCGCGCCGGTCTTCTTCGCGGCGCGCTTCGGTTTGCCAGCGATCCGCCAGCGTCTGCACGACCTGCGCGCGTTGCGCAGCCTCGCGCCAGGAATTGAGTAGTTGGTCGCGCGTCGCGCGGGCCGCGCCCAGCACCTGGCGCTGCGCCACGAGCGCCTCGCCGAGCCGTGCCAGGAAGGCCTGGAATTCGCGCACGCCGGAGATGTCCACGCCGCCAGCACCGCGCATCGCGAGCTGCTCTTCGTATTCGTTGCGATACCGCTCGAGCGCGACCAGCTTCTGCTCGGCCTCGATGGCGCCGCGTTCGGCCTCGGCCAGCTTTTCGGCGCGTTCGCGCTCGGTGCGCGTTGCCACCTGCTGCACGAGGTCCAGCTGATCGGTGCGGCTCATGCGCCGGCTCCGTGACCCTGCGCGTCGGCTTCGGCGAACATCTGCGCCAGCGCGCGCACGCTTTCGGCGTGGCCGACGCGTTCCTTGATGCCCTGCTGCAGGAATTTCTGCATCTTCGGCCACATCGCAATCGCCGCGTCCACGCGCGGGTCGCTGCCGCGTTGATAGGCGCCGATGTTGATGAGATCGCGATGCTGTTGATAGGTCGACAGCGTGTGGCGGAAGCGCCGCGCCAGATCGAGGTGATCCGGCGGGATGATGTCCTGCATCACGCGGCTGACCGACGCTTCGACGTCGATGGCGGGATATTGCCCCGCCTCGGCGATGCGCCGCGACAGCACGATGTGCCCATCGAGAATCGCGCGCGCCGCGTCCGCGATCGGATCCTGCGGATCGTCACCCTCGGTGAGCACGGTATAAAAAGCCGTGATCGAGCCGCGATCGGTATTGCCGTTGCCGGCGCGTTCGACCAGCGCGGGCAGCCGCGCGAACACCGACGGCGGATACCCTTTGGTCGCGGGCGCTTCGCCGATGGCGAGGCCGATCTCGCGCTGCGCCTGCGCGAAGCGTGTCAGCGAGTCCATGATCAGCAGCACGCTGTGGCCGCGATCGCGAAAATATTCAGCGACGGCCGTGGCCAGCCACGCACCGTGCAGACGCAACAGCGGCGGGTTGTCCGCGGGCGATGCGACCACCACCGCGCGGCGGCGCCCTTCCGGCCCGAGGATACGCTCGACGAATTCCTTCACTTCGCGGCCGCGCTCGCCGATCAGGCCGACGACGATGATGTCCGCGCTGGTGTAGCGCGCCATCATGCCTAACAAGACGGATTTGCCGACGCCGGATCCGGCGAACAGGCCGATGCGCTGCCCGCGCCCGACCGTGAGCAACGAATTGATGGAGCGCACGCCGACGTCGAGCGGCTGCTCGATGGGCTTGCGCATCAGCGGATTGATGGATTGGCCCAGCAGCTTCACGCGGTCGTCACCGACCAGCGGACCGAGACCATCGAGCGGCGACCCGGTGCCGTCGATGATACGGCCCAGCATGCCGGGCCCTACTTTCACCGTGCCTGCGCGCTGCCGCGGAATGACACGCGCACTGGGCGCGAGGCCCTGCACGTCGCTGGTGGGCATCAGCAGCAATCGTTCGCCGCCGAACCCGACGACTTCGGCTTCGACGCGCGAGCCATCGGCCGCGAGCAGATCGCAGATATCGCCGACCGCCGCCTGGCAGCCGGTGGCCTCCAATGCGAGGCCGACCATGCGGGTCAGTATTCCTTCGACGGCCGGCGGCAGCAATGCCTGCGCACGTTTGGATTGCAGCGCGAGCCGCTCGCGCCACAGGCCGGCACGCTGCACGGTGAGCTGCGCCTGCGGAATCATGCCGGGCTCCCGGTGTCCACCGTACCCTCGGCGTCGTCCGCATCTTCCGGCTTGAGGCTGCGCTCGCGCGCGGAACCCTCTTCGCCGAGCAAACTGTTGACGGCTTCGGCCACCCGCGATTCGAGCCGCGCGTCGATGCTCGAGGTCGCGGTGGTGATGCGGCAGCCGCCGCGCGCCAGCAGCGGATCTTCCTTGAGCACCCATTCGGATTCGCCGGTCGGGGTTGCCAGTTTTTCGCGCACGATCGCCGCATCGTCCGGATGCAGGTGGACCTTCATGTCGCGCGTCGCGAGCGGCAGCAGGCCGACGGTGTGCCGGATGATGCCGATGATCTGCGACGGATCGACGCGCAATTCGCGCCGCACGAGGTGTTTGGCGATGATGAGCGCGAGCCGCGTGAGCTCCTGCTCCATCGCCGTGTCGAGCTGATCGAGTGGTTTGGCCAGCGTCCCGAGAATGGCCTCGAGCGCGGCAAACTTGACGTTCACATCGTTGATGCGCGCCGCGAATTCGGCTTCGCCGCGCCGTACCCCCTCGACGTGCCCGGCGGCGAGACCCTGCTCCCACGCATCGCGCTCGACGGCTTCGAGATGCATGACGTTGACGCCCGCGCCGCGCCGCTGCACCAGCGGTCCTTCGACCGCGGGCAGATCCCAGCGCGCAATGGCCGCGTCTTCGGCGGAGGCCGCCGTCTTGTTAGACATACGAGTCGCCACCACCCGCGCCCAGCGAGATCGTGCCGGCGTCGGCGAGTTTGCGGGCCGCAACCAGGATTTCCTTCTGCGCCGCTTCGACTTCGGACAACTTCACGGGGCCCTTGGCCTCGAGGTCATCCTTCATCATCTCGGCCGCGCGCTGCGACATGTTCTTGAAGACCTTCGCCTTCAGCGATTCGTCGGCGCCCTTCAACGCGATCAGCAGTTTGTCCGCCGGCACCTGGCGCAGCAGTTCCTGCATGCCGCGGTCGTCGACTTTCTGCAGATCGTCGAAGATGAACATCAGGTCCTGGATCTTCTGCGAAAGCTGCTCGTCGACCTTCGCGAGATCGCCCATGATGAGGTTGCTCTGCTCGCCCTTGACGAGGTTCATGATGGCCGCGGCCACTTTCGGACCGCCCATCGTCGAGGTCTTGGTCGAGCTGGAGCCGGCAAAACTTTTCTCGATCATCTCGTCGAGCTCGGTCAGCGCCGTCGGCCGCACGCCATCCATCGTGGCGACGCGGATCACCAGGTCCGAACGCATCACTTCGGGCAGGCAATTGAGCACTTCGGCGGCCTGGTCGGGCTCGAGATACGACAACACGATCGAAATGATCTGCGGGTGTTCGTTGCGCACCAGTTCGGCGACTTGTTTGGAATCCATCCACTTGAGCGCTTCGAGGCCCTTGCGGCGGCTGGTGATCGGAATGCGATCCATGAGCGTCACGGCCTTGTCCTCGCCGAGCGCGTTGACCAGCACCTTGCGGACGAAGTCTTCGCCGCCCACGCCAACGCTGGTCTGCTTTTCCACGCCGCTGCTGAAGTCGCTGAGCACTCCGGAAACTTCCTCACGCGAAACATTGGCGAGATCGGTCATCGCCTTGCCGAGCTGCTGCACTTCCTTGGCGCCCATGTGCCGCAGGATTTCCGCGGCTTCGGTTTCGCCCAGGGTCAGGAGCAGGATGGCCGCGCGTTCGACGCCCGAACGTTTCGGCCCGGCGGGCGCGGCGGGCTTTTTCGCGGCGGCGGGTTTCCCGTCGCCGCCTTTGGCGCCGCCCTTTGCAGCGGCGCCTTTCTTGGCGGCAGCTTCAGCCATCGGTCGACACCCACGTCTTCACGACCTGGGCGGTCCGTTTCGGATCCTGCGAGACCAGGCCACGCGCCTGCGCGACCTGTTGTTCGTAAGCGAGCCCCGGCGCTTCGGCAACGGCGCCACCGCCACCACCGCCGAGCAGCATCGGCTGCTGTTTCGCCTGTGCCAGCAGGCCTTTCGACAGCGGCTTGAGCACGCTGAAGATGATGAGCAACACGACCACGATGCCGCCTAACAACTTGGCGAGGTCCTGCACCCAGGCCTTCTCCCAGAACGGCTGGGTCTCGAGCTCGCCTTCGGGCACGGCGGCCACGCCGGCAAAAGATGAATTGACGACGTTCACGGTGTCGCCGCGTGTGGCGTCGAATCCGACGGCGTCCTTGACCAGGGCGGTGAGGCGCTCGATCTGGTCGGCCGGCAGCGGGGTCTCCGTCACCTTGCCGTCGGCTGCGGTCGTGCGCAGGTTGTCGATGAGCACGGCGACCGAGAGGCGCGTGACGCGTCCGGCCGGCGTGCGTGTGTAGGCCATCGTGCGGTCGATTTCGTAGTTGCGCGTCGACTGCTTCGATTTGGAATCGGGACCGTTCACCTCGGTGCCGCCCGCATTGTTGGGCGTGGCGCCGGCAGGCGCGGGAGCATTGGCACCCGATTGCGCGACGGCGGGTGTCGCGCCGGGTGGCAGCGCCACTCCGGGCTGCGGCGGCTGATTCGTGAGCGCGCCGGGCACACCGCCCGCGCCGCTGCCGCCGTTTTTTGCGGCCTCTTCGGAAACCGATTCGCTGCGCACCACCTGGCTCTGCGGGTTGTACTGCTCGCGTGTCTGTTCGGTGGTGGCCATGTCGACCTGCGCAACCACCTGCGCGCGCACGCGCCCGGGCCCCACCAAGGGAGTGATCATTTCCTGGATGCGATTCGCGTACGACTCTTCGAGCCGGTGCGCGAACTCGAACATCTTGTCGCGCTGGCCGGCGTCGCTGTTGCTGTCGGGCGAGGACAGCAGGCGGCCCGCCTGGTCGACCACGGTCACCTGCGCCGCGGACATTTCAGGAATGCTGGAGGCCACGAGATTGGCGATCGCCTGGACCTGTTCTTCATCGAGCCGGCGGCCGGCTTTCAACTGCAGGAATACAGATGCGGAGCCTGGACGGCGGTCGCTCACGAACGCCGACGGACGCGCCATCGCCAGATGCACACGCGCGCCCTGCACGTTCTGCAGCGACGCGATCGTGCGCGCGAGCTCGGTTTCCAGCGCGTGCTGGTAACGCGCGTTCTCCATGAACTGGCTGACACCGAAACCCGGGTCCTTCGTCATGGCGTTCACGCCACCGCCGCCTTCCGGCAGACCCTGCGCCGCAAGCTTGAGACGGGCGGAGGCGAGTTGTTCGGCCGGCACGCTGACGGAATTGCCGCCGCCTTCGAGTTTGTAGGGAATACGCGCGCTGTCGAGCGCCTGCGTGATTTGTGCCGCTTCTTCCGGCGCGAGGTTGGCATACAGCAGGCTGTAGGTAGGCCCGATCGCCCACAACATCACGCCGACGCCCACGGCGATCGCGGCGGCGACGCCCACCAGCAGCATCAGCGGCTTCAAGCCACTCACGATCCGCGGCCCGGCACCTGTCATTTCTGCAGCCATCGACTGTGTCCTTTCTCGTCGTCTCTAGGGCCGTCTTACAACGGCATGTTCATGATTTCGCGGTACGCATCGACGAACTTGTTGCGTACCTCGGCCAGCGCGCGAAACGACACGTTGGCCTTCTGCATTTCGAGCATCACCTGCGGTAGTTCGACACCGGGCACGCCCTTTTCGAACTTGGTCGCGAGATCGTTCGCCTTGAACTGCGTTTCATTGACCTTCTCGATGCCCTGCTTGAGCAGGTTCGCGAAGCCGTTGTTCACGCCGTTCGGCGCGGTGGGCGCAGCCCCACCCAGTCCGCCCATGCCACCAATGGCGCCACCCTTGGCGGCGCCGGCGATGTTGCGGATCTGCGCGAGGACCCGATCGATTTCCATCTGGCTCATGGGACGACTCCGTCGAATGAACTAATCAGGCAGCGGGAACGTCGATGCCGGTGCTGCGGATGCGCGCCAGCTTGTAACGCAGCGTGCGCGGGCTGATCCCGAGCTTTTCGGCCACCTCGCGGCGGCTGCCGTGCGCGGCGCGCAGGGCTTCGAGGATCACGTCGCGTTCGGCGCGTTCGCGCGTCTGCTGCAACATCGGCGATTCATTGGCGCCGATGTCGATGTGCGTGGGTTGCTTCTCGAACAGGATGTGTTCGGGTTCGATGACGTGGCCGTCGTTGAGCACCAGCGCGCGTTGCAGCAGGTTGTCGAGCTCGCGGACGTTGCCGGGCCAGGTGTAGGTCAGCAACAGGTGCGCGACATCGGCGGACAACGCGGGAATGCGCTGGCCGGTGCGCGCGCGCTGCGCCAGCAGATGCGTGGCCAGCGGCAGGATGTCGTCGCGGCGATCGCGCAAGGGGCTGAGCGCCAGGGGGAATACGTTGAGACGGTAGTAGAGGTCTTCGCGGAAGCGGCCGGCGGCCACTTCACCGCGCAGGTTGCGATTGGTGGTGGCGAGGACGCGGACATCGAGCGCCAGCGCGTCGGTGCCGCCGATGCGTTCGACTTCGCGTTCCTGCAGTACGCGCAGCAGCTTGGCCTGCAGCGACAGCGGCATCTCGGTGATTTCGTCGAGCAACAGGGTTCCGCCCTGCGCCTGTTCGAATTTGCCGGCGTGCGCGGCGTGCGCGCCGGTGAATGAACCTTTCTCGTAGCCGAACAACATGGCTTCGAGCATGTTTTCGGGGATGGCGGCGCAGTTGACCGCGACGAAGTTGTTCTTCGCGCGCGGACTCGAGCGATGGATGAGCCGTGCCAGCACTTCCTTGCCGGTGCCGGATTCGCCGACGATCAGCACGGTGCAGTCGGTGGCCGCGACGCGGCGCGCGAGATCCAGGATCAGCCGCGACGCATTGTCGACCGCCACCGGCTCCAGGGATTCGCTCAAGTTCATATCGTTGCCCATCTCGAAACCTCAACTCGTTCGGCCGAAGGCGGCCAACGATTGCAGTTGCAAGAGCTGTGCCCGCCGGAACGCGTGACGGACATCACATGAATGTCGGGAATCTGGCGGTGGTTAGCCGGTGCCAGTCGGTGTCAGGTGGGACTTGCGGGAACTGGCCGCGCTTACCGGGCCTGCAAACGAATCGTCGTAATGGACAGCGGCGGAGAATTGCCGCTACGGCTCAGCTAGTTCCCGCAAGTCCCACCTGACACCAACCGGGTCAGGCGTGTTCTTCCTGCACGCCGGCCATGCCGAGCTTGCGGAGTTTCTCGACCAGCGTCGTGCGGCGCAGCGACAGCAGGCGCGCGGCGTGCGCGACGGTGCCGCCCGAGCGCTGCAGCGCCTGGCTGATGAGCGAACGTTCGATGACCATCAGGTGAGCGCGCAGATCCACGCCCTGCTCCGGCAGCCGGGTGATCGCATCCTGCTCGCCCGCCCAGATGGACGCGGGCAATACGGTTTCGCTTTCCGCTTCATCGCTGCCCGCCATCGAGGCGATCAGCTGGGGAATTTCCGTGGTCAATGCGGGCTGCGCGATGGGTGCTGTCCAGTCGGTCGGACGATAACGCGCCGGCAGATCGCCGATGCCAACAGTACGATCCGGACACAGGATCGCCAGCCGCTCGATCAGGTTCGACAGCTCGCGGATATTGCCGGGCCAGGCGTAGCCCGCCAGCGCTTCGAGAGTCTCCGGCTCCAGGCGCAGCGCGGGACGGCCCCGCGAAGCGGCAGCGCCGATGAAATCGCGGATCAGCGCCGGCAGGTCTTCGAGACGCTGCGACAGCGCGGGCATTTCGATGGGGAATACATTGAGGCGATAGAACAGGTCGCCGCGGAAATTGCCGCGCACGATGGATTCTTCGAGGTTGCGGTGCGTGGCGGCGATGATTCGCACATCGCACTCGCTCGAGACGTTGCTGCCGACGCGCTCATAGATACGTTCCTGCAACACCCGCAGCAGCTTCACCTGCATCGGCAGGCTCATGTCGCCGATCTCGTCGAGAAACAGCGTGCCGCCCTCGGCGATCTCGAATCGGCCCTTGCGGGTGGTGATGGCGCCGGTGAACGAGCCCTTCTCGTGACCGAACAATTCGGATTCGAGCAGCTCGGCGGGGATGGCGCCGCAGTTGACCGCGACGAAGGGGCGCTGGCGGCGCGGACTCATCGCGTGGATGGCCCGGGCGCAGATCTCCTTTCCCGTACCGGATTCCCCTAGGATCAACACCGTTGAATCGTAGGGAGCGACCTGCTGAATGAGCCGGTTCACGGCTGCAATCGCAGGAGAAGCTCCGGTGGGTAACTGAACGCCGTCAATGGCATTCACCCCGATGTCTGCATGGCGCGCGGTTCCGTCGCTGTGCGCACTGATGCATTCGACTGTTTGCACGATCTCTCCTCTCTCGCGACTATCTTCGCGCCATCGCGTTGACGGAAAACGTGATGCGCCGTGCATCTTCGCAGATCGAGCTGCGACTTCCCCTAACAACTTTCAGGAGTTCGTGAGTGAAGGGATCCGCACAGAGGGAATCCCCTAGTGAAAAATACTTAGAAGTTTTTTCAAACGCGCTTCGGCCGGCGCGCGTCGGCAATTTTTCGCCGGTGCCGGCGAAACACCAGCTTCTCGATGTGATCGGCGACCACCTCGCCTAACACCGTGAAGCGCACGCGCGCTTCATCGGGGTTTGTCGCAGCGACGATCTGCGCCGGCAGGTTGAGCGGCTGGACGACGATGTCGCGCAGTCCTACTTCCAGAATGCCGTGGGTTCCTACGGCAGGCGGCGCGGCGGTTTTCCAGCTCGCACCCATCGAATTGAGCTTGATCGGGATCGCGGCGACCCGGGTATGGCTTTGCGCGAGCAATTGGCCGGCGAGATCGAGCAACAGGTTCAGCTTGAAGTCGAGACGCATCAGATCGGCCGAGTGCGGGGATTCGTCGTCCTTCTCGGTGAGGCCGTACTCCTCGAGCGCATCGCAGGCCTGCAGCACGCGCAGGTTGCGTTCCGCCAGATTGCCGGCGGTCACGTCGTCGAATTGTTGGTCGTGCGGCACCCAGCGCACGGGGAGCAGGTCCTCGTAGGCGAGCTTCTCGAACAGGACGGTGGTGTCAGCAGGATCGATCATGCGCGCAGTCTATCGAAAAACAGGCATGTCCCCTTTTAGCCGAAGGCTTTGGGGTACATCGCTTCGATCGCGATCTCGGACTCGCGCGTCGCCTGCTCCAGCGACAACAGGCATCGCCGGCCATCGGCATCGAGATACATGCGCTTCATGAGCGTCAGCAGTTCGCGCCGCTCTTCCATTGCTTCGCGGACGCGGCCCCAGCGCTGCTGCATCAGGTGACGGCCAAGCTCGCGCGTGCAAGCCAGCACCGCGGCGGCGACGCGGCGCCACTCCGGCGCGGCTGCGCCACTGCCGGTCTGACGCAGCGACGAGGCAACCAGCCGCAGGGCCGGCCGACGCGCCGTCGAGGAGAGATCGGTGGTGCTCACGGCCGGTTCTGCGCCGGCAGCGCCAGCCAGGCGGCGCGCACTTCGCCGAGCAGCCGGCTCACTTCGTCGAGCCACTCGGGTTTGTTGGATGAGTTCGCCTGCATGATGCGCACGCACATGTAGTCGTACAACGCATCGAGGTTGTTGGAGATGTCGCCGCCTGTCTTGAAGTCGAGGCTGTTGCGCAGCTCGTCGATGATGGCGACCGCGCGATGCAGCAGCGGGCCCTTCTCCGCGCCGCCGCCGTTTTTCATCAGACCGCGCGCCGTCGCGATGCGCTCGAGCGCGCCGTCCATCAGCATGACGATGAGCCGGTGCGGATCGGACGCAGCGACCCCGGTGTGCACGGAAGTGCTGCGGTAGGCGGCGAGTTTTGCGGCGTTCGGCGGAAAGGCCATCGACATGTGCTCCAGTGTTACTCGAGGAGCTTAACGGCCCGGAACAGGCGGACTTGAGAGGCCCTGCTAGCTGCTGCCGCCGATCTTCGAGATGCTGGAAAGCTGCTGCGAGAGGAACGTCGACTGGTTCTGCAGGTTCGACAACAGGCTGTCGAGCGCCGTGAACTGCTTGCGGTAGCGCGACTCCACCACCAGCATGCGCGCGTCGAGCGCCGCCTGCTGCTTCTGCAGGTCCACGCTCTTCGCATTGAGGCTCTTGGTACGTACGTCGAGCTCCGAACCGGTCGCGAGCCGCGGCGTGATCGCATTCGACAGCCGCGCCGCGACGCCGTTCTCCGCGCCGAACAGTTTGGCCACTTCGTCGTAGTTGGATTCGAGGGCGGTCTTGAGCTTCGCGTTATCGAGCGTCAGCGAACCGTCCTTCTGCGTCGTGATGCCGATGCTGGCGAGCGTGCGGAACACGCCCGACCCGCCGTTCACGTCGGTGAGCTTGCTGCGGATGTCGGATTCGATCCCGCGCAGCAACGCATCGCCCAGCAGCGGACCGGCCTTCTTGGTCGTCGGTTCGTAGCTGCGCAGATTCGAGATGGTCGACTGCATCTGGTTGAACTGGTCGACGAAGGTCTTGATGCGCGCCGTCACCGCCGTCTGGTCGGTGGCGACCGTGAGCTTGTGGACCTCGCCCACATCCGCCTTGACCGCGGTGATCGTGATGCCGTCGACCACGTCGGTGAACGTGCTCGTGGCGCTGTTCTGGGTGAAACCCGACACCGAGATGATGGAGTCCTGCGCCGGACGACCCTCGGTGTAGTTGGTCAGCAGGCTCGGGTTGTAGACGAGCGCGGACAGCCCACCGTCGCCGCCCGATTGCGCGACGGTGATCGCGTTGGCATCGCCGGTCGCCGTGCCCGACAGCACCAGGTGCGCGCCGTCGCTGGCATTGACGATGGTGGCGCGGACGTAATCCTTGTTGTCGGTCGCCTGGTTGATCGCGTCGCGGATCCCCGCGAGCGTGTTGTGCTGCGCATCGACCGCGACCGAAAAGGTCTTGTCGCCGGCGGTGAACGTCAGCGTGCCGGTGCCGACCACCTGGCCCGCACCGGTCGCGAATTCCTTCGACTTGATCTGGTGCGCGCTCGCGACCTGGATCACTTCGATGTCGTAAATGCCCGCGGCCGCCTTCGAGGTGGCGCTGGCGGTGAAAAATTCCGGCTTGTCGGCCGTGGCGGTGCGACCCGTGAACGCATCGAGCGTCTTGAGGGAATCGAGCGCCGCGTTGAAACCGCCGAGCGCGCCTTTCAGATTGGCAAGAGCGGAGATCGTGGTCACCGTGCCCGTCTGGGCTCGCGTGATCTGCGCCTGGGGTGCCTGCTTCTCAGCGGCGACGAGCTGGGTCACGAGGCTGTTGATGTCCAGCCCCGATCCCAGTCCCGGTGAACTCAGTCCTGCCATGTCTTCCTTTGATCGTCCTGTTCGTCAGGCACGCTCGTCGACGAGCGCACTCAGACTGTCTTCAATTCTTTGCGCGAGCCGCAAGGCCTCTTCGCCCGGTACCTGGCGAATCACCTCACCCGTATTCGCGTCGATCACACTCACTACCATCTCACCACTGCCCGGATCGACGCGGAAGTTGATGCTCCGCCCGATGCTGCGCAGGAACGAGTCGATCTGTTTGGTCACCGACTCGATTTTCGGAACTTCGATCGGCGGAGCCGGCTTGGCCTCTTTCTGAGGCTGGTCGACTTGCACCGCTCGCTGGGGCAATTGCACTGCCGGACGGTCTTCGTTGACCACCGCCGGTCGCGCCACTTTCGCCCCAGAATCTACTGTCATTTCTCCAATTCTCATGACCGCACCTCAGCGAATCATCCGGTCTGCAGAACCTGAGGGATCGGGCGGGCGACGTGGGTCTAGCTACCCATCATCACCCGCCCGTGCCTCAACCTGTTCCGAATGGTTGACCGACCGTCACCTCATTGCTTATCGAAGCAGCGAGAGGACGTTCTGCGGAATCGCATTCGCCTGGGCGAGAATCGCCGTGCCGGCCTGCTGCAGGATCTGCGCGCGGGTCAGCGAAGCGGTTTCCGCCGCGAAGTCCGCATCCAGGATGCGGCTGCGCGCGGCGCTCAGGTTCTCCGAGGTGGTCGTAAGGTTCGCGACCGTCGAAGAGAAGCGGTTCTGCACGGCGCCGAGGTCGGCGCGGATGCTGGTGACCTGCGACAGCGCACCGTCGAGCACGGCGATCGCCGCGTTCGCACCGGCCACCGTCGAGATGTTCACCGTGTCGAGACGCGTCAGCGCCGGAGCTGCGGCACCCAGACCACCGAAGGCCAGGTCCGCACCGCCCAACGTGAAGTTGGCGGCCGAGCTCAGCGTGATCGTGCCACGCGTCGTGATGCCGGTGCCGTCAGCGGCATCCGTGCCCGCACCCACGTCCGTCTGCACGAGCGCCGTGGTGCTCGCACCATGGACGGTCTCGCTGTAGCCCGCGAACGTGCCGTTGGCGCCGAGCTTGTTGTTGACGAACGTGACCGTGTCGGTCGCCGCAACCGTGGTGTTCACCGACGTGTTGCCGAGCGCGTACTGACCGTTCACCGCCGTGCGGATCGAGGCGGCAACCGCCGTCGTGGCCGCGCCATCGGTGGTGTTGACCGCCACGTTGCCGCTGGTGACAGTGGCGTCCGTGGTGAACTCGTAGGTCAGGCCGTCGAGGACGAACGTGTCGCCTTCGGTCAGCGAAGTCGCACCGGGGGTCGACAAGTCGAACACGGCGGCAACCTGCAGCGTGAAGCTGTCGTTGCCCGTGGCATTCGCTCCGGCTGAAACGTCGATACCCGTGGCGTTGAAAATCGCGGTGGCGCCAGCGCCCGTTCCGGCCGTGCTGGTGAGCGCGATGTTGCGGCCATCGGAAGTCGAGAGAGTCAGAGCACCCGTCGAGGCATCGGCAACCGCCGTCACACCCGTCTGGTTCGTCACGGCATTGATGGCCGTGGCGGCATTGCGGCCCTGGGTCACGGCGCTCGCGTCACGCGCAATCGCGCCGACCTGAACGCCGTTGATGGCGAGCGCACCGTTGGCCAGGCTCGAGCGCGCGATCGGGGCGACGCCCTGAACCGAGCTGGCAGCCGTGGCGGTCACGCCCGTCTGGTTGGACTTGGAGTTGATGGCCGTGGCTTTCGCCGTGGCGCTGTCGGCTTCGACGCCGGCGGCGCTGGTCTTCGCCGAGATACCGACTTCCACACCGTTGATCGTGAAGCCGGCGCCATCGAAGGCGCTCGAGGTCACGGCGGTGCTGGTCGCCTGGTAGGCGCCTAACAGGTTCGTGGTCGCGCCCTGGATGCCGAACGAGATCGTCTGGTTGGCATTGGCACCGACCTGGAACTGCGCCTGCGAGAAGGTGCCGTCGAGGATGTTCTGGCCGTTGAACTGCGTGGTCAGACCGTTGCGCTGAATTTCGGCGAGCAGCTGAGCGGCTTCGGCGTTGAGCGCCGTGCGGTCAGAGGCCGAGTTCGTGCTGTTGGCGGACTGGATCGCCAGTTCGCGGATACGCTGCAGCGCGTTGCCGGTTTCACCGAGCGCGCCTTCAGCGGTCTGCGCCAGGGAGATACCGTCGTTGGCGTTGCGGACCGCCTGGTTCAGACCACGGATCTGCGTGGTGAAACGTTCGCTGATGGCGAGACCGGCGGCGTCGTCCTTCGCGCTGTTGATGCGCAGGCCCGAAGAGAGACGCTGCAAGGCCGTCGCCAACTGGCCCTGTGATGTCGTGAGGTTGCGCTGAGCATTCAGCGACGCCACGTTAGTGTTGATGACTTGAGGCATTGAAACGACTCCTGAAAATGTGGGCCGGTTTGCTGTGGCAGCTCACCGGCAGGTTGCTCGTGACCTGTATCGGTGGCGCGGGGGCGAACTTAAGAGCGGCTGTAGGACTCCGGCAATTTTGTGAGGCGGTTCAAGGAATTTCTCGGAAGGGCTAAAGCTGGTTGCGGCGAGGCTTTAGGCCCCAAAGCAAAAAAACCTGCCAATAATCGGCTCATAAATAATCAAACAGGGAGAGCTGCGAGATCTTCGTGTAGGCCTGCTGGGCGGCCTGCAATCCTGCGTATTCCTGGTTGAGGCGGCTGATCGCCTCGGCGTAGTCGACGTCGCGCAGGTCCGAGAGCAGCTGCTGCAGATCGATGGATTCCGTCTCGCGCGCATTCGCGGCCGAATCGATCGCGGTGAGCCGCGTGCCGACTTCGGAGCGCACCGACAACACCCGGTCGAGGCCCTGGTCGAGACTCGCGATGCTCGCGCCTATCTGCTGCTGGAACACCGCGCGATCGCTCGGCAGGCCCGTGGCCTGCGTGAGCGTATTGATGAGGTTGTCCAGCATCGAGAACATGTCGGTGTCCTGCGCCGGCTGGACGGTGAATGTGTCGCCCGCCGCCGGTGTGCCGGTGATGGCGACCTGCACACCCAGGAACTGGATGCTGCTGCCGGAGGTGAAGCCGCTGCCGGTCGCGACCTGCACGGGCGTCGGCAAGGTGTCGTCCTCGACCACCCAGTCGGTCGCGCTGGTGAAACGCACGGTGTAATTGCCCGCGACCCAGGCGGCGGGATTCGTGACCGTGCCCACGTCGATCGTGCCGCTGCCGGTATTGGCAGGCGCCACCGCGGTCCGGAACGTGCCGTTCGCCTCGGTGATGTTCATGAAGACTTCCGTGCCCGGATGGCCATCGGCAATCGCCTGGCTGCCGGAGACACGGATGAAGCGGGTAGTTTGATCGCCGGCGTAACCGACCCCGCCGGTGCCGCGCGCGAACGGCTTCGTGCCGGTCGACGTGCCGGCGAACAGGTATTCACCGTTGCCGTCGTCGCGGTTGGAGATGTCGACCAGTTCGCCCACGAGCTGGCGCAGCTCGGTCGCGAGCATGTTGCGCTCGCCCTGCCCGAGCGTGGAATTCGCGCCCTCGAGCGCGAGCTCGCGGGTCCGCTGCAGCAGCAGCGTCACGTCGGAGAGCGATTGCTCCTCGTAGCTCAGGCGGCTTTCGATGATGTTGGAGTTGCGCTCGTACTGCTTGTTGTCGGCGACCGTGCGATCCAGGGCCGCGGCGCGCGTGGCCGCAACCGGGTCTTCCGCGGCGCTCTGGAAGCGTTTGCCGCTCGTGACCTGCGCCTGGGTGCGCGCCAGGCGCGTCTGCTGCTCGAGGATCGAGCCGATGCTGGTGCGATGGATGGCGGCAGTAGACAGGCGCACGTTATCTCCTCACGGCGTTCAGCAGCGAATCGAACAGGCTCGAGGCGGTCGCGATGACCTGGGCAGCGGCCTGGTAGGCCTGCTGATAACGCAGCAGGTTGGCCGCCTCTTCGTCGAGATTGACGCCCGACACGCTGTCGCGCGCGTCGAGATCGTCGGCGTTCACGGCGGCTTCCGCGTCGCGGTTCACTTGCGCCGTGCTGGTCTGCAGGCCCACATCGGCGGTGAGGCGCGCGACCGCGTTGGCGATCGACAGCGTGCCGCCTTCGATCACCCCCGCGCCGAACGCGTCGGACAGCGCGAAGGCATTACGATTGTCGCCGGTGGCGCCCGCATTGCTGCGCACGGTGAAAGTGTCGCCGGTCGCCGGCGTGCCGTTGATCTGCACGCGCCAGCCATTGGCGTCGATGTTGCTGCCGGGCGTGTAGGTCTGCGCGGCGCCGCCGTTGATGGTGTAGGTCGTGGCCGAGGTGAACACGATGCTGGCCGTCGTCAGCAGTTGCCCGTTCGTGGCATCGAGCACTTCGCCCGCGGAGATCGTGCCATTGCCGACGTTGCCGGTCGTCGCGGCGGTGCGCACTGGCGCGGCCGCGGCGACGCGTGTGGGATCGGTGAACGCGACATTGAAGCCGCGGACCGCATCGCGCGTCGGATGAATGATGTATTGGTCGCCGGTCGCACTGCCCGCCCCGACCACGATGGACAGACCATCGGCGAGGATCGGATCCGCAAGCGTGCCGGTGCCCGTGAATGCGACCGTTGCGCCGGTATCCTGGCGGCGCAGCGTATAGCCGCTGCCGGTGTTCGCGAGCACGTAGTCGCCCCCGGTGATCGCGCCGATATTCGTGCGCGTCACGGCCGGAGCCGCGGTGCCGGTGTTCGTGGTGACGTCGTCGACACCGACCGCGCCGACCGTGAAGAAATCTCCGCCCAGCGCGCCGTTCAGGTCCATGCCCTCGCGGTGCTGCGCGTTCACCTGGCTCGCGATGGCGAGGCTGATGCGGCCGAGCTCGTTGCGGGCCGGCTCGAGCATTTCGCGGCGCCAGTCGAGCAGCCCGCCGAGCGTGCCGCCCGAGACGGCGCGCGAGATATCCACCGTGCCGGTGGCGGTTTTCAAGGCGAATTGGGTGCGTTCTGGATCGTAGGGGTCGACGACCGTGGTGATTTCCGATGCGGTGGTGCCGAGCACCAGCGGCTGGCCGTTGCCGATGAAGACGTTGACGGTACCGGCGCCCTCGGCGATCGTGGTGACACTCACCTTGGTCGAAAGCTCGTCGATCAGGCGATCGCGCTGATCGAGCAGATCGTTGGGGGGCTGGCCGGCATTCTGCGTGGCCACGGTAATTTCGCCGTTGAGCCGCGCAATACCCTGCGACAGCAACGTCACTTCGCGCGCTTCGCCGGCGAATCGCGTGTCGACGTCGGTGGCCATGTCGCGCAGGCGCTTGTCGTAATCCTGCAGCCGCTGCGCGAGCGCGCGGCCCTGCGACAGCAACACCTGGCGCGCGGGGATGGATCCGGGCGTGCTCGACACTTCGCTCAGCGCATCGGTGTAGGACTGCAGCGAGGCCGACAGGCCGTTCGTGGTGTCGCCCAGCATGTTGTCGAGCCGCTCCGCCTGCGTCGCAAAGGCGTCGAGGCGTGCGAGATTGCCGCTGCTGCTGCGGCTCTGCGCGGTCAGGAACTGGTCATAGATGCGCCGCACCTGGCTGGTGTTCACGCCATTGCCGATCCAGCTGGTGCCAACCAAAGACGGCACACGCGTCTGGAATTCCGCGCGCTGCCGGCTGTAACCGGGCGTCGAGACGTTGGCGATGTTGTGGGCCGTCGTGTCCAGCGCGCGTTGCAGCGCGCGCAGACTGGATAGGCCGGTTCCCAGCATGTCAGGCATGTATGTTCCTTACGACTGCTCTGTTATCGGCTTGGGCGCATTCGTCTTGAGACTTGCCTCGATCGGGCCGGCAATCGGTTGCCGCATGCCGAGCTGCTCCGCGACCGACACGAGTTTGTTGGCATAATCCGGATCGGTGGCGTATCCGCCGCGCTGCAGTGCCGTCGCAAATGCGCGCACGTCGCCACCGGTGTTGAGCGCCTCCGAGTAGCGCGGGTTGTCGCGTAAGAGAGCGACGTAATCCTTGATGCTGTCCGACTCGGACGCGTAGGCGCGGAACCGGGCGACTTCATCGTTGGCCACGCCGCCGGTGTATTCCTGCGTCGATGAGGAAACCGAGGCACCCTGCCAGCGGCCGCCCGCTTTGATGCCGAAGAGATTGTTGCTGCCACCCGCCGCATCGGCCGGTTTCGAAGTACCCCAGCCAGTCTCGAGCGCGGCCTGCGCGACGATGGCGCGCGGATCGACTCCGAGCTCGCGCCCCGCGGTCTGGGCCTGCGGCATGATCGTCTCGATGAATTTCTGCTTCGTATCATCGGTGATCGGCAGCGCTTTCTCGGCGCCCGGTACCGCGAGTTCATCGGGCGATTTCATGTTCGCGCCGTGGCTCAACTGTTTGATCAGCAGGTCGGCGAGCCCGAGCCCCTTGCCCTGCGACATCTCGACGGACAGCTGATCGTCCATCATGTCCTGGTACATGTCGGCCTGGTCGCTGCCGAACAGCGGATCGCCGAAGCTCGCCTTGCGCATGCCGTCGAGCATCATCTTGGTGAAGATGCTTTCGAACTGGCGCGCGACCTCGCGCAATGCCGACGGATCGTCGGCGCGCGCGCTCTTGCGCAGCGCGCTGAAGTGTTTGAAGTCGTTGGCATCGACTTTGGAATCCGGACGCACGGTGTTGCGCAGCGGATCGACACCATTTTGTGGGCCTATCGAGATCGCCATCTTGAATGCCTAGATGACGATGAGCTCGGCGCGCAACGCGCCGGACTCCTTGAGTGCTTCGAGAATCGCGACCAGATCGCCGGGAGCGGCGCCCACCTGGTTCACGGCCCGGACGATGTCGTTGAGATCGACGCCGGCGTCGAACACGAACATGCGCGCCTCGGGCTGCGCCACGGAGATGCCGCTCTGGGGCACGACCACGGTCTGGCCCTGCGAGAATTCATTGGGCTGGCTCACCTGGGCGCGTTCGGTGATCGTCACGGTGAGCGAGCCGTGCGACACCGCCGCCGGTTGCACGCGCACGCGCGAGCCGATGACCACGGTGCCGGTGCGGGAATTCACGATCACACGCGCGGGCGCGTCGCCCGGCTCGATCTCGATGGCCTCGAGCGTGGCGAGATACGCCGTGCGCTGGTTGGGGTCCGCGGGAGCCGCCACCTTGACCGACACGCTGTCGATCGACTGCGCCGTCCCGTCGCCTAACAACTTGTTGATGCCCTCGACCAGGTGCGCCGAGGTGGTGAAATCCGGCACGTGCAGGTTGAGCATGACGAATGGATCGGAGGTGAAGCCGCTGACGACTTCCTTTTCGACCGTGGCGCCGTTCGGGATGCGGCCCGCCGAGGGCACGTTGACGACGATGCGCGAACCGTCCTGGCCCTGCACACCGAAACCGGACACCACCAGGTTGCCCTGCGCGATCGCATACACCTGGCCATCGACGCCGCGCATCGGAGTCATGATCAGCGTGCCGCCGCGCAGCGACTTGGCATTGCCGATCGAGGAAACCGTGATGTCGATCTGCTGGCCGGGTTTGGCGAACGCCGGCAGATCCGCATTCACCGTCACCGCCGCCACGTTCTTCAGCTGCGGATTCGTGTTGGCCGGAATGGTGACGCCGAAGCGCACCAGCATGTTCTTGATGCTCTGGATGGTGAACGGCGCCTGGCTGGTCTGGTCGCCGGTGCCGTCGAGACCGACCACGAGGCCGTAGCCCATGAGCTGGTTCGGCCGCACTCCTTGTACGGAGGCGAGATCCTTGACGCGGTCCGCTTTCGCGAGCGACGCGAGCAACAGGAACAACGCCGCGCAGACGGCGGCGAAGACGTTGAGGGATTCGAAAGCGGGAAAACGAAGGCGGCGGCGCATGAGGTTCATCCTGTTCAGAACGGCGTCTTCGGCGAGTTGAAGAAGCGGTACAGCCAGCCGGGCTTCGCGGCGTTAGCCACCGTGCCCTGCCCGCCATAGGAGATGTAGGCGTCGGCGACGCGCCAGGAAACGACGGTGTTGTCCGGCGCGATGTCGCTCGGCCGCACGACGCCCTGCAGGCGCACGAACTCGCGGCCGGAGTTGATCGCGATCCATTTCTGGCCGCGCACGACGAGGTTGCCATTCGACAGGCGCTTGGCGACGGTCACGGTGATGTAGCCGTCTAGTTTGTTGCTCTGGGTCGCAGCGCCGGTGCCGGCGAAGGTGGAGGAATTGCCGATCGAGCCTTCGAGGATCGGCGTGCCGTTCATGGTGATGGGACGGCCGAGAATCGTGGGACCGGTCAGCGCGGCATCGGTCGCCTTGTTGGTGCTGGTGGTGGCGTTCTTCTCCGCCTCCGTGCTTTCCGCCAGCGTCACGGTCAGCGTATCGCCGACGTTGCGCGCGGTGACGTTGTTCCACAGCGAAACTTCCGTGCCCTGCGCGTAGATGGCGCCGGCCAGCGGCGCCGGCGCGTCGGAGATGTCGGGCCAGGCCGCGTCGAAATTGCGGCCGTCGTCTTCTTTCAGGCTGTTCATCATCGAGCAGCCAGACAGCAGCACGGCCACCGCGACGGTGAGGGCCAGCATGGCTTCTCGAACGAGTGAGTCTTTCATGGGTAGTTAGCGTGGGCCGTTACAGCTGGTTGTTGACGTATTCGAGCATCTGGTCGGTGGTCGAGATCGCCTTCGAGTTCATTTCATAGGCGCGCTGCGTCTCGATCATGTTCACGAGTTCTTCCACGACGTTGACGTTCGAGGATTCGAAGAAGCCCTGCAGCGTCGTGCCGAGACCGTTCTGGCCGGCGGTGCCCGTCTGCGCCGGGCCGCTCGCGACCGACTCGGCCAGCAGGTTCTGGCCCAGCGGCTCGAGGCCGGCCGGGTTGATGAAGTCCG
The DNA here is from genome assembly GCA_037200975.1 of Pseudomonadota bacterium. Lineage (NCBI taxonomy): Bacteria > Pseudomonadati > Pseudomonadota > Pseudomonadota bacterium. The sequence continues at coordinate 4,320,513 of JBBCGI010000001.1, read as the reverse complement.
TGAGCTGCAGCTGTCCCACCTGCACGGGGGTGTCCTGGCCGCCGACACGCGCGCTGACCACGCCGTCGCGGCCAATCGTGACCGACTGCGTGCCGTCGGGAATCGAAATGCCCGGCTGCAACACGTAACCGCTCGAGGTCACCATCTGGCCCTGCGCGTTCAACTGGAAGTTGCCGTCGCGCGTGTAGGCGGTGCTGCCATCGGGCATCTGGATCTGGAAGAAGCCGCGGCCTTCGATGGCCACGTCGAACGCATTGTCGGTCTGCGAGAAACCGCCCTGCGTGTAGATCTTTTCCGTCGCGACCACGCGCACGCCCGTGCCGAGGTGCAGGCCGGTCGGCGCCTGGGTGTCCTGCGAGGTCGAGCCGCCGACCTGGCGCAGGTTCTGGTACAGCAGGTCCTCGAACACGGCGCGGCCTTTCTTGAAGCCGGCGGTGCTGACGTTGGCAAGGTTGTTGGACGTGACAGCGAGGCGCGTCTGCTGCGCGTCGAGACCGGTCTTGGCTGCCCATAGTGCTGGATTCATGATCGACTCCTAATAACCTTGAGTTAGCCGAGGCGCATCAGCTGCTGCGCCGCCGTGGCATTTTCCTCGGCGGTGCGGATGGCCTTGACCTGCATTTCGAAATGGCGCGCGAGCTCGATCATGTTGACCATGGCTTCGGCGGCGTTGACGTTGCTCGACTCGAGCACACCCGAGCCGATCTGCACGGCCGCGTCGGCCGGCGGATTGCTGCCGTCTTTCATGCGGAACAGGCCGTCATCGCCGCGATCGATCTGATCGTTGGGCGGATTGACGAGCTTGACGCGGCCGATGGTCGAGGTGGTCTGGGGGGTCTGGCCCTGCGCGACGATCGAGATCGATCCGTCGGCGGCGAAAAAAATGGACGAATACGGCGGGATCACGATCGGGCCGCCGTCGCCGAGGACGGGGTGACCGGTGCCGGTGGTGAGCTGACCGGTGGCATCGACCTGCAGGTCGCCGGCGCGCGTGTAGGCCTCTTTGCCGTCGGCGCCCTGCACCGCGATCCAGCCCGGACCGTTGACCGCGATATCGAGATCGCGGCCGCTGGTCAGCATCGCACCCTGCTTGTGGTCCCAGCCGGTGCTGGCGCTCTGCGTATAGACACGCGAGGCGTAACCCGAGCCATCGACCGCGCGGCTCTGGAACGCGGCCAGATCGGCGCGAAAGCCGGTCGTGCTCGCGTTCGCGAGGTTGTGGTTGTTGACGGCCTGGGCGCGAAGCGTTTCCTTCGCACCCGACATCGCCACGTAGAGCATGCGGTCCATGGTTTGTGCCTAGCTACCTTTATCCTCAGCGGATATTGATGATGGACTGCGTCACCTGGTCGGCCGTGGAGATCATCTGCGCGTTCGCCTGGAAGTTGCGCTGCGCGGTGATCATCTTCACGAGCTCTTCGGTGATGTCGACGTTGGAGGCCTCGAGCGCGCCCGACTGCACCAGGCCGAAGCCCGAGTTGCCGGCCTGGCCGCGTAATGCCTGGCCGGAGGCGAAGGTCTCGGCCCATTGCGTGTTGCCGAGCTGCTGCAGGCCCTGCACGTTGGCGAAGTTCGCGATGGCGATCTGGCCGAGCGGCTGCGAGCGGCCGTTGGTGAACCGCGCCTGCACGACGCCGGTTTCGTTGATGTCGATGCCGATGAGGCGGCCGGTGGTGAAACCGTCCTGCGTGACGGAATTGACCGCGAAATTCGCGCCGAACTGCGTCGAGCGGGAAAGATCCACGGTGACGTCCATGTTGGCGGCGCCGGTGGCCGGCGTGTACGGCGGAAACACGGCCAGACCGCCCGCCGGTGCGGTGAGCCCGCCCACGTTCGTGTACTGCATCGTGATCGATGCGCCGGGCACGCCGCCGTCGACGGGGGTGCCGTCGATGTACAGACGTGAGTTCCATTCGTTCGGGTTGGCCGTCTTGGTGAAATACAAGGTGCCGGTATGCGCGGCGCCGAGCGAGTCGAACAGTGTCAGCGAGGTCGCCTGGTTGAAGGTGTTCGGATCGTTCGGATCGAAAGGTGTGATCGCGGGCGGAACGGCGTTGGCCGGCAGGTTGAGCACGTACTCGACTTCGCTGGTGGCCTGCGGGGCCGCATCCGTGGTCTGCAAACGCAGGTCGGACAGACCGCCGGTGTTGAAACCACCCGCGCCCAGCGGCGGATAGACCTGCAGGCGCTGCTGCGCGGCATTGACCACGTAGCCGTTGCGATCGGCCTGAAAAGCTCCCGCGCGTGAATACGACAGCGCGCCGGAATCGGACAGGATGAACAAACCCTGGCCCGAGATCGCGAGATCGAGGTTCGACTCGGTGAACTCGATGTTGCCCTGGGCGAACTGCTGCGCGACGTTGGACACACGCACGCCGTTGCCGCTCGAGTTGGACGACACACCCTGCAATGACACGGCGAACAAGTCGGCGAATTCTGCGCGCGAACCCTTGAAGCCGTTGGTGGCGGTGTTGGCGACGTTGTTCGCCGTGACGTTGAGGTCCGACTGGGCGGCGTTGAGGCCCGAGAGGGCTATGCGGAATGGCATGGATAGATCTCCTTACGAAACTTGTATTTGAGAATTCGGATCAGAGGACGCGTTCGACGTCGCTCATCGGAATTTCTCCGAGCGTGTCGGTATCGAGCAGCAGCGCCCCGGTGGCCGGATCGAGCGCGACGCTCGAAACGCCCGCGGCGATGCTGGTCTTGAGTGATTCGTTCTTTCCCGCGACGTTGGCGAGGATTTCGACCTTGTACGCGCCGCCCTTGACCGCGGTACCGGCGTCGTTCGTGCCATCCCACGCGAAGCCGCGCATGCCCGGCGTGATGTTGAGCGCCTCGGTCTTGATGGTCGCGCCGCTGGCGTCCTTCACGATGAGCTGCAACGCACTGGTGCCCTTGGGCACTTCGATGGCGCCGGCGATGCCGACCCGGTCTTCGCTGGCCTCCGGAAGATAGACCTGACTACCCTCGGCGACGACGGTGCGGCCGATCATGGCGGCGCCGTCCAGCACCTGGTTGCCACGCAGCGAGGCGGTGAGGCCCGTCAGCGAGGTGTTCATTTCCTTGAGTCCCGACACCGAGCTGAACTGCGCCAGCTGGCCGACGTACTGCGACGGATCGAGCGGTTTGAACGGATCCTGGTTTTTCAGCTGCGTGATCATCAGCTGCAGGAAGTCGTCCTGGCCGAGTTCGGTCTTCTTCGCATTCGCCGCGTTGGCGGCCTTCGCGTGCGCCAGCTCGTCCGGCGAGCGCTGCCGCACCATGGCGGCGTTCACGATATCCATGTCGATTGCCATACGAGTCTCCTATCAACCTTGGCCGAGCCGCAGAGTTGCCAGCAGCAGCTCTTTGGATGTGTTCATGACTTCGACGTTGTTCTGGTACGAGCGCGAGGCGGAGATCATGTTGACCATCTCCTCGACCACGTTGACGGCGGGCGCGTACACGAAACCCTTGGCGTCGGCGAGCGGATTGCCCGGCTCGTAACGCGCGTTCGCGGGCGCGGTGGATTCGTAGATGCCACGCACTTTGACCGCAGGTCCGCTCTGCTCGCCGGCGCCTTGTGAGGCGAGCGTGGCCTTGACGGCCTCGAAGATCGGATGGCGCGCCTTGTAGACACCGGCCGGCGTGCTCGCGACGCTGTCCGCGTTCGCCAGATTGCTGGCGGTGGTGTTGAGCCGCACGGATTGCGCGGCCATGCCGGATCCGGCGATGTCGAAGGCTTTGAAGGATGACATTGTTAGCTATTCCTCAGCTGCCGAGGATGGCGGTCAGCAGACCGCGAAATTTGGAGTTCAGGAACGTGAGCGTCGCCTGGTAACGCACGGCGTTCTCGGCGAACGAGGCCTGCTCGATCTGCGCATCGACGGTGTTGCCGTCGAGGGCCGGTGCGAGTGGCGTGCGGTATTTGAGATCCGGGTTCGTGGCCGCATCGGCCGACGTGGCGCCGCCGATGTGCCCGGCCTGCGTGGTCGACAAGGTGACGCCGTTGGTCGCGGCACCAGAGGCGCGCGCCATGGCCTGGCGGAAATCGATGTCACGCGCCTGGTAGCCCGGTGTGTCTGCGTTCGCGAGATTGTTGGCGATCAATTCGCCGCGTTTCGCGCGCACGTCGAGTGCCGCTGCGTGTACGCCTACGTATTGATCGATGTTCATGGGCATGTTTGCTCCTCGCGTCGGCTATCAGTCACGTACGGTTCATCGCACCGACTCACGGGGAGCAAAGCAAGTCACGTGCCACGGAGCCTTTACGGCGTCCGGAAGGCGGTTCGCGAGGTTTGGGAGCTGGAAGTTGTGATGCGCCGCGCGGGGTGGCGGCGGCACATTGCCGCCCTGCGGCGAGCAACTGCAGGCGCGGAGCGCGCCAGTGTCGTAAACCCGTAACGGCCGCGCGCAATTAATCTTGAATGCGCGGCCTTCGTGGCACGTCGATTGCTAACTACAACCCATGCCAGTCAATTCATTGACCCTTTTCTGCGCCGCCATGATGCTGTTGCTCGGGCCCGACGGCGCGGCCGCGCTTCCCGGCGACGGCACCCAGCCGCTGGCTGCCGTGCAGCGCGCGGCCGAATCGGCGCTACGCCGTGAGCTCGATCCCGCGCTGACGGGCGTGACGTTGAACGCCGCGGAACTCGATGCAAGGCTTCGGGTACCCGCCTGCCCCACACCGCTCGACACCAGCACCACGTTGCCGCGGGGCAGCCAGGCGCGGGTGCTGGTGCGTGTGTCCTGCAAGGCGCCCGCGAACTGGAACATCAATGTGCCGGTCGACATCCATCGCGAGGCGCGCGTATTGGTGCTGCGACGGGCCATGGCGCGCGGCGAAAGCATCGGCGCGGCCGACGTGAACGTCCAGACGCGCACGCTGGCCGGCCTGGCTTCGCCGTTTGTTTCCAGTGTTCCCGAACTCGAAGGACGGGTGACGCGGCGCGCGCTGCCCGAGGGCACCGCGGTCACCGCCGAGGCGCTCAACGCCGCACTCCTTATACATAGAGGCCAGAGCGTCACGTTGACCTGGGCCATGGGGGGCATCGAAGTGCGCGCCCCCGGAACGGCCATGGCCGATGCGGCGGCGAACCAGCGGGTGCGCGTCCAGAATCTCAACTCGCTCAAGATAGTGGAAGGTATGGCCGACACCGATGGTGTGGTGCGGGTGAGCCGATGAGCGACCGGGCACAGGCAGCCGTTGTGAAGCGGTTCACGGTCCGCCAGCGCGGCGAAAGCGCCAACTTTTCGTCATGTAGCCTAAAGTTTCCGGCCTGCGGGCCGTTAATTGGCTCGTAGACACCTTGGAGAGTGACGATGGCGAACAAGATCAGCGGTATCGACGGACGTCCGGTGCAGGTGGGAGGCGGAGCCCCCGTCTCGCGCGCACGCGACGCCACGTCGGAAGGCCGCAAAGCCGAAACCACCACGGCGGGTTCCAACATCGACGTCTCCGACACCGCCCGCACCCTGGCCGCCCTGGAAAACCACATCTCCACGCTGCCGGTAGTGAATGAAAGCCGCGTCGACGCCGTGCGTCGCGCGATGGACGAAGGCCGTTACCACGTCGATCCGCAGCGCGTCGCCGACAAGATGTTGCGCTTCGAAGTCGATCTGCTGGCCACGATTCCCGCCAACAAGTAACACCAGGATCCAATCGAAGTGGATGCGGCACTGACTCGCGACACCCTGCAGCGTTTGCTCGTCGAAGAAAACGGCGCGCTGGCGGAATTCGAACGCCTGCTCGACGAAGAACACGGCGCCCTGCGTTCCCGCAATATCGATGCGCTCGAGCAGCTGGCCGAATCGCGGCAGGCGAATGTCATCCGGCTGCTGAAAATCGAGGATGAACGCCGCTCGCTGTGCAGCATGCTCGGCTTCGATTCCGATCTCATGGGACTCTCCAAGCTGATCGCCTGGTGCGACCCGGCCCGCTCGCTGGCGAAGGGTTACCAGGAATGCGCCACACGCGCGAAGAATTGCCGCACGCTCAACGATCGCAACGGCATTCTGGTCGGCGCGCAGATCAAACGCGTCGAGGGTTTGTTGGGTGCGATGACCGGAAGCGCCAACGAGCCGCGCAGCTATGGGCCGCGCGGGCAGGCGAATCCATATGCGGGCTCGGCCGGGAAGGTCATTTCGGCGGAAGCCTGACGGATCACTGCTTGTTTGTTCGATGATGAAACGCGCCCCAGGGCGCGTTTTTTTCGTCAGGGCCGATCGCTAGCTACCCTGCGCGACCATGGGGAAAATCCCCGGCAAGGTCATTTAACCAATAACCTGGCGCTCACAACCGACCGCGAAACATAAGAGACGCAGTTCAAATAATTGCCGTGGGCTCGCGAAGCTCGTCACATTTGGCGGCTCAATTCCGCCACATTGGCGCCGTAAACCTGTTCAGGACGCACGAATTCATGCGTTCGACGAAACGCTGGCGGCAGCCTCACGGGTTCGTGCACACCGACCGACGGTACTCCTCTCTCGCAAGTGCTCGTGTCCTGCCGCCGGCCCCAAATAACGACAGGGGTCTCTCGACGATGGAAACGATGAAGCTCCGCGCGATCCAACAACCCGGCCACGCCGGTGAGTTGCTCGACAGCTTCATTCGCGTCGAAGGCCGACTGCCGGGCGACTCGCGTCCGCTGACCGAAGAACGTCAGCTGACACCGTCGCTCGAGAAGGTCGCGCTGCGCAGCCTCGATGAAGGCCACGTGTGGCGAGCCTGGACCGACGAGCGCTCGATGTGGCTGTGGGCCTGCGAAGTCTCCCTCGCCCGCTCGCGCGAACGCGGATTGCCTGTCATGGAAGTACGGCGCTACGACGAACACGGATCCGTCGAAGAGAGCGGCACCTGGGTGCGCGTACGGAATGACAATTGGCAGCGGTGTACGGAATGAACGTGCGAAATCTGTTCGTATTGTTGAGTCTCTCGGCCCTGGCCGCGTGTGGTGGCGGTGGCGCCGCTGCGCCGTCCGGCGCTGCATCGCAGCCAGTGAACGTTCCGGCGCCGGCCGCCAACAATCCGCCGGCCCCGCTCGACAATGCGGACCTCACGCTCGCCGCCCGCCTCTACCACGGCGATGCGCGCACGCCGGCTGGCTTCGATCTCGAAGCGCGCCCTTCGAATGTGGTCGGCACGTTGAGCACGCGCCATCTCAAGAACACGGATCTCGCCACCGGCAACCAGGCCATCGGCCGCACCTACGAAGTGTGCACCAACGACATGGCGGAGGCCGTCGAGTGGTCGGAGCGCCAGGCCACCTGGCAGGGCCAGTACTCGGATCTCGTCGAAGTGAACGGCGACAGCCGCATTTTCGAAGTGGTGCGCGTGCCGCGCGCCGACGCGACCGCGATGATTCGCCACCGGGTGTTCCGCTGCGACTATCTAGATCGCTCGGGCACGGATCTGCGCTCGGACGCCGGCGCCGCCGGCAGCATGAATCAGCGCCCGTTGACGGCCGCGGAGCTCGAGAAGCTGGCGGAATATCTCTGGCAGTTCACGCTGTTCAACAATTCGGATTACGCGGTCGAGAGCAGTACGAGTTCGGCGTCGGGCAACACGATCACGCAGACGATTCGCATGGGTCAGATCGAGCGCGGCAGCGCCTGCGATACGGTGCGTATCAGCGACTGGTCGCACACGGTGGATACGCGGGACGGCACGCTGTCCCGCGTATTGACGCAGGTGCGTTCGTTCAAGGTCAAGAGCAGCTCGGCCGGCGCCGAGGCGTGCGCCGGCTAGGCTAGATAGTCTTCGACAGTTTTTTGAGATAGCTGCGGAACGGCACCGCCAGTTCCGCGTGTTTCAACGCGTATTCGACGTTCGCCTGCAGATAGCCGATCTTGCTGCCGCAGTCGTAACGCTTGCCTTCGAACTTGTAGGCGTACACGCCTTCATCGTCCATCAGGCGCGCGATGCCGTCGGTGAGCTGGATCTCGCCACCCGCACCCTTGCCGATGCGCTCGAGGTGCGTGAACAGCCGCGGCGTCAGTAGATAGCGGCCGACCACCGCGAGATTGGACGGCGCCACGGCGGGTTTCGGCTTCTCCACGATCTGCTCCACGCGCAGCAGTTCGCCGCGGCGCGAACCGGTCTTCACGATGCCGTATTTGTCGGTCTGGCTGTGCGGCACGGTTTCCGTGGCGACGATGCTGCCATTGTCGAAGCGATCCGCCATCTGCTTGAGGCAGGCCACTTTCGCGTCGATCAGATCGTCCGCCAGATGCACGAAGAATGGCGCATCGCCGACGGCCGGCCTGGCGCACAACACCGCGTGGCCGAGGCCCAGCGGCGCGGGTTGGCGGATGTAGATGCACGAGGCGTACGAAGGCAGCACGCTGCGCAGCATCTTCAGTAGTTCGCTTTTGCCCTGCGAAAGCAGCAGATTCTCGAGTTCGCCGTCGGAATCGAAATGATCTTCGATGGCGCGCTTCGACGAACCGGTGATGAACACCAGGCGCTTCGCGCCGGCCTGCAGGGCCTCTTCCACCGCATATTGAATGAGCGGCTTGTCGACGATGGGCAGCATTTCCTTGGGGCTGGCCTTGGTCGCCGGCAGGAATCGAGTACCGCGGCCCGCGACCGGGAATACGGCGACATCGATACGGCTCTGCTTCGACTTTGCGGGCATGTGGGCTCCGGCCATTTCAGGGGGCCGAAACCATACCATGCCGCTCCGATCGCCCAGTGGGGCCTTCGGTCGCGAGGGCGCAAACCTTGCGCTACTTCACGCCCCGCGCGACCGTAGGAACCAGCTTACGCCGCCGGTTTGGCGGGTTTTGCCGCCGGCGCGGGAGCCGCCGGACCGGGTTTTTCCGCTCCGAGCTTGATGTCGGCACGATTCTTTTCGATGAGCTTCTGGGTGATGCCTTCCACCATGGCGAGCTGATCGACCGTCTTGAACGGACCGTTCTTGTCGCGGTAACTCACGATGGCCTTGGCCTTGGCGGGGCCGACACCGTTCAGCGCCTTGGCGAGCGCGGCGGCATCCGCGGTGTTGATGTTGACCGGCTCGGAATGAACGACGGGCGCCAGCAGCACCATGGCCGCGAGCGTGGGGATGAGATGTTTGAATGACATGTGGCCTCCTTGCCTGAATGGACCCGGCGACTCCGGGCGACAGGGAGACTAACAACCCGGGGCCGCGGAACGCAGCCGTGAATCTCGTCAAAGCACGCGATTACTCACGCTTTGCAGGGAATCCCAGCTGCGGCAGCTGGGGCAGCGCCAGTGCCAGGTGACGCTCGCGACACCGCATTGATTACAGCGAAACGGCGCGGGCTCGGGCATCGCCTCGGCGTCCTGCGGCGGCAGCGCCCGCAGCCGCCGGTCGAGCTCGGCGGATCTGTCTTTGAGTGCGCCATGCGCTTCGGCACCGAACGCCAGCTGGATGGTCCGCGAAGGCGCCAGCGCGGCGACATACAGCTCCAGCGCCCTGCCCTCGTCGCCCGAGGCCGCCGCGATGCGCGCCGCAAGAATCGCGGCGCGCGCGGAATCCGGCGCATGCACGCGAGCCGCGGCCACCTGGGCGCGGGCGGAATCGAAATCGCGCGCCGCCAGTGCGGCTTCGCCGAGCTCGCAGCAGTAGTGAGCCGCGACGGCCTTGCGTTGCTGTTGTTTTTCGGCCGGCATCTCGCGCCAGATGTCGAGCGCCGCACGCCAGTCGCGCTGCTGCTCGTACACCCAGGCCAGCCGCTCGAGCACCGCGGGGCGGTATTGCGTCGAGGACATCAGGCCGCGCAGTTTTTCCTCGGCGCGATCCATGAGGCCGGCGCTCATGTAGTCGAGCCCGAGCGCGAACCGGGCCTGCTCGCGGATCGCGGACTCGCGGCTGTTTTCGAGCTCGGTGTGGATGGCGATGGCGCGATCCACTTCGCCGCGTTTGCGCATCAGGCTGCCGAGCGCGAACTGGATGTCGGCCTCCTGCGATTTGGTGGCGAGGCGTGTGAACACTTCGGTGGCGCGGTCGTACCGGTCGTTGACCAGGTGATCGAGACCGGTGAAGTAGTCGAGATCGCGGCGCAGGCGCCGCCCGCGTGCCGTGCGGCGGCCGAGCAGGAACGCGGCCGCCCCGACCAGCAGGAAACAGAGCAGGAGGACTTCAGGGCCGATGCCGCGCAGGCGCATGCGCGGACGTTAGCAGAAAGGGGACCCGCGGAATTAAAGGGGACATGCCTATTTTTCGGCGGCCGAAAAATAGGCATGTCCCCTTTAATTCCGCGGGTCCCTTTACGTGCGCAGAGCCATCCTCGCGCGCTGCCAGTCGACCCAGTAGTTCGGATACGTCTTCGCCACGCAGCCCGGATCGAGAATCCTGATGCCCGGCAGGCGCGATCCGAGCACGCCGAAGGACATCGCGATCCGATGATCGTGATAAGTCTCGATTTCCACCCTTGCCGGTATCGGATCCGCAGGTCGCAGCTGCGGCGCGGACAGCGGCTCGATGACCATGTAATCCGGGCCCTCTTCCACGGTCACGCCGAGCTTGCGCAGTTCGCGCGTCGGCGCGGCGATACGATCGCATTCCTTCACGCGCAGCGTCGCCAGGCCTTCGAGCCGTGTGGGCTTGCCGAGGAACGGCGCGATCATCATGAGCGTGGGCGCGACGTCCGGCATGTGGCTCATGTCGACCGGCGCATCGAACCCGGCGCCCAGCGCACGCGGCCCTTCGATGATCGTGCTGTCGGACGCGCGCTGCACCGTCGCGCCGAGTTTCTCGCACAGGCCGAAAAACGCATAGTCGCCCTGGCGCGTGCGCGTGCCGAGATTGCTCAGCCTGATGCGCCCGCCGTGCAGCGTCGCCAGCGCGGCGAAATAGGAAGCCGCCGACGCATCGCCCTCGACGTCGATCGCGCCGGCGCGATACGGCAGCGGCGCCACGATCAATTTTCGATAGCCGTGGTTCTCGACATTGGCGCCGAACTTGGCCATCTCGTCGAGCGTGAGATCGACGTACGGCTTACTGGTGAGCTCGCCTTCCACCTCGATCGTGAGACCGCCCTCGATCAACGGCCCGATGATCAGCAGGCTCGTGAGGTACTGGCTGGAGATATTGCTGGGCACGCGCGCCGGGCCCTTGAGCGAGCGCGTGCCGAGAACGGTGGTGGGCAGGTACCCGTCGTTGCTCGACTCCATGCGCGCGCCGAGCGCCGCGAGCGCATCGACCAGCGCCTTGTTAGGCCGCTGCTGCATGGAGATGTGGCCGTCGATCGTGGTGGGATCGGGCCGCAGCGAAGCCATCGCGAGCAGCAAGCGGGTGGAAACCGCACTCTGGCCGACGTTTAGCGTCAGCGCTCCCGCGGCGAATTCACCGCCGCGCCCGGTGATACGAACCACGCCGTCGACCGAATCGTCCACCGCGATGCCCAGCCTGCGCAGGCAATCCTTCATGCGCCAGTAGTCGTCGCATTCCCCCGGATAACGGATGGTGCTGACGCCGTCGGCCAGCGCCGCGATGGCGCAGTCACGCAACGTCAGCGATTTGCTGCCGGGCAGCGGAGTTTCGAAATGAAAAGAGCCCCGCGGCCAGGGCTCCAGATCGAGAGTTGCGGGAAAAGCCGGAGCTGCTGACATCAATTCCAGAGGGTCAATCCCGGATGGGACGGTCCGCTCCGTCGTTCACGCGTTCGCGCAGATCCTTGCCCGGCTTGAAGTGCGGGACGTACTTGCCGGACAGCGCCACCGCTTCGCCGGTCTTGGGATTGCGGCCCTGCCGTGGCGGCCGGAAGTGCAGCGAGAAGGAGCCGAAACCCCGTATCTCGATGCGATCTCCAGCCGACAAGGCATCGCTCATGATCTCGAGGATCTGCTTGAGCGCGAGCTCCACATCCTTGGCGGGCAGATGTTTCTGTTTCGCCGTGATGATCTCGATGAGCTCGGACTTCGTCATGGGCCGTTATCCTGTGTTGCTTTTCTGATCCAGCCTAACTATTAACGATCGCCGCCAATCTGCTCCTTGAGCAGATCGCCGAGGCTCGTGCCGCTGCTCGAACCCTGCTCGGAGCGGTAGCTCGAAACGGCTTCCTGCTCCTCGTGCATTTCCTTGGCCTTGATGGACAACGCAATGGTGCGGGTCTTGCGATCGACACCCGTGAAGCGGGCCTCGATTTCCTGGCCGACCTTGAGCACGGTGCGCGCGTCTTCGACGCGGTCGCGGGACAGGTCGCTGGCACGCAGCTGGCCTTCGATGCCATTGCCCAGGTCGATCACGGCTGCCCGCGCGTCAACCTCTTTGACGACCCCCGTCACGATGGTGCCCTTCGGGTTCGTCGCGATCCACTCGCTGAACGGATCCTGCGCGAGCTGCTTGATGCCAAGCGAAATGCGTTCACGCTCGGGGTCGATGGACAACACCATCGCCTCGACCTGCTGGCCCTTCTGGTAGTTGCGTACGGCTTCTTCGCCCGCGACATCCCACGAAAGATCCGACAGGTGCACGAGACCGTCGATGTTGCCGGCGAGACCGATGAACACACCGAAGTCGGTGATGGACTTGATCTGTCCAGAAACCTTGTCGCCCCGGTTGAAGTTCTCGGCGAACTCCTTCCACGGGTTCTGCTTGCACTGCTTGAGCCCAAGCGAAATGCGGCGACGCTCTTCATCCACGTCGAGCACCATGACTTCGACTTCCTGGCCCGAGTGCACGACCTTGGCCGGGTTGACGTTCTTGTTGGTCCAGTCCATTTCGGACACGTGGACCAGGCCTTCGACGCCGTCTTCGATCTCCACGAAAGCGCCGTAATCGGCAATATTCGTGACCTTGCCGAACACGCGCGTGTTGGGCGGGTAACGACGCGCAATGTTCTCCCACGGATCCGCGCCGAGCTGTTTCAGGCCCAGCGAAACACGTGAACGCTCGCGGTCGAACTTGAGGATGCGGACGTCGATCTCGTCGCCGACCTTGACCACTTCCGACGGATGCTTGACGCGTTTCCACGCCATGTCGGTGATGTGCAGGAGACCGTCGATGCCACCGAGATCCACGAACGCGCCGTAGTCGGTGAGGTTCTTGACGGTGCCCTTGAGCACGGTGCCTTCCTGCAGGTTGTCCATGAGCGCGCTGCGCTCGGCGGAGAACTCTTGCTCGACGACCGCGCGGCGGCTAACAACTACGTTGTTGCGCTTTTGGTCCAGCTTGATGACCTTGAACTCGAGGGACTTGCCTTCGAGGTAGGCGGTGTCGCGCACCGGACGGACATCGACCAGCGAACCCGGCAGGAACGCGCGCACGTTGTCGATCTCGACGGTGAAACCACCTTTCACACGGCCCGTGATGGTGCCGGTGACGATTTCGGATTTGTTGAAGCTTTCTTCGAGGCGCGTCCAGGTGCGGGCACGCTTGGCTTTTTCGCGCGAGAGGCGCGTTTCGCCGGTGCCGTCTTCCATCGCATCGAGTGCGACTTCGACGCTGTCGCCGGCCTTGACCTCAACCTCGCCGCGTTCATTCTTGAACTGCTCGAGCGGGATGACGGCTTCTGATTTGAGCCCTACGTTCACCACGACCATGTCGTCGCCTACGTCTACGACGAGGCCGGTGAGGATCATTCCAGGGCGGATACGCTGATTAGCGAGGCTCTGTTCGAAGAGCTGGGCAAAACTTTCAGTCATTTATTTTTTCCATTCGCACGGACCGCCGTAATTCTTGATGAGGCGCCGTGACTATCTTTACGCCCAAGGGAAATCCGGTCCCCTCGAGGATGCTGAACACAACTTCGCGTCCGTGCGAAGCAACCAGAAACTTTTCGAAGGCGAAGTGCGCTGACCGGCGTGAAGCTACGGCCAGAGCCTTCGCTCGCGCCCGAGCGAGAGAACCCGCTCGACGACCGCCTCGATACTCAACCCCGTGGAGTCGAGCATCTGCGCATCTGGCGCGGGCTTGAGCGGGGCGACCTGGCGGGTGGAATCCCGCAAATCGCGCTCCGCGATCTCCCGCGAAAGGGCGGCAAGACTAGCAGCGGAGCCCTTGCCGATCAACTGCTTATGGCGCCTTTGGGCCCGCTCTTCGGCACTCGCCGTGAGGAAAACCTTCAACTGGGCGCCCGGAAAGATGACCGTGCCCATGTCCCGCCCGTCGGCCACCAGACCCGGAGCGCTGGCGAACGCCCTCTGGCGGTCGGTGAGCGCCGCCCGGACCGCCGGCCAGGCGGCCACGCGCGAAGCGCCCGCCCCCGCCTGCTCGGTGCGGATCTTCTGGGTGACGTCCCGGCCGTCCAGTTTGACGTGCTCTTCGCCCGCCCCGACCGAGCCGAATTCCACCTTCATGGAACGCGCCACCGCGACGTGCTGCTCGACGTCGTCCGGGTCGAGATTGCGCAACAGGCCGCCCAGCGCGACCAACCGGTACAACGCCCCGCTATCGAGCAGGTTCCAGCCGATCTTCGCGGCGACGATGCGGCTGATGGTGCCCTTGCCCGAGCTCGAAGGTCCGTCGATCGTGACGATGGGGATGGAAGGCGATGCGGCACTCATTCGTCGAGAGGCTAGCAAGCTTCCCAGGCGCTGAGGAAACGATCGTTCTGTTCGACCGTACCCAGCGTGACGCGCAGGTGCTCGGGTAGCTGGTAGTTGCCCACCGGCCGCACGATGACACCCTGGCGCAGCAACGCGTCATAACGTGCGCGGGCATTCGGACCCGCATGGAGCATCAGGAAATTGCCGGCCGACGGCAGCACCGGCGTGCCGAGCTGGGCCAGGCGCGCGGCCACGCGAGTGCGCTCGGCCACCGCCACCTTGACGGCGGCGGCCACGTGATCGGGATCGTCCAGGGCAGCGCTCGCGCCCGCGAGACCGATCACCGACACGTTGAAGGCCTGGCGCACGCGATTGAGCATGCCGGCCACGCTCGGGTGGCTGATCGAGTACCCGACGCGCACACCCGCCAGGCCGTAGGCCTTGGAGAAGGTGCGGAACACGATGAGGTTGGGGAATTCTCCCAGCCAGTCGATGCCGTCCTGCAGATCGAGCCCACCCGCGTACTCGAAGTACGCCTCGTCGAGGGCCACCAATACGTGGCGCGGGACCTTTGCGATGAACGCCTTGAGTTCTGCGGCAGGCACCCAGGTGCCCGTGGGATTGTTAGGGTTGGCGACGAACACGAGGCGCGTGTTGGGCGTGATCGCGCGCGCCATCGCGTCGAGATCGTGGCCGAGCGGCATGGGCGAGCCGGGTGGATTCGCCGGCACGACGACGGCGGTCGCGCCCGTTGCCTGGATGGCGATCGGATACACGGCGAACGCGTATTGGGAATAAACCGCTTCGAGGCCGGGCTTGAGGAATGCCTCGGCGAGCAACACCAGCAGATCGTTCGACCCGTTGCCGAGCGTGATCTGACTGGTGTCCACGCGCAGCTTCGCGGCCAGCTTCTGCTTGAGCTCGTGGCCGCTGCCATCTGGATAGAGCCAGGCGTCGGCCACCGCCTTCTGCATGGCGGCCAGCGCGCGCGGGCTCGGCCCGAACGGATTTTCGTTCGATGCCAGCTTGATGATGTCGGTGAGTCCCAGTTCGCGCTGCAGCTCTGCGATGGGCTTGCCGGGCACGTACGGCGCGAGCGTGCGCACGCAGTCGACGGCCAGCGCACCGGGACTTCCCGTGTCGTCGTGAACCGGATCCTGGCTCATCGCAAATCAGGAAACGGCGCGTGGATAGGAACCGAGCACGCGGAACAACGAGGCGCGTTTCTTGAGGGCCGCGAGCGCTTTGGCGACATGCGGCTCGTCGGCGTGGCCATCGAGGTCGAAGAAGAACACGTAGTCCCACTTCTTCTTGCGCGACGGCCGCGATTCGATGCGGGTGAGATTGATCTTGTACTTGGCGAACGGCTCGAGCAGGCGGAACAAGGTGCCGGAGGAATCCGTGTGCGATCCGGAACACAGGATGCTGGTGCGATCGTCGCCGCTCGGGTTGAAGACCTTGCGGCCTACTACAAAAAACCGCGTGGTGTTGTCGTCGCGGTCTTCGATCTCGGTGGCGAGTAGTTTGAGGCCGTAGACCTCGGCGGCGGTTTCGCCGGCGATGGCGGCCGTGCCCGCCTCGTCGCGCGCGCGGCGTGCGCCTTCGGCATTACTCGACACCGGGATACGCGGCACGTCGGGCAGGTGTTCGTCGAGCCAGCCGCGGCACTGCGCCAGCGACTGTGGATGGCTGCAGATGCGCTTGATCTTCGCGATCGAACCGATGTTGCCCATCAGGAACTGGTGGATCCGCAGCTCGACTTCGCCGCAGATGCGCAGCGGCGAGCCTAACAAGCTGTCGAGCGTATGGTTGATCGAGCCTTCGGTGGAATTTTCCACCGGCACGACGCCGAAATCGGCCATGCCGGCTTCGACTTCGTGGAACACCTCTTCCACCGACTGCAGCGCCAGCGCGCGCACCGAGTGGCCGAAGTGCTTGAGCGCCGCGGTCTGCGAGAACGTGCCTTCGGGCCCGAGGAAGCCGACCTTGAGCGGCTCCTCCTGCGCGAGACACGCGGACATGATCTCGCGGAACAGCCGCAGGATTTCCTCGGTGCGCAGCGGACCCTTGTTCCGCTCGCGCGCCATGCGCAGCACCTGCGCTTCGCGTTCGGGGCGGTAGTAATCGACGGTGTGGCCGTCGGCGTGTTTGGACACGCCGACCTGACGGGCGAGACGCGCGCGGTCGTTCAGCAGCTCGTGGATGCGGGCATCCACGCTGTCGATCTCGCCGCGCAACTTCGCCAGCGGGTTCGCCTCAGGCAGGCGGGACTTCCCCGCCGTGCGCGCCTTGGCAGCCTTGCCGGATTTATTCGCTGTCTTGCTGGCCATTCCCCGTCCCGCCAAACCCCGTGATTGCGGCTTTATATCACCCGCGCCGCCAGCACGCCGCCGATCGCGCGCACTTTCTGGATGACGCCGTCGTCGACCGAGCCATCGGTGTCGATGACCGTGTAGGCATATTCACCGCGCGATTTGTTCAGCAACTCGGCGATGTTGAGCGAGGCGCCGGCCAGCGCCGTCGAGATCTGGCCGACCATGTTAGGCACGTTGCTGTTGGCGATGCAGATGCGTGCGGTCTTCGGCGCACGCGGCAATGTGACTTCGGGAAAGTTGACGCTGTTCTTGATGTTGCCGTTTTCGAGATAGTCCTTCACGGTGTCGGCCACCATGACGGCGCAGTTGTCCTCGGCTTCGTTGGTCGATGCGCCGAGGTGCGGCAGCGTGACGATCTTCGGATGGTCCTTCGTGGCGTTGCTCGGGAAATCGCAGACGTAACCTTGCAGGCGGCCGGCATCGAGCGCGGAAACGATGGCCTTCTCATCGACGATGGGCGCGCGCGCGAAGTTGAGGATGACGCCGTCCTTGCGCATGAGCTTGAGGCGGGCTTCGTTGACCAGGCCGCGCGTCTCGGGCGTGAGCGGCACGTGCACGGAGATCACGTCGGCGCGGACGAACAGGTCGTCCAGCGACAGCGCCTGCTCTACGTTGGATGACAGCTGCCAGGCGCGTTGCACGGTGATCTGCGGATCGTAGCCCAGCACTTTCATGCCGAGTCCGAGCGCGGAGTTCGCGACTTCGACGCCGATGGCGCCGAGCCCGATGACGCCGAGCGTGCGGCCGGGTAGTTCGAAGCCGACGAAGTTCTTCTTGCCCTTCTCGACCGCGACGTCGATGGCGTGGTCGTCACCCGCCTGCGATTTGGCGAACGACCAGGCCTGGGTGATGTTGCGCGCGGCCAGGAACATGCCCGCGAGCACGAGCTCTTTGACCGCATTGGCGTTGGCGCCAGGCGCGTTGAACACCGGGATGCCTTTTTTCGACAGCGCCTCGACCGGGATGTTGTTGGTGCCCGCACCCGCGCGGCCCACGGCGCGCAGGGATTCGGGCAGCGCCAGTTTGTGCATGTCGGCCGAGCGCAGCAGGATCGCGTCCGGATTGACGATCTCCGAGGCGACTTCGAACTTGTCGCGCGGCAGGCGCTCGAGGCCCTTGATGCTGATGTTGTTGAGGGTCTGGATCTTGAATCGCATGTTCTATCTACCTCGGTAGGGAGAGCGGTGCCGGGCAGGGGTTTCCGGGGTTGCGAGCGCCCAACGCACGATTCGTACGTGAACAGGCCGCAACCCCGGAAACCCCTGCCCGGCACCCCTTCTTCGTTAGGCGTTTTTCGCCTGGAAATCCTTCATGAAGGTCGTGAGCGCATCGATGCCTTCGATCGACATCGCGTTGTAGATGGACGCGCGCATGCCGCCCACCGAGCGATGGCCTTCGAGGTTCACGAGGCCCACTTTCGCGGCTTCGGCGCAGAACGCCTTGTCGAGATCGGGCTTCGCGAGCGTGAAAGGCACGTTCATCCAGGAACGTGCGTTCGGCGCGACCGGGCTCTTGTAGAAGCCGCTGCCTTCGATGAAGCCGTACAGCTTCTCGGCCTTGGCGCGGTTGCGCGCTTCCATGGCCTTCAAACCGCCCTGCTTCTTGATCCACTTGAACACGAGACCGGCGAAATACCAGCCGAAGGTCGGCGGCGTGTTGAGCATCGAGCCTTCATCGGCCATGGCCTTGAAATCCCACACGCTGGGCGTGCCCGGACGCGCCTTGCCGATGAGGTCATCGCGCACGATCACGACGCAGATGCCCGACGGACCGATGTTCTTCTGCGCGCCCGCGTAGATGAGGCCGAACTTCGACACATCGATCGGGCGCGACAGGATGGTGGAGGAGAAATCCGCGACCAGCGGCACGCTGCCGACCACCGGCACGTAGTCGAACTCCACGCCGCCGATCGTCTCGTTCGGCGTGTAGTGAAAATAGGCGGCGCCGGGCGAGAGCTTGAGCGCTCCTTGGGCCGGAACCGTCGAATAGTTGGACGCAACTTCGTCGGCGGACACGTTGACGACCTTGCAATAACGCTTGGCCTCACCGATGGCCTTCTTGGACCAGGCGCCGGTGTTGACGTAATCCACGGTCGAATCCGCGGTGGCGAGGTTCATCGGAATGGCCGAGAACATGCCGGTGGCGCCGCCCTGCAGGAACAGCACTTTGTAGTTAGCGGGGATGGCGAGCAACTCGCGCAGGTCGGCTTCGGCCTCCTGGGCGACGGCGATGAACGCCTTGCTGCGATGGGACACTTCCATCACCGACATGCCGCTGGATTTCCAGTCGGTCATTTCGGCCTGGGCCGTTTCGAGAACTTCGAGGGGCAGCGTGGCCGGGCCCGCCGCGAAATTGAATACGCGCATGGTCATTTCCTGTGGCCGGACCTTATTGCCCGACTGTTTGTAACGCCCCGGACGTTATTGCCCGGGGCGCGGAATATATCAGGACGTCGGCGTTTCGGCAGGACCGTCCGTCTCACCGGGAATGGGTGTTGCCGGGTCGGGCGCGGCGCCATCATCGCCCAGGCTTTCGATGCGCTCGATACCGGTCAATCTCTCGCCTTCGTCCAGCCGGATGAGACGCACGCCTTGCGTATTGCGGCCGACAATCGAAATTTCCGCCACCGGGGTGCGCACCAGCGTGCCGGTGGAACTGATCATCATGAGCTCATGATCGGAATTGACTTGCAGCGCCGCGACCATTTCGCCGTTACGTTCCGTGGTCTGCAAGGCGATGACGCCCTGACCGCCGCGGCCATGCTGCGGGAAATCCTCGAGCGGCGTGAGTTTGCCGTAGCCATTGGCCGAAGCAGTCAAGACCAGCCCGTCGCCCACCACGATGAGCGAGATCAGCTGCTGCCCGTCGCCTAGTTTGATGCCACGGACACCCGTGGCCTCGCGGCCCATCGGCCGCACCTCTTCTTCATTGAAGCGGATCGACTTGCCGCCGCTCGACGAAAGGATGACTTCGCGCCGGCCATCGGTGAGCGCCACGCCGACCAGGCGATCGTCGGTATCGAGCCCCAACGCGATGATGCCGCTGGCGCGCGGCCGCGAGAACGCCGACAGCGGCGTTTTCTTCACGGTGCCCTGGCTGGTCGCCATGAACACGAAATGATCGTCGTCGAACTGCTTGATGGGCAGCACGGCATTGATGCGTTCGCCGTCTTCGAGCGGCAGCAGATTGACCATCGGCTTGCCGCGCGAATTGCGCCCGGCCTGCGGCAGCTCAAACACACGCTTCCAGTACACCTTGCCGCGATTGGAGAAGCACAGGATCGTATCGTGCGTGTGGGCGACGAACAGCTTCTCGACGAAGTCTTCGTCTTTCACCGAGGTCGCGGCTTTGCCGCGGCCACCGCGCCGCTGCACCTGGTATTCCGTGACCGGCTGCGACTTCGCATAACCCGCGTGCGACAACGTGACGACCACGTCCTGCGGCTCGATCAGGTCCTCGGTAGATAGATCGAGGTGATCGCGGTTGATCTCGGTGCGGCGCGCGTCGCCGTATTGTTCGCGGATGGCGATCAGCTCCTCGCGCACCACCTGCGCCAGCCGCTCGGGCCGCGCCAGGATGTCGCTCAGATCCACGATGGTGGCGAGCAATTCCTGGTACTCCGCGACGATCTTGTCCTGCTCGAGCCCGGTGAGGCGATGCAGGCGCATGTCGAGGATCGCCTGCGCCTGGATGTCGGATAGTTTGTACGCGCGACCGCCCGCGCCCGTGATGCCGAGCTCCGCCGCGAGACCCTGCGGCCGCGTGGAGATGGCGCCGGCGCGTGCCAGCAATTCCGGCACCACGCCAGAATTCCATTCCCGCGCGATCAACGCGGACTTCGCTTCGGGCGGCGTGGGCGACGCCTTGATGAGCGCGATGACCTCGTCGATGTTGGCGAGCGCGACCGCCAGACCTTCCAGAATGTGGGCCCGATCGCGCGCCTTGGCGAGATCGAAAATCGTGCGGCGCGTGACGATCTCACGCCGGTGCCGCAGGAATGCCTCGAGCATTTCCTTGAGGCCGAGCAGCTTCGGCTGCCCATCGATCAGCGCCACCATGTTGATGCCGAACACCGTTTCGAGCGGCGTCTGGGCAAACAGGTTGTTCAGCACCACTTCCGCGACTTCGCCGCGTTTCAGCTCGATGGCGACACGCATGCCGTCCTTGTCGGACTCATCGCGCAGCTCGGAGATACCGTCGATCAGCTTGCTGCGGACCAGATCCGCGATGCGCTCGAGCAGCCGCGCCTTGTTCACCTGGTACGGCAATTCCGTGACGATGATGGACTGGCGTCCGCCGACTTTGTCGATGTCCTCGAAATGCGTGCGCGCGCGGATCGACAGCCGGCCGCGGCCGGTGCGATAGGCGGTGGCGATCTCGGTCGCCCCATTGATGATGCCGGCGGTCGGGAAATCCGGCCCCGGCACATGCTGCATGAGCGTGGCCAGCGTGACCTCGCCATCGTCGAGCACCGCGAGGCAGGCATTGACGATTTCGGTGAGGTTATGCGGCGGGATATTGGTGGCCATGCCCACCGCGATGCCGGAGGAACCGTTCACCAGCAGGTTCGGGAACCGCGCCGGCATGACCGATGGTTCGGATTCCGACCCGTCGTAGTTCGGCACGAAATCGACGGTTTCCTTCTCGATGTCCGCCAGCAATTCGCTGGTGATGCGCGACATGCGCACTTCGGTGTAACGCATGGCCGCCGGCGCGTCGCCGTCCACCGAGCCGAAGTTGCCCTGCCCGTCGACCAGCAGGTAACGCATGGAGAAATCCTGCGCCATGCGGACCAGTGCGTCGTATACGGCGTTGTCGCCGTGCGGGTGGTATTTGCCGATGACGTCGCCCACGACGCGCGCGGATTTCTTGTAAGCCTTGTTCCAGTCGTTACCGAGCTCGCGCATGGCGTGCAGGATGCGGCGATGCACGGGCTTCAAACCGTCGCGAACATCGGGCAGCGCGCGGCCCACGATGACGCTCATGGCGTAGTCGAGATACGACTGGCGCATCTCGTCTTCGAGATTCACGGGAAGGATTTCGCGCGCGATTTCGTTCATGGAGGAGGTAGTGGCAGGGCCCGAAAAAAGGTGCGGAATTCTATCACGGTGCCCCTGCGAAAAGCCCTGTTTTCACATACGTTTTCTGTGCTCTCACGTCTATAATTCGCCCCCTCATGAGCAGCCCCCAAACCCCGCAGGATTCGGCCCATCTTTCGGAAAATAGCGATGCCGCCGAAATCGCAAAATTCGAAGCGGGCGCACATCGTTTCTGGGACGTCGATGGCGAGTTCAAACCACTGCACAAGCTCAATCCCGTGCGCGCGCGTTACGTGCAGGAGCGCGCGAAGCTCGCGCAGGCGCGCGCCCTCGACGTGGGTTGCGGCGGCGGATTGTTGTCGGAATCGCTGGCACGCGCGGGCGCGGACGTCACCGCCATCGACCTCGCGCCGACCATGGTGGAAACCGCGCGGCTGCATGCGCTCGATTCGGGTCTCACTATCGACTACCGCGTGCAGTCGGCCGAAATGCTGCTCACTTCGCACGCCGGAAAATTCGACGTCGTCACCTGCATGGAAATGCTGGAGCACGTTCCCGATCCGGCGGCCACCATCGACGTGCTGGCCAGGCTGGTGCGGCCCGGCGGCGACATCTTCCTCTCGACCATCAACCGCAATTTCAAATCCTTCGCGCTGGCCATCGTCGGCGCCGAATACCTCGCTCATCTCGTGCCGCGCGGCACCCACGAATACGAGCGCCTGCTGAAGCCTTCCGAGATCGCCCGCTTCGCGCGCGCCGCGGGGCTCGATGTGTCGGACATCGCCGGGCTCAAATACGATCCGGTGCGCGAGCAGTGTTCCCTCAACCAGGACCCTTCGGTGAATTACCTCATGCACCTGAAGCGCCGGCCCGCGGCCCGCTCATGAAGAGTGTCATCAAGGGCGTGTTGTTCGACCTCGACGGCACATTGCTCGACACCGCGCAGGATTTCACCGAGGCGCTGAACATCGTGCGCGCCGAGGAGAATCTGCCGCCGCTTTCCCACGAAACCGTCCGCTGCCAGGTGTCGCATGGCGGGCATGCGCTCGTCCGCCTGGGTTTCGGAACGCTGCCGCCCGACGCGCACGAAGCGATGCGCATGCGCCTGCTCAATCAGTACCGCCGGCAGCTCGCCAAACACACCGCGCTGTTCGAAGGCGGCGATGAGTTGCTCACCGAGCTCGAACGCCGCGGTTTGCACTGGGGCATCGTCACCAACAAACCGGGCTGGCTCACCGATCCGCTGCTGGTGGAAGTGAAGCTCGATCGCCGCGCGCGCGCCGTCGTCAGCGGCGACACATTGGCGGAACGCAAGCCGCATCCCCTGCCACTGCTGCACGCCGCCCAGACCATGGGCGTCGCTCCGGCCGAATGTGTGTATGTCGGCGACGCCGAGCGCGACATGCAGGCGGCGCAGGCCGCGGGCATGTACGCGGTGGTCGCCGGTTACGGCTACCTCGGCGACGACGACAAGGCCGACGCCTGGTTTTCGCACGGCTGGCTCGATACGCCGCTCGAACTGCTGAGCTGGCTCGACAAACCGCGTAACGGTGCGGCGTGAGCAATGTGTGGATCATCGCGGTGCTGGCAACCATCGCCGCCGCGGTGATCGGTTATCTCGTCGGCACGCTGCGCGCCGCGCGCCATGCCGCGACGATGCGCGGCGAGCTCGAAGCGGCACGTGCGCGCCTGAGCTCGGAAAGCGAGCTGCGCGCGCGCACGGTGGAGCTGTTGGCACAGAGCGAAGCCCAGGTGCGCATCGCGGTGGAAAACGCCTCGCGTATCGCGCTCGACTCAAACAGCGAAACCTTCCTCAAGCTGGCGCGCGAAGTGTTCGGCCGCGACCATGCGGCGGCCGGCGCGGAGCTCGAGAAACGCGAGAAGGCCATCGCGCAGCTGGTCGAACCGATCCGCGCCGCGCTCGCCAAACAGGAAGAACAGGCGCAGGCGCTGGAGCGCGAACGGCGCGAAACCTTCACGGTGATGCGCACACAGATCGAATCGCTGTCGAGCGGCCAGGCCACGTTGAATCGCGAGACGCGCAACCTCGTCACGGCGCTGCGGCGTCCGGAAGTGCGCGGCCGCTGGGGCGAGCTCACGTTGCGTCGCGTGGTGGAGCTCGCCGGGCTTTCGGAACATTGCGATTTCACCGAGCAGGCGCACGTCGATGCCGGCGAGCGCGGTCCATTGCGGCCGGACATGATCGTGCACATGCCCGAAGCGCGCGATCTCGTGGTCGACGCAAAGACGCCGCTCGACGCGTATCTGGAAGCGATCGAAGCGCAGAACGACGAAGCGCGCGGCCTCGCCCTCGCGCGGCATGCGATGCAGGTCGAGCAGCGCGTGCGCGAGCTCGGCCAGAAGAGTTACTGGGAACAGTTCGAACACAGCCCGGAATTCGCGGTGTTGTTCCTTCCGGGCGACCAGTTCCTGTCGGCGGCGCTGGCGGAGCGGCCCGAACTACTCGAAAACGCGCTCAAGCAGAGCATCATCATCGCCACGCCTTCCACGTTGATGGCGCTGCTCAAGGTCGTCGCGTACGGCTGGCGCCAGGCCGCCGTCGCCGAAAACGCCGCCGAGATCCGCGAGCTCGGCCAGGAGCTGCATCGCCGCCTGACTACTTTCGTGAGCCATCTGACCAAGGTCGGCCGCTCGCTGGGTCTGGCGGTCGACGCGTTCAACGCCGCGGTGGGCTCGATGGAACGCAACGTGTTGCCGCAGGCACGCCGCTTCCCTGAGCTCGGCGTGACCGCCGACGCGCCGCTCGCGGCGGTCGAGCCGCTCGAACAATTGGTGCGCATGCCCGCGGCGGCCGCCACCCCCGAACCTCCCGCCATCGAATCCGACGGAACGACGAATTGACGACCACGTTCGACCCGCGCGCGCACCTGCCGGCGCCCGCGGAATTCAAGGGCCGCGCCATCATGGTGACCGGCGCGGGCTCGGGCATCGGGCGCGCCGTGGCGCTGGCACTGGCCACGGCCGGCGCCGAAGTCATCCTGCTGGGCCGCACCGTGCGCAAGCTCGAGGCGGTGCACGCCGAAATCGAAAAACTCGGCGCGCCCGAAGCCAGCATCGTGCCGCTCGATCTCGAACGCGCACTCGCGGCGGACTATGAAGCCGTCGCGGCCGCCATGACCCAGCGTTACGGACGGCTCGACGGGCTGCTGCACAACGCCGCGCTGCTGGGGGCACTCACACCCATCGAACAGTACGACGTGCCGATGTTCATGCGCGTCATGCACGTGAACGTGACCGCCGCCTTCGTGCTGACACAGCACCTGCTGCCGCTGTTGCGCGCCGCGCCGGATGCGTCCGTGTTGTTCACTTCGAGCGGCGTGGGCACACGCGGTCGCGCCTACTGGGGTGCCTACGCCGTGTCGAAGTTCGCGGTCGAAGGACTGACGCAGGTGCTGGCGCAGGAGACCGAAAGCCACACGAACGTGCGCGTGAACATCATCGACCCGGGGAAAGTGCGCACCAGCATGCGGCGCCAGGCCTATCCATCCGAAGCGGCGGAATCGCTGCCGCTGCCGGAAACGTTGACCGCTCCGTATCTCGCCTTGTTGGGACCCGCGAGTCGCGGGATCACCGGACAGAGATTCAACGCGCAGGCCTGAGGCCGGCGCGCGCGGGCCTGCCTACTCTTCCGATTCTGCCCGGGCGGCGCCACTGGTGAGCGCCGCGGTCTGGACTTCGTCGAGCTGCCGGTGCTGGCCGCGGGCCAGATCCTTCTCGAGCTTCAAACTACCCACCGAGATCCGCAGCACGCGGCTCACCAGTGCGCCCTGGCGCTCGAACAGCTGGCGGATATCCTTGCCACTGGCGCCGCGCGCCACGACGGCGTACCAGCGGTTCGAACCCTCGAGGTCCGCCTCGCTGTGTTTGAGGCTGTCGATGATCATGCGTGCCGGACGGTCGAGTTTGCCGCTCTTCACCCCTTCGAGCTGATCGGGGCCCAGCTGCCCTTTGACGCGCACGCTGAATTCGCAGGGCAACTTGTGGATCGCACGCTGCAGCTTCGCGGCGAGCGCACCGTCCGAGGTGACCAGCTCGAGCCCGCCATCGATGCCGGGCATCGGACTCACGGCGATGAAGCGCCGGCCGGCGGCGCGCGGCAGGCGATCGATCAGCGCCGCACGTTCGCCATTGGCTTCGCGCAGCGGATCGCCGGGCGAGCGGTTGAACATGAAGAGGTGGGTGCCATCGGTGGCGCGGGTCTTGACGGCGCGGCCGTCGAGGCGGATGTCATCCGCGTGAGAGACCTTCTGCCCGAGCTCGGCGAGTTTGCCGTTGACGGAAATGCGCCCGGCGCGAATCCATTCTTCGATGGCCCGGCGGGAACCCACGCCCCGCTGCGCGAGATATTTTTGCAGGCGCTCGGCGATGCCGGCCTGCGTCGTGTGCGGACGCGCCATGGTGCTGCCCGCCGGCCGGACTAACTTTCGTCGGACGGCGGCGCCGCCACGAGACCCGCGGCGCCGTTGCCGGGCGCGGACAATTCTTCGTCGTCGCCATCGTCGTCCGAAGACGCTTCCCTGGCAGGCTCGTCCGAACCTTCATCGACCACCGGCACGACGGCGACCTCGCCGGAATCGACGTGTTCTGCCACCAGCGTGTCGCCGCTCTCCGACGTGCCCTCGCCCGACACGGGCAACGGCAATTGCAGGTTGAGCTCCGTGAGCGACTTGAGATCGGCCAGCGGTGGCAGGTCCTCGATGGAT
Organism: Pseudomonadota bacterium; assembly: GCA_037200975.1. NCBI lineage: Bacteria > Pseudomonadati > Pseudomonadota > Pseudomonadota bacterium. The sequence continues at coordinate 4,293,938 of JBBCGI010000001.1, read as the reverse complement.
TTCAACGAGAAGTAGTCGAGGAACTCGGTGGTGGTGCCCAACAACTCCGGATGGCCGGGGACGTCTCGGTGCCCCACGACGCGCACCCAGTTGCGCTCCATGAGCGTCTTGACGATTTCAGGATTCACGGCGACGCCGCGCACGTTCTCGATCTCGGCGCGCGTGATCGGCTGCCGGTACGCGATCAGCGCGATGGTTTCGAGCAGCGCACGCGAATACTTGCGCGGCCGGTCGGGCCACAGGCGCGACACTTCGTGCGCGAACTCCGTGCGCACCTGGAAACGGAAGCCGGTGGCGGTTTCCTTGATGGTGACTCCGTGGCCCTCGTAGTCGGCGGTGACCGCCTCGAGGATGGCGCGCATTTCCTTGGCCGTCGGGCGTGAGGATTCGTCGAAAATCTGCAGCAGTTCGGCCACGGACACGGGACGCGCCGCGGCCAGCAGCGCCGCTTCGACCACATTCTTGATGTATGCATCACTCATGCGTTTCTCCGTCCTTTGCATCGTCTGCTTCTTCGATGTCCGTATCGTTCGCGGCCACCGCGTCTTCCATGACCGCTTCGCCGGCGGTGATGTCGGGCTCATCGTCGATGACGGTGACACTATCCACTGCGTCGCCATCCCCCGAATCGTTGTCGACCGCGAGCCGCAGGCCGCGGCTGCCCTCGGCCTTGCGCACGTGCAGCGGCGCGTACGCCTCGGTCTGCACGATGTCGATCAGGCCTTCGCGCACCAGCTCGAGAATCGCCACGAAGGTGACCGTGACACCCATGCGGCCCTCTTCCGGCCGGAACATGTGCACGAACTCGACGAAGCTGGCGCGTTCGAGGGACGCGAGAATATCAGACATGCGCACGCGCACCGACAGCCGCTCGCGCTGCACGTGGTGGTGCGCGAACATCTCGGAACGCTGCACGACGTCGCGGAACGCCAACAGCATCTCCTGCATCGCGATCTGCGGCAGCGGCCGCGCGGATTTGCGCTCGCCGAGCTCGGCGGTCGCCACCCAGGTGTCGCGGTCCATGCGCGGGATGCGATCGATGCTTTCCGCCGCGGTCTTGAAACGCTCGTATTCCTGCAGCCGGCGCACGAGGTCGGCGCGCGGATCGCTCTCCTCGCCCGCGTTCGGATCCACGGCGCGCGGCAGCAACATGCGCGATTTGATTTCGGCCAGCGTCGCGGCCATCACGAGATATTCACCGGCCAGCTCGAGCTGCATGTCGGCCATGAGGCCGATGTACTCCATGTACTGCTTGGTGATGTCGGCGATCGGAATGTCGAGGATGTCGAGGTTCTGCCGCCGGATCATGTACAGCAGCAGGTCGAGCGGACCTTCGAACGCGTCGAGGAACACTTCGAGCGCCTGCGGCGGGATGTACAGATCCTTCGGCAGCTGCGTGATCGGCTCGCCATTGACCAACGCGAAAGGCATTTCCACTTGTTCGGGCGCTCCTGCGAGCTTGTCGGCAACGGCGTCGTCGCCAACTCTGTCAGACACGGTGTTCACGACCAGGTGCAGATCGGGCTTGGCGGCTTTCTTGGACATGGGCCTCAATCTACTCGCAGATTCATCGCGCGACGAACATCGTCGAGCGTGGCGCGCGCCGCTTCGCGCGCCTTCTCCGCACCCTCGGCGACGATGTTGCGCACGAGTTCCGGATTTTCTTCATATTCCTGCGCGCGTTTGCGGATGCCGCCGATCTCCTCGACCACTTTGTCGATGAGCGGCTTCTTGCACTCGAGGCAGCCGATGCCGGCGGTGCGGCAGCCGTTCGCCGCCCAGATGCGCGTCTCTTCGCTGGAATAGATCCTGTGCAGGTCGAACACCGGGCAGATGTCGGGATTGCCCGGGTCGGTGCGGCGCACGCGCGCCGGATCGGTCTGCATCTGCTTGAGCTTCTTCGCGACCTCGTCCGGATCTTCGCGCAGGCCGATGGTGTTGCCGTAGGACTTCGACATCTTGCGGCCGTCGAGGCCGGGCACCTTCGGCGTCGCCGTCAGCAATACGTGTGGCTCGGGCAGGATGCTGACGCTGCCGCCTTCGAGGTAACCCAGCAGTCGTTCGCGATCGGCCACGGTCAGGCGGGTGTTGCCGGTGACCGTTTCGCGCGCTTTTTCCAGCGCGAGCTGGTCACCGCTTTCCTGGAATTTCTTGCGCAGCTGCTTGTACATCGTGCTGTTGCGGCCGCCGAGCAGCTTGATCGCCTTTTCGGCCTTGGCTTCGAAATCCGGCTCGCGGCCGTACAGATGATTGAAGCGGCGCGCGACTTCGCGGGTGATCTCCACGTGCGCCACCTGGTCTTCGCCCACCGGCACGAACGCGGGGCGGTACAGCAGGATGTCGGCGGTCTGTAACAACGGGTAGCCCAGGAAACCGTACGTGGCGAGATCCTTTTCCTTGAGCTCGGCCTGCTGGTCCTTGTAGCTCGGCACGCGCTCGAGCCAGCCGAGCGGCGTGATCATCGACAACAGCAGATGCAGCTCCGCGTGTTCGGGCACTTGCGACTGGATGAACAGCGTCGACACACCGGGATTGAGACCTGCCGCCAGCCAGTCGATGAGCATCTCGTGGATGAATTTCGGCAGCTGCTTGGTGTCTTCATAGCCAGTGGTCAGCGCATGCCAGTCGGCGACGAAGAAATAACACTCGTACTGGTACTGCAGGTCGACCCAGTTCTTGAGCGCGCCATGATAGTTGCCAAGATGCAACTGACCCGTCGGCCGCATTCCGGAAAGAACTCTTTTGGCTTGCGGGTGGCTGCTCACGGGAAGCGCGGATTATACGGTGGTGCCGGGGTGCAATTCTCGTAATTGAGCAAGCGTCGACACAAGCGCCAACGCCGACTCAATTACGAGAATTGCACCCCGGCACCACTTGAGAGGCCCAGCAATTCCAGCGATCCGCGACCAATCCGTGTCACGGTGGGCGGCGTCACGGCGAGATCCACGACGGTGGTCGGTTCGATGCCGCAATGCCCGCCGTCGAGCACACAATCCACTTGATGCTCGAGGCGGTTTCTGATCTCCCGGCCATCGGTCAAGGGCAGCTCGTCGCCGGGCAACAGCAGCGTCGAACTCATGATGGGTTCACCGAGTTCGGCCAGCAGCAGGCGTGGCACTTCGTGGTCCGGCACCCGGATGCCGATGGTGCGGCGTTTGTCGTGCTGCAGCCGGCGCGGGGTCTCCTTCGTGGCCGGCAGCAGGAACGTGTACGGGCCCGGCGTCGCCGCCTTCAGCATGCGGAACTGCCAGGTCTCGACCTTGGCGTATTTGGCGATCTCCGCCAGGTCGCGGCACACCAGCGTGAAGTGGTGATGACGATCCGCCTCGCGGATACGCCGGATCCGATCGAGCGCGTCCTTGTCACCGATGTGGCAACCGAGCGCGTAGCAGGAATCGGTCGGATAGACGATGAGGCCCCCGCCACGCACGATTTCCGCCGCGCGCCGGATCAGGCGCACCTGCGGATTTTCGGGATGTAGCTCGAAGTACTGGCTCACGGTTTGGGCCGGCGCACGCAGGACACGGCGGCGCGTGGGGCCGTTATCATACGCGCCCGCTCAGCCTCGCCGCCCCGCATGCAGCAGATCATCGAGTACGTTCCCTGGGTCGTCTTCGGCCTCACCTACAAATTCGGCGGCGGACTTTACCCCGCCACCGCCGCCCTGATGGCATCGATGGCGCTGCTGCTGGTCTACGACTGGCTGACCACGCGCAAGGTGCGGCAGATGCACCTCATCCTGGCCGTGCTGGTCTGGGTATTCGGCGCCGCCACGCTGATCCTGCACGACGTGCGCTTCCTGCAATGGAAAGCCTCGGTGTTCTACTGGATTGCCGGCGCGGTGCTGGCAGGCTCGGCCTTCATCGGCAAGAAAACCCTGCTCGAACGGCTGCTCGGCAAGAGCCTGCCGGAAGGCGTCACGCTGCCCGCGAGCGACTGGCGCGTGGGCTCCGTCGTCATGGGTGTGTTCTATCTGCTGCTCGGCGTGGTCAACATCTGGATCGCGCTCAACCGCAGCGAGAGCGACTGGGTCACGTTCAAGGTGTGGATCGCGGGCCCCCTCGGCATCGTGCTCGCGCTCGGCGTCATCCTGTGGCTGTTCCGAAATCTGATCTTCACCAAGGACGAGACGGCGCCATGACCGCCGCGCGCGTCGAAAAGCTGCGCGCTGCGCTCGAGGCCGCGCTGCATCCGGCACAGCTCGAGATCCGCGATGACAGCGCCCGGCATGCCGGCCACGCCGGCGCGCGCGAGGGTGGCCATTTCCACGTCACCATCACCTCGGCCGCCTTCCAGGGCGTGCCGGCTGTTGAAAGACATCGGATGGTCTATGCTGCCGCCGCCGAATTGATGGGCCGCGACATCCACGCGTTGTCGATCGACGCGCGCACGCCATAAGTCCCAGGTTAAACAAACTCTTCAACTGCTTGAGAGATCAAATGAAAGTTACTCGCCTTCTGGGCTTGGGCGTGGTGCTCGCGCTCAGCGCCTGCTCCAAGACCACCACGGACAAACCCGCGGATGCGGCCGCCGCACCTGCCAAGCCGCCGCTCGTCACCGTGAACGGCAAACCCATCAGCAACCAGCTGTTCGAAGACTACGCACTGGCCGTGGCGCGCAAGCCCGCGAGCGAGCTGTCGCAGGAAGATCGCGACCAGATCAAGGAGAACCTGGTGCGCATCGCCCTGATTGCCGACCAGGCGGAAAAGGATGGCCTGACCAAGGACCCCGAAGTCGCCACGCGCCTCGAGTTGTCGCGCCTGAACCTGCTGCAGCAGGCCTCCGCGCAGAAATACCTGAAGGACCGCACGCCGACCGACCAGGAACTGCGCGCCGAGTTCGAAGCGCAGGTCGCCGCGACGCCGCTGATCGAATACCACGCGCGCCACATCCTGGTGAGCAGCGCGGACATCGCGCAGAAAGTCATCGACCAGCTCAAGGGCGGCGCCGATTTCGGCAACCTCGCCAAGCGCGTCTCGGCGGACAAGGGTTCGGCCGCCAAGGGCGGCGACCTCGACTGGTTCAGCCCCGCGGCGATGGACAAGACCTTTTCCGATTCGCTGGCGCTGCTCAAGAACGGGGAATACACCAAGACTCCGGTGCAGACGCAGTACGGCTTTCACGTGATCCAGCTGCTCGGCACGCGTGACCGCACGCCGCCGGCGTTCGAGGACGTCAAGGACCGCCTGACCCAGATCATCATGGCGAAGAAGTTCAAGGCGTATTCGGACGAGATGATCAAGACCGCCAAGATCGATCCGCCGTTGGCCGGCACGCCGGCCGCGGCACCGGCCGCCGCTCCCGCGGCGCCCGCGCCCGAGAAGAAATAGTCGTCAGCGAAGGCCGCCGGACCTCAAGCGGGGTCCGGCGGCTTTTTCGTTTTCAGGATCTGCGCAAGCGTGGCTTCGTCGAGCACGCGCACGCCGAGCGATTGCGCCTTGGCGAGTTTCGAACCCGCATCCGCGCCGGCGACCAGGAAGCTGGTCTTCTTCGACACGCTGCCTGAAACCCTGGCGCCGATTTCGCGCAGTGCATCTTCGGCGGCGTCGCGTTGCATGCCCGCGAGCGTGCCGGTGATGACGAACGTCAATCCCGCGAGCGGCAGAGTGGCGCGCTCCTCGACCTTGATCGGTTCGTACATCACGCGGGTCTTCAGCCGCGCGAGCACGGTCTTCGCCAGTTCGCTCTGGAAGAAGTCGAACACTGCGCGCGACACGATCGGGCCGACATCGGGCGTCTGCTCTATCTGTTCCGCCGTGGCCGCCTCGATCTTCTCGAGCGAACCGAACTCCTGCGCCAGCGCCAGCGCCGTCGATTCGCCGACCTGCGGAATGCCGAGCGCGAACAGCAGGCGTGGCAGCGTGGTCTGGCGGCTTTTCTCGATCGCGTCGACCACGTTCTGCGCGGATTTTTCGCCCATGCGCTCGCGTTCGGCCAGCGACTTCGCGTCGAGCTCGTAGAGATCCGCGGGTGTGCTCACCGAGCCGTCGTTCACCAGCTGCTCGATGAGTTTTTCGCCGAGACCTTCGATGTCCATGGCGCGGCGCCCCGCGAAATGCATGAGCCACTGGCTGCGTTGAGCCGGGCACTTGAATACGCCGCCGGTGCATTTGTAGACGGCCTGGTCTTCTTCGCGCACGACCGGCGAACCGCACACCGGGCATGACGCCGGCATGACGATGGGTTTCGCATCGGCGGGCCGCCGCTCCGGCAGATAACGCACCACTTCCGGGATCACATCCCCGGCGCGCCGCACCACCACGGTATCGCCGATCATGAAACCCTTGCGCGCGACTTCGTCCATGTTGTGCAGCGTCGCGTTGCTGACCGTGACGCCGCCGACGAACACCGGCTTGAGTTTCGCGGCGGGCGTCAGCGCGCCGGTGCGCCCGACGTTGAAGATGACGTCTTCGAGCAGCGTCAGCTCCTCGTCGGCCGGAAACTTGTGCGCCAGCGCCCAGCGCGGCGCCCGCGACACGAAACCGAGCTTCGCCTGGTCGGCGCGGCTATCTACCTTGTAGACCACGCCGTCGATCTGGTACGGCAGCTTGGCGCGCCGCGCACCGATGTCGCGGTAATACTCGAGGCAGCCTTCGACTCCCAGGACCTTGCGCCCTTCTCTGCTGGTGCGCAGACCCATCGCGTTGAGCCAGGGCGCCAGTTCGCTGTGGCGCTCGGGGACGGCGCCGCCTTCCACCTGGCCGAGCTCGTAGAAGTTGAGATCGAGCGGGCGCTGCGCCGTGATTGCCGGATCGAGCTGGCGCAGGCTGCCGGCCGCCGCGTTGCGCGGATTCACATACGGCTTGCCGCCGCGCGCCGCGGCATCCTGATTCATCTTCTCGAACCCGGCGTACGGCAGGAACACTTCACCGCGCAGTTCCAGCACCGCCGGTGGATCGCCGCGCAGCCGCCGCGGCACCGAGCGGATCGTCGCGACGTTCGCGGTGACGTCCTCGCCCGTCACGCCATCGCCGCGCGTAGCCGCGCGTGTGTACACGCCGTCGCGGTACAGCACCGAGATGGCGAGGCCGTCGAGTTTCGGCGTGGCGGAATAGTCGATCGGCCCTTCCCGGCCCAGACGCTCGCGCACCTTGCGGTCGAAATCCGCCAGGTCTTCATCGGTGAAGCCGTTCTCGAGCGACAGCATCGGCACGGCGTGGGTGACTTCGCCGAACTGCGCGGCCGCCGCGCCCGACACCCGCTGCGTGGGCGAATCCGGCGTGACCAGCTGCGGATGCGCGGCCTCGAGGTCGCGCAGTTCCTTCATCAGCCGGTCGTATTCGGCATCGGGAACCGCCGGCTCGTCGAGCACGTAGTAGCGGTGATCGTGGAGATTGATCTCGTCGCGCAACTGCGCGATGCGCTGCGCGGCGCCGGCCATGGTCAGCTTTCGCCGGCGGCGCGCGCGGTCGGTGAAGCTTCGAGCGATTGCCGCAACCGGGCGACGCGTTGCGCGGTGAGTTCTTCGCCGTGCTGATCGGTGAGCGTGCCATCGAGCCGCTCGGCGAGTTGCCGCGCGGCGTGCACCAGCTCGTCGAAGGTCTCACGCTCGGGCAGCGGACCGGGCAACACGGCAAACATGTTGAGCCCGGAGAAACGCTGCGAATCCATGATCGAAGGATCGAACGTGCCGGGTTGCGCGAGTGCCGCGGCGCTCACGATCACGCGGCCCTGGGTGTCCGGCAGGTGGTAGATGTCGAGCGGGCCGTGCCAGAAGCCCGCGGCGTTGAAAGCCTGGCGCAAGGTCCGCCCCGCGAAACGCGGCTCGGTGCGCGGCATCACGCGCAATGTGACGATGCGGCGCTCGGCTTCGCTCGGCCACGCCAGCACCAGCTGCGGACCGAGCACGGGTTGTTCTTCGAATACACGCACCGCTGAAATGTCGGTGCCCGCGCCGATCCGCGCGTCGATACCTTCGCCGGTCGCAGCGGTGCCGTTGGAATCGCCGATGTAGGGCTCTTCGCGCGTCCGCCGCTCGGGGATGAACGGCGTCGACTGGTGCGACACATCCACCGCGACCTCATCGGAAATCGAAATCCCGAGGGCACGACGCGTTCCGGTCGAAGTCGTACTCGCGAGCTCGATCACGGGCAGGGAATCCGACGCCGCGACACGCGCGTCGCGAACCACATTGAGATCCGGCAGCGGCACCGCGCGGGCGGGCGCACTATCGCCCTGCGAATCGTCGCGCTGCGACGTGGCGGCGAACGGTCGCGAACCGCGTTGCCGCCACCACTCGAACCCCGCCAACCCGGCGAGAAACAACACGCCGGCGACGAGAAGGATGATGCGCAGCTCGGGCATGCGTTTCGCCTTAGCCGGTCGCCATGCGCACCGCCTCGTCGACATCGACGGACACGAGGCGCGAGCAACCGGGCTCCGTCATCGTGACGCCGATCAACTGGGAGGCCAGTTCCATGGTCGTCTTGTTGTGCGTGATGAAGATGAACTGCACGCGGTCCGACATGAGCTTCACGATGTCGCAGAAGCGGCCGACGTTGTGTTCGTCGAGCGGCGCGTCCACTTCGTCGAGGATGCAGAACGGCGCGGGGTTCAGATCGAAGATGGAGAACACCAGCGCGACGGCGGTCAGCGCCTTCTCGCCGCCCGACAGCTGGTGGATGCTGCTGTTGCGCTTGCCGGGCGGACGCGCCATGACGGCGACGCCGGCCTCGAGGATGTCTTCGCCCACGATCTCGAGATAGGCGTGGCCGCCGCCGAACAGCTTGGGGAATTTGTCCTTCAGGCCGTCGTTGATGCGATTGAAGGTGTCTTCGAAGCGCGTGCGGGTTTCCTTGTCGATCTTGCGCATCGCCTCTTCGAGCGTGGTCAGCGCGGCGGTGACGTCGGCGAACTGGCGATCGAGGTATTCCTTGCGCTCGCTCGATTCCTTGAGCTCGTCGATGGCCGCGAGGTTGACCTGGCCCAGCTTCTCGAGATCGGCGCGCGCCGTGCCCAGGGTTTCTTCCCAGGCCGCGACGGCCGCGTCGGCGGCGAGACCGGCGAGGATCTCGGCGAGCTCGAAGCGCGTGGCCGCGAACTGCTCGACGATGCCTTCACGGCGCACGCGCGATTCCTGCGCCTGCAGGCGCGCCTGCTCCATGGCCTCGCGCGCGGCATTGACGCGGGTTTCGGCGTCGAGGCGTTTCTCGTCGAGCGCGCGCAGCGAACCGTCGGCCTCTTCGAGCGCACGCCGTTCGGTAGATAGTTCGGCTTCGATCTCGAGCCGGCGCGCCAGGAAATCCTTGAGTTTGCCTTCGAGCTCGACGATCGGCAGATCGCCACCGGCGAGGGTGGCTTCAAGCTCCGTGCTGCGCGCCTGGGTCTGCGCGCGCTGGTCGGCCATGCGCTTCAAGCCGACGCCCATGGAATTCTCGCTGGAACGACGCGATTCGATTCGCACCAGCAGGTCGCGGCTGGCGAGTTGCGCCGTCTGCGAGCGGCCCCGGGCCGCCTGCACTTCTTCGCGCCGCTCCTCGCGTTCGCCCTCGAGTGCGGCGCGGCGTGAATCGAGCGCGTCGAGCGCCACCAGGCCGCGATCGAGTTCGGCGCGCGCACGCTGCAGCGCGTCCTGGCCGAGATCGACTTCGCGTGTCACTTCCGCCGCCTCTTCTTCGAGGCGTTCGCGGCGGACGGTGGACTCCTGCGAACGCGCGCGTTCACCTTCGAGCTGGCCGAGCAGGTCCGCGTGTTCGCGGTGCGCACCCTGGATGCGGCTCTGCGCCGCGTCGCGCTCGCGCTCGGCAGCCGACAGCTGCTCGCGGCACGCGGCCAGCGCCGCTTCCATCTCCCGCGTGTTCTCTTCGCTGCGCGCCAGATCGACGCGCAGGGTCTTCATGCGTTGTTCGCGCTCGAGCACGCCCGAGTGCGGGTCGCCGCCGCGATTGACGCGCAGCCAGTCGCGGCCTATCCACTCGCCCGAGCGCGTGATGACCGACTCGTCGTGCGAGAGCTCGCGCCGGAGGCGCAGCGCATCGGGCAGCGTCTCCGCCAGGCGCACGCGCGACAGCAGGCGCACGATTGCGGACGGGCCGCCGACCACGCCCGACAACATGCCCGCGGCGCCGTCGGCCTCGACCTGCCCGCCGGCCTGCAGCAACGAAACGCGTCCGACCGGCAGGCTGGACAACACATCGGCGAGGTCATCGAGTTCGTTGACGCACAGCGCTTCCAGATAGTCGCCGAGCGCGGTTTCCACGGCGCGTTCCCACCCGCCCTGCACCGACAGCTGGGCAGCGAGGCGCGGTTGTTTGTCGAGACCCGAGCTAGCCAGCCATTCCGCGGTGCGTGAATCGCCACGGCCCAAGGCAGCCTTCTGGAGCGCCTCGAGCGAGACGACCTCGGCTCGCCGGCGTTCGCGGTCGTTGCGCGCGTGTTCGAGCTTTCCTTCCGCATCGAATTGCGCCGCGCGCAGCTTCTGCGATTGATCGAGGGCCGCGGTCAAGGCGCGCGACAGTTCGTCGGCACCACTGCGCGCCAGCGATTCCTTCTCCGCAAGCTGTCCCAGCAGGGCCGAGGACTCCTGCGCCATCAGCGCTTCGCGCTCGACGGCGAGGCGGTCGGCCTGACTCGCGAGGCGGCGCAGCTGATTCTCCAGCTGCTCGATGCGCGCGCGCTCGACCTGCGTGGTCTGGTGCGCCGCGCCCTGCTCGCGATTGAAACCTTCCCAGCGCTGCTGCCAGTCGGCGAGCTGCTGCTCGGCGGTACCGAGCGCCTCGGTCAATGTGCCTTCGGCCGACTGCGCCTGCGCCAGATCCGGCGTGAGCTTCTCGATCTCCGAACGCAGCTGCGCGATTTCGCGCTCGTCGCGGTCGATGTGGGAGTTGAGCTCGGCCAGCGTCGCACGCGCCTGCGCCAATTCGTTGCGCTGCTGCTCGCGCAGCTCGCGCGTGTGGGCGATGGAGCTTTCGGTGCGGCTGATCTCCGCGCCGATTTCGTAGTAGCGGCCCTGCACCGAGCTCACGCGTTCGGACTGCTCGGTCTGGTAGACACGCTGCGTCTCGATGGCAGCTTCTGCGGCGCGCTGGTCGGCCAGCGCCTGCTGCATCGTCAGCTCGCATTCGCGCACCGCGCTGTCCTGCACTTCGGCGCCCGAATCGATTTCGCGCAGCCGCAGGGCCAGTAGTTCGGCGGTCAGCCGGCGTTCGGTTTCCTTCAGCACCTGGTAGCGGCGCGCGGTCGCGGCCTGGCGCTGCAGGTGGCGGATCTGCTTGTCCACTTCGTCACGCACGTCCTGCAGGCGCTCGAGGTTTTCGCGTGTGTCTGAGATGCGCGCCTCAGTCTCCTTGCGGCGCTCCTTGTAACGCGAGATGCCCGCGGCCTCTTCGACGAAGGCGCGCATGTCATCGGCCTTGGCCTCGATGACGCGCGAGATCATGCCCTGCTCGATGATGGCGTAGCTGCGGCTGCCGAGACCGGTGCCCAGGAACAGCTGCGTGATGTCCTTGCGGCGGCAACGCGCGCCGTTGAGGAAGTAGTTCGACGTGCCGTCGCGCATCACCTGGCGGCGCAACGAGACTTCCGCATAATCCGCGTAGGGGCCGGAGATCTTGCCGTCGCTGTTGTCGAACACCAGCTCGACCGACGCCGTGCCGACCGGCTTGCGCGACGCAGAGCCGTTGAAGATGACGTCGATCATCGAATCGCCGCGCAGGTGTTTCGCGGACAATTCACCCATGACCCAGCGCACGGCGTCGATGATGTTCGACTTGCCGCATCCGTTCGGCCCGACGACACCGGTCAGATTGCTCGGGAAACCGACCGAGGTCGGGTCCGCGAATGACTTGAAGCCGGCTACTTTGATCTTGGTCAGGCGCATCTATGATTCCGGGTTGCCGCGTGCGGATGAATTGGCGCCGTAGTGTAAAGTAACTGCAACTTTTTTCAGGCCGCGTTCTCGGTAAAAACCCGCGGCGACAAATCCCTGCGCATCACTACATCAACATGTCCACGCAACCCTCCACGCACCTTGAGACTTTTCCAAATCCGGCGCGCGAAACCGACTACACGATCCGCATGACATTGCCGGAGTTCACCTGCCTGTGCCCGAAGACCGGCCAACCCGACTTTGCCACTTTCGAACTCGAATACGTGCCCGACGAACTGTGCATCGAACTCAAGGCGATCAAGCTGTACCTGTGGTCGTTCCGCGACCGCGGCGCCTTCCATGAGGCGGTCACCAACCAGATTGCCGACGACCTGGCGAATGTGTGCACACCCCGCTTTCTGCGGCTAGTGGGCAAATTCAACGTTCGGGGTGGGATCTACACGACAGTTGTCGTTGAGCGCCGACGTCCAGGCTGGAAAGCGGCCCCGGCGGTCGAATTGCCCTGATTCGGCGCTAAAAAATCGGCCCAGAAATCACTGATTCGACGGGGCTTTCATGCCGCTGTACACGCAAAAACTCGCCGGTATAATCCCGCGTCCTGCAAACCGGCCCCCTTCCCCGTAACCGGGCCTGGAGCGACAAACAATGCCGACCAAGCGAGCGGCTGCAAAGCCCGCCAAGCCGAAGAAAGCCGAGAAACCCAAATTGACCGCAAAGAAGCCGGTAGCTAAATCCGTAGCCGCCAAATCGCCTGCCAAACCCGCTCCCACGAAGGCACCCGCCGCGAAGCCCGTCGCAAAGGTTGCCGCGGTTCCCAAGCCCGCCCCCATCGCGAGCGCCTCCTCCAGTGCAACGCCGGTTGCGCAGGCGATCCGCAAGGCAGCGCCTGCAGAACGCATCGTCGTGACCGCCACGGGCGTACCGTCCTCACAGAGCACGCTCGCCGCGCGCGCCGCCGCCGCCAACGAGAGCGGTGACGACGACGACGCCAGCAGTCTGCTGGCAGGCCCGCGCAACGTTCAGCCGTACATCGCCAAACGTGGCGAGGCGTACATGAACAAGGAGCAGCTCGAGCACTTCAGGAACATCCTGAATGGCTGGAAGCGCGACCTGATGGTAGAAGTGGATCGCACCGTCTCTCACATGAAAGACGAAGCGGCGAATTTTCCCGATCCCAATGACCGCGCCACGCAGGAAGAGGAATTCAGCCTCGAACTGCGCACACGCGATCGCGAGCGCAAGCTCATCCGCAAGATCGACGAAGCGTTGAAACGTGTCGAAGACGGCTCGTACGGCTACTGCCTCGAGACCGGCGAGGAGATCGGCGTGAAGCGTCTCGAAGCGCGGCCCGTGGCCACGCTGACGATCGAAGCGCAGGAACGTCGCGAGCGCCGCGAACGGCAGTACGGCGATCGAGACGACCGATACCGTTGATCGGTACGCGTCACGGCTTCCCTGAAGCTGCACGAACGGCGCCGTCTCGGCGCCGTTTTGCTTTGTGGGCACCGCCGCCGTGGGCTGGCAGATCCCGATGACATCTCGCGAAGCGGGCCGTTTTGCTCCCTCTCCTACCGGGCCCCTTCATCTGGGTTCGCTGCTGGCCGCAACCGGCAGCTATCTCGACGCGCGGGCACGCGGCGCGCGCTGGCTGGTGCGCATCGAGGATCTCGATACGCCTCGCGTCGTGCCCGGCTGCGCCGACGAAATGTTGCGCACGCTCGACGCGTACGGATTCGAGTGGGACGGCGCGGTGCTCTACCAGAGCACGCGCCGTGAAGCGTACCGCGCTGCACTTGCCCAGCTCGCGGCGGCGGGGCGGATCTTCGCCTGCAGCTGTTCGCGCAAGGAGCTGGCCGGAGGCAACCCCGCGGGTGGCGACGGTCAGCCACAGGGCTACCCGGGGACGTGCCGCCATGGACCCTCCCGCCCTGGACCTGCCGCGCAGCGCTTCCGCGTGAGCGACCGGACCTTGCAGTTCGACGACCTGTTCCTGGGCGCACAGGAGTTCGAGCTCGCAGCCTGCGGCGACGTCGTGCTCGAACGCCGTGACGGGTTGCCTAGCTACCAGCTGGCGGTGGTGGTCGACGACGCGTTCCAGGAAATCACGCGCGTGGTGCGCGGCGCCGACCTGCTGACCAGCACGCCGTGGCAGATCGACCTGCAGGACGCCCTCTCCCTGCCCCGCCCTAGCTACGGGCACCTGCCGCTGGTGCTGGAACCGGATGGCGCCAAACTATCCAAGTCGGGCCGGGCGGCCCCGCTCGATCCATCCGCGGTGACCCGGGCGTTAACCTCCACCCTTACGCTTTTGTCCCAGACCCCACCGCCCGACCTGAGCGGCAGCTCCATCAAAGATGTGTGGAATTGGGCAGTTGCGCACTGGAACCCGCAAGCGCTTGCGGGCCGCAGCCGCGCACCCCTGTCCGCCGCTGGCGACACAAAAGCAGTTTCTACCTAGAAAATTGTGGGGTGCAGCGAGAAGTACTAAGGTAGCCGTCCACAGGGAGGATGTCGGCATGAGCGAACCACGCGTCATCAAGAAATATCCGAACCGCCGTCTCTACGACACGGTGCAAAGCAAGTACATCACGCTCAGCGACATTCGATCGCTGGTGCTGGAACGCATCGAGTTCGTCGTCATCGACAAAAAATCGCAGGACGACATTACGCGCAGCATCCTGCTGCAGGTCATCGCCGAGCAGGAACACGGCGCCGATCCGGTGATGAGCCGCGACTTCCTCTCGCAGGTCATCCGCTCCTACGGCGGCAATCTGCAGAACATGTTGAGCAGCTATCTCGAACAGAGCATGAAGCTGTTCGGCTCCCAGCAACGCGAACTGCGCGACAAGGTCAAAGCCGTGGTCGGCATGGACCCGGTGGAGACCGTCGCCGGTGTCGCGCAGCGAAACTACCAGCGCTGGCGATCGGTTCAGGATGAAATCTTCCGCACGCTCATGAACGCCGCGGGACGCGGCGGCCGCGACGGCGAGGACAAGGCCTCGGACCAGGCCAACCACCAGTAACCCGTCCACCGGCTCACGTAGTTAGCTGCGGGCCTCGCGCTCCTTGAGGGAACGCGGGGCCTGTTCACATCGGGAGGGAGTGAAGAGCCATGGCACTCTGTCCACAGTGCGATCATTCCGTGCTGGTCCACACGTTGCTCACCGACCACCTGGCCGGCTACAGCTGCGGAAAATGCCTCGGCACACTCGTCAGCCTCGTCGCGTACCGGGCATGGCGCGAACACGCGGCGCGTGGCCCGATCGCGCCGACCGCCGTGGCGCTGCCGGATTTCGACGCGCCGGATTCCATCGGCGCGAAGAAATGCCCCAAGTGCCGCTCACTCATGAGCAAGTACCGGATCAGCGCCGAGAAGACCAATCGTCTCGACTATTGCCCGCATTGCGAAGAGATCTGGCTCGACGAGGGCGAATGGCAACTGGTCGAAGGCCTGGTGATGGCCGGCGAGTTCACGCGCGTGTTCACGCAGGCGTGGCAGTACGCCGTGCGCTCCACCGTCACAGGCGCGATGGAAGAACAGCGTTTGCGCGAAGTGCTGGGCGGCGATTACGAACGCGTCGTGCAGTTTGCGGAATGGCTGCAGTCGCAGCCTGCGAAGCAGGAAATCCTCGCGCGACTAACCCGGCGCGAAAGGAAATGACTGCGGGCTCACGCCCCACAACGGAAAACGCCGCCCGAAGGGCGGCGTCCGTGAATTGAAAATGGGGTGAACCCCGGTTTCCTATCAGTTGGAGGCGGGAACGTCTCTCATCGAAAGACGCACACGGCCCTGGCGGTCGACCTCGAGCACCTTGACGCGCACGCTGTCGCCTTCCTTCAGCTTGTCCGACACCTTCTCCACGCGCTCCTCGCTGATCTGCGAGATGTGCACCAGGCCATCGCGGCCCGGCAGGATGGTGACGAACGCGCCGAAGTCCATCAGGCGGGCGACCTTGCCTTCATAGATGCGGCCCACTTCGACATCGGCCGTGATCAGCTCGATACGCGCCAGCGCTTCGCGACCGGCGGCGCCCGAGACGCTCGCGATCTTGACCGTGCCGTCGTTCTCGATGTCGATCGTCGTGCCGGTCTCTTCGGTGATCTGGCGGATGACCGCGCCACCCTTGCCGATGACGTCGCGAATCTTTTCCGGATCGATCTTGATCGTGATGATCGAAGGCGCCCACTCGGACATCTTCTCGCGCGCACCGGTGATGACCTTGTTCATCTCGTCGAGGATGTGCAGGCGGCCTACTTTGGCCTGGGCCAGCGCGACCTTCATGATGTCGGCGGAGATGCCTTCGACCTTGATGTCCATCTGCAACGCGGTGACGCCGTCTTTGGAACCCGCGACCTTGAAGTCCATGTCGCCCAGGTGATCTTCGTCACCCAGGATGTCGGTGAGAACCTTGAACTTCGTGCCTTCCAGCACGAGGCCCATCGCGACGCCGGCGACCGGCGCCTTGATCGGCACGCCCGCGTCCATCAGCGACAGCGAAGCACCGCAGACAGAGGCCATCGACGACGAACCGTTCGACTCGAGAATTTCCGAGACGATGCGGATGACGTACGGGAATTTCTCCATGTCCGGCATCATCGCGGCGATACCGCGGCGCGCCAGGTTGCCGTGGCCGATTTCGCGGCGCTTCGGCGAACCCATCATGCCGGTTTCACCGACCGAGAACGGAGGGAAGTTGTAGTGGAACATGAACGGCTCGCGGCGTTCGCCTTCGAGCGCGTCGATGATCTGCGCATCGCGGCCGGTGCCGAGCGTGGTGACCACCAGCGACTGCGTTTCGCCGCGCGTGAAAAGCGCCGAACCGTGGGTACGCGGCAACACGCCGACCTTCACGGTGATCGGACGCACGGTGACCGCATCGCGGCCGTCGATGCGCGGCTCACCGTTGAGGATGCGCTGGCGGACGATGTTGCTCTCGAGCTTGAAGAGCGAGTCATCGACGTTGTCGGCGGTGAACTTGGCAGCCTCACCCTCCGACAGAGCGGCGATCGCCGCGGCCTTGATCTCCTTGACCTTGGCGGAGCGCGCCTGCTTCTCGGTGATGAGATAGGCGTCGGACAGGGCTTTGGTCGCGTTGGCAGCAACGGCGGCATCGAGCTCCGCGCTGGCGGCGTTCGGCTTCCAGTCCCACTTCGGCTTGCCGACGGCGGCAACCATTTCGTTGATCGTCTTGATGGCGATCTGCATCTGTTCGTGACCGAACACGACGGCGCCCAGCATGACTTCTTCGGACAGGCCCGAAGCTTCGGACTCGACCATCAGCACCGACTTCGCCGTGCCCGCGACGACCAGGTGCAGCTCCGATTCCTTGAGCTCCTTCTGCGTCGGGTTCAGCGTGTACTTGCCGCCCTTGAAACCGACGCGCGCGGCGCCGATGGGGCCCGCGAACGGCACGCCGGCCAGCGACAACGCGGCCGAGGCGCCGAGCAGTGCGGGGATGTCGGAGTCGATATCCGGGTCCATCGAGACGACCAGCGCGACCACCTGGACTTCATTGAAGAAGCCATCGGGGAACAGCGGGCGGATCGGGCGATCGATGAGGCGCGAGGTGAGCGTCTCTTTTTCAGTGGGGCGACCTTCACGCTTGAAGAAGCCGCCGGGAATGCGGCCCGCGGCGTAGGTCTTCTCGACGTAGTTGACGGTCAGGGGAAAGAAGTCCTTGCCGGGCACCGCTTTCTTGGCGGCCACCGCGGTGACGAGGACGACGGTGTCGCCCATCGTCACGACCACCGAGGCACTCGCCTGGCGGGCGACTTCGCCGGTTTCGATCGTTACTGAATGTTGGCCGTACTGAAATGATTTCTTGAGAACGCTCACGCTTTGATTCCTTCACGAGGCCCAAATGCCTCGAGTGCGTTATGTCGGGGAAAACGAAAAAGGCCGCGCCTGATGCGCGGCCTTGCGGTTCGGTAGTTAGCGCCGGAGGCCCAGACGCTCTACGACCTCCTGATACTTCGCGGGCTTCGTAGCCTTCAGGTAGTCGAGCAACTTGCGGCGCTGGTTCACGAGCTTGACCAGCCCGCGACGCGATGCGTGATCGCGCTTGTGCGCGCCGAAGTGATCGCCGAGTCCGTTGATGCGCTCGGAGAGCAGCGCAATTTGTACCTCGGGCGAACCAGTGTCGTTGGCAGCGCGACGGAAGTCGGCAACCACACCGGATTTCTTTTCAGTGGCGAGAGACATCGTAGATTTGGTCCTTGAAAACTCGAGTTTATTTGCCTGGATTTTGCGGGCGCGAATTCTACCGAAAAGGTTCCGGAAAGCATAGGTTTAGCGCGCGTCAGGCACCGAGCAGCCGGCGCGGCTGCAAACGACCGTCCGGAAGCACTTCGGCCATCCCCAGGAACACGCCATCAGGCCCGTAAATGCGCACTCGCCGCCCGGGCGGTGCCGTCGCGCCGGTATCGCCTGAGACCGCCTGTCCGTGCCGCAGTGCGACGACCTGCTCCGCGGTGATCCGGACCTCTGGCAGCGTCCGCAAGGCCACATCGGGCGCCAGCAGTCGCTGGTCGCCAGTCCCGGCGGCGGCGAGTGCCGCCTCGAGCGAGCACATGGGCAAGCCTTCGAACGGCTCGACCCAGGCGCGACGCAGGCGGGTCAGAAATCCGGCTGTCCCGAGGCCACGCGCCAGGTCTTCGCCGAGCACCCGCACGTAGGTGCCCTTCGTGCATTCACAGGTCAGATCGAGCGCGTCGGCCCGGAAGCCGGTCAGTTCGAGCCGTTTGATCTCGAGAGTGCGCGGAGCGCGTTCGACTTCGATGCCCTGCCGCGCGAGTTTGTACAGCGGCTGCCCGTCGCGCTTGAGCGCCGAATACATGGGCGGAATCTGCGTTTGCGCGCCGCGAAACCGCGCCAGTGCCTGTTCGATCTGCGCGGCGTCGAGTGTGGGCACGGGCAGCCGCTCGACGATGTCGCCTTCGGCATCCCCGGTATCGGTGCGCGCACCCAGCTGGACGGTGAATTCGTAACACTTCGCGCCCGATTCGATCTCGGCGATCACCTTGGTCGCCTCGTCGAGGCACAGCGGCAACATGCCGGTGGCCATCGGATCGAGCGTGCCGACGTGACCGGCGCTCTTTGCGCCAAACGCCTTGCGCACGCGCTGCAGCGCGCCGTTCGACGTGAGGCCCTTCGGCTTGTCGAGCAGGAGGATGCCGTTCGGCATGCGGGATCGGGAGGCTAGCTACTCGGGATCGTCCGACTTCGGATCGCCCGAATCGGGTTCACGATGATCGCCTTTGACGGCGCCGTTGATGAGGCGCGTGAGTTTGTCGGCGTTTTCGATCTGCTGGTCGTAGATGAACTCGAGCTTCGGCGCGTGCCGCAACTGCAGCGCCCGACCGAGCTCGCCGCGCAGGAAACCCGCGGCGCGATTGAGCCCTTCGGTCACCTCGTCCGGCGTGTGTTTGTCGCCGAACGGCACGAACCAGATGCGCGCGGTCGACATGTCGGGCGCGACGCTGACCGAGGTCAACGTGATGTTGCCCACGCGCGGATCGCGCACTTCGCGCGACACGAGCGTGGACAGAACGCGCTGCATCTCGCCTTCGATGCGGCCCAATCTCTGCGACTTGGCGCTCATTACTGGATGCTACGAGCAACCTCGACGCGCGAATAACACTCGATCTGGTCGCCCACGCGCACGTCCTGGTAGTTCTTCACGCCGATGCCGCACTCGGTACCCGCACGGACTTCCCCGGCTTCGTCCTTGAAGCGACGCAGCGATTCGAGCGCACCTTCGAAGATGACCACGCTGTCGCGCAGCACGCGGATCGGGTTGTTGCGCTTGACCACGCCTTCGGTGACCAGGCAGCCGGCCACGACGCCGAACTTGCTCGAGCGGAACACTTCGCGAACCTGGGCCGTACCGACGATCGTTTCCTTGATCTCGGGTGCCAGCAAGCCGCTCAGCAGATCCTTCACGTAGTCGATGGCCTCGTAAATGATGCTGAAGTACTGCACCTCGACTTCGTTGTCCTTGATCGAATCGCGCGCGGCGGCATCCGCCCGCACGTTGAACCCGATGATCCGGGCCTTCGAGGCCGCGGCCAGCTGCACGTCGGAGATGGTGATGCCGCCCACGCCGCTGGCGATGATCTTCACCTGCACTTCGGCGGTGGCGAGTTTGTTGAGCGCGTCGCGCAACGCCTCGGCGCTGCCCTGCACGTCGGTCTTGAGCAGGATCGGGATGACACCGATCTTCTGCTCTTCCATCTGCCCGAAGACGTCCTGCATCTTGGAGGCCTGTTTCGCGAGCTTGACGTCGCGGAACTTGCCCTGGCGATACAACGCGACTTCGCGCGCCTTGCGTTCGTTTTCCACCGCGAGGAATTCGTCGCCCGCGTTCGGCGAGCCCTGCAGGCCCAGCACCTGCACGGGAATCGACGGCGCCGCGCTATCTACCGGCTTGCCGTTCTCGTCGAACATGGCGCGGACGCGGCCGAATTCATTGCCGGCGATGATCGGGTCGCCGAGCTTCAGGGTGCCGCGTTTGACGAGCACTGTGGCCACCGCACCGCGGCCTTTCTCGACCGAGGATTCGATCACGATGCCGGTGGCAAGCCCGTCGGCCGCGGCCGTCAGCTCGAGCACTTCCGCCTGCAGCAGGATGGCATCGAGCAACGCATCGACGCCCTGGCCGGTTTTCGCGGAAACCTGCACGAACATGTTGGTGCCACCCCATTCTTCGGCGATGACTTCGTGCTTCGAAAGCTCGGTGCGCACGCGATCCGGCTCGGCATCCGGTTTGTCGATCTTGTTCACGGCCACGACTATCGGAACACCCGCAGCCTTCGCATGTTGGATTGCTTCTATTGTCTGCGGCATCACGCCGTCGTCAGCCGCGACCACCAGGACGACGACGTCCGTGGCTTTCGCACCGCGCGCACGCATGGCGGTGAACGCCGCGTGGCCCGGGGTATCGAGGAACGTGATCATGCCCTTCGGCGTTTCCACGTGGTACGCGCCGATGTGCTGGGTGATGCCACCGGCCTCGCCCGCCGCCACTTTCGTGGTGCGGATGTAGTCGAGCAGCGAGGTCTTGCCGTGATCGACGTGGCCCATGACGGTGACGACGGGCGGACGCGGCGATTCGGTCTCGGGCGCTTCTTCGCCCTGCAGATCCTCTTCGACCTGGTCGCCCTTGAGGACCTTGGCGATGTGACCCATCTCTTCGACCACGAGCGTCGCGGTGTCGCGATCGATCGGCTGGTTGATGGTGGCCATCACGCCCATGTTCATCATGGTCTTGATGACTTCGGTCGCCTTCACGGCCATCTTCTGCGCGATTTCCTGCGGCGTGATGGTCTCGCCGATGGTGACTTCGCGCTTCATCGGCGCGGTGGGCATTTCGAAGGCGTGTTTGGCCTCCATGTTCACGCCACCGCTGCTGCGTTCCTTCACGCGCTTCTTTTTCTTGTTGCGCGCGCCGGCACCGGCCGCGACGTGCAGCTCCTGGCGTCCGTAACGGGTGTCCTTGGCCGGATCCACGGCCGCAACAGCAGCAGGCGCCTTGTCGGTCTTGTGCCGCTCGGGACGCGCGGGTTGCGCGGTCGCTTCCGCGCTCGCGCGGCGCTGCGCTTCGCTTTCCTGTTTGACGCGCGCCTCTTCCTGCGCACGGCGCGCATCGTCGGCCTGCTTCTTGCGCGTGGCCTCGTCTTCGATGCGGCGGCGGTTCTCCGCCTCCATGCGCTCGCTTTCCTTGCGCGCGGCTTCCAGTTTTTCGCGCTCGGCGGCTTCCTGCGCTTCGATTTCCTTGCGCTTGCCGTCGGCCTCGTCCTGGTGCTGCTTGTTCTGCTCTTCCAGAACGTCGCGCTTGATGTAGGTTTTCTTGTGGCGAACTTCGACGTTCACCGTGCGGGCGCGGCCCTGCGTGCTGGCCTGCTTGAGCTCGCTCTGCGTCTTGCGCGCCAGCGTGATCTTGCGCGGCGCGGATACGCCGACCTGGCTCTTGCTGGTGGGCTCCGAGGCGCCATGTGAGCGGCGCAGGTGCGTCAGCAGCTCGAGCTTCGCCTCGTCGCTGATGAGCGCCTGGGGACCTTCGACCTGGATGCCGGCGGACTCCAGCTGCACGAGCAGCCGGTCGACCGGTACCTTCAGGACTTCGGCAAATTGTGCAACGGTGACATCGCTCATAAAACTCCTCAGGCGCGACCGGCTTCGAACCAGATCTCGCGTGCCTTCATGATGAGCTTGCCGGCCTCTTCGGACGTGAGCCCCTCGATGTCTAACAAGTCGTCCACGGCCTGGTCGGCCAGGTCTTCACGCGTCCGCACGCCGCGACGCGCCAGCGCCAGCGCGAGGTCCGGTTTCATGCCTTCGAGCAGCAGCAGGTCGTCGGCCGGCATGCCGGACTCGAGCGTCTCCTCGCTGGCGATGGCCTGCGTAAGTAATACGTCGCGCGCGCGGTTGCGCAGCTCCTTGACCATCTCGTCGTCGAACTCCTCGATGTTGGCGAGCTCGGACTGTGGTAGATAGGCCACTTCCTCGACGGTCGAGAAACCTTCCTGCACGAGGATGGTCGCAACGTCCTCGTCGACGTCCAGCGACTTCTTGAATGCCTCGACCAGCGCCTTCGCTTCGGTTTCGCTCTTGGCCTCGGCGTCCGTCTCGGTCATGACGTTCAGGTCCCAACCCGTGAGCTGGCTCGCGAGACGGATGTTCTGCCCGCCGCGGCCGATGGCCTGCGAGAGTTTGTCCTCGGCGACCGCGATATCCATGCTGTGGGAATCCTCGTCGACCACGATGGACAGCACTTCGGCCGGCGACATCGCATTGATGACGAACTGCGCGGGAGTGTCGTCGTGCGGAATGATATCGACGCGTTCGCCGGCGATTTCATTCGACACGGCCTGCACGCGCGAACCGCGCATGCCGACGCAGGCGCCGACCGGATCGACGCGCGGCTCGAGGCTCTTCACCGCGATCTTGGCGCGCACGCCCGGATCGCGCGCGGCGCCCAGGATCTGGATGAGGCCCTGGCCGACTTCCGGCACTTCCAGCTTGAAGAGCTCGATGAGGAATTCGCGCGCGGTGCGCGTGAGGAACAGCTGCGGGCCACGCGGCTCGGAGCGGACTTCCTTGAGGAACGCCTTGATGCGGTCCTGGCTCTTGACGATCTCGCGCGGAATCATGTCGGTGCGCGGCACGAAACCTTCGGCGTTGCCGCCGAGATCGACATAGATGCCGTTGCGGTCGACGCGTTTGACGACGCCCGAGACCAGCGTGCCGACGCGGTCTTTATAGGCATCCACGACCTGCGAGCGCTCGGCCTCGCGCACCTTCTGCACGATGACCTGCTTCGCCTGCTGCGCGGCGATACGGCCGAAGATCACCGATTCCATCGGCTCTTCGACGAAGCCGCCGATCTCGGCCTCCTTGTTCATGTCCAGGGCATCTTCCAGGCGCAGTTCGCGCTGGGGCACTTCCATTTCCCGGGAGTCGTCGGCGAAGACCTTCCAGCGGCGGAAGGTGTCGTAGTCGCCGGTCTTGCGGTTGATGGAGACGCGCACGTCCCACTCTTCGCCGTGTTTCTTGCGGGTAGCCGACGCCAGCGCCGCCTCGAGCGCGTCGAAAATGATCTCCTTGTCGACGCTTTTTTCGTTCGACACGGCATCGACGACCAGCAGAATTTCTTTGTTCATGAAAAAACTTCCTAACTAGAGCGGCGCTAACCGCGCTTTACCTATCTCCGCGAGCTTCAGGCTCACCGAGAAATTGTCCACATCCAGATCGATACCCTCTTCATCCGCGCGGCGTATGACGCCCGTGTACCGCTTGCGTCCGTCGCGCGCCACCTTCAATTCCACCTTCACTCGCTCGCCCACGAACTGCGCGAAGTGCGCGGCCGTCCGCAGCACCCGATCGAGCCCCGGCGAGGACACTTCGAGCGAATACGCACCGGGAAACGGATCGTCGGCGTCGAGCAGCTCCGACACCAGGTGGCTCACATCGCCGCAGTCGTCGACATCGATGCCTTCGGGGCTGTCGATATAGATGCGCAACGTTCCCCCACCCGCGCCAGCCACGAACTCGATTTCGATCAGTTCGTAGCCGCGCCCGGCCAGCACCGGCTCGAACTGGGCGATGAGACGGTCATGAAGTGCCGTATCCACCCGCCCTCCAACAAAAAAGGGCCCCAAAGGCCCTCCCGAACACCCCGGCTCATCGAGGTTCCCCTAAATGACGCCGGTCCAAAAAAAACAAAAGCCCCATCGGGGCTTCGAGATCGCTTGGGTCATCGTGCGAGGCTGCTCCGCCCCCACCCACCGAGGGCGCGGATTGTACGGCACGCATTCAGATGTTGACAGACCATGCCTGATGCAAGTACCTTGCGACTCCAAGGTAGCTGTCTGAACCCATGAACATCACTGAAAAACTCGCGCCGATCCGCAAGGGCCTGCTCGAATTCGTAATCCTCAAGATCGTGGCCGGCGACAAGGTCTATGTCGCCGACATGCTCAAGCTGCTGGGGCCCACCGAATTCGCGACGCAGGAAGGCACGTTGTATCCGCTGCTGTCGAAGCTGCGGCGCGAGGAGCTGGTGGACTACGAGTGGCAGGAGTCGGAAGCCGGCCCGCCGCGTAAGTACTACAAGCTCACCCAGAAGGGCCGGACGCAACTGTCGACGCTCAACGATTACTGGAAAGATCTCAACCGCACACTCGCCGATTTCGGGAATTAAAAGCCATGCAAACAGTGGTCAACATCAGTCTCAATGGAATTGCCTATCAACTCGAGGAGCCCGGCTACATCCAGCTGCGCACCTACCTGGAGCGTGCCGAGGCGCGCCTCAAGGACAGCCCGGATCGTGCCGAAGTCATGGCCGATCTCGAGCAGGCGATCGGCGAAAAATGCGCGCGCTTGTTAGGCGCCCACAAGACCGTGGTCAGCACCGCCGAGGTGGAACGCATCATCTCGGACATGGGTCCGGTCGAAGCGCCGGACGCCGCTCCAGGCACGACCGCGGAAGGTACGGCTGGCAGCCCCAGCGCCATGCCTCCGGGCGCCCTGCCCCGCAAGCGGCTGTTCCGCATCCGTGAAGGCCAGATGTGGGCCGGCGTCTGCAACGGCATCGCCGCCTACATGAACGTGGACGTGACCTGGGTACGCATCATTGTGGTGTTGCTCACGCTGTTCACGACCGGGCTGCTGATCGTTGCCTACTTCGTGCTCGCGTTCATCGTGCCGGAGGCGCAGACCGCGGAGGACCGCGCCGCCGCCTTCGGCATGCCGTTCAGCACCGAAGACCTGATCACGCGCGCAAAAAAAAACTCTGAGTTTCGCGAGAACTACCGCTGGCGCCGTGAATGGCGGCGGCAGCAGGCGCAGTGGAACCGGCAGTTTCACCAGATGAACGCACAGATCCGCATGACCGCCGCCAATGCCGCGAGCGCCATCCCGCACATGGGCCACACGGCGCGCGCATTGACGACCGTGTTCCTGCCGATCGCCGCGATCATCGGCGCCGTGCTGTTCGTCGGCTGGATTCTCGCGATGTTCTCGCTCTTGACCCAGCACAACATCTTCGGCTGGGGGCTGCCGCATGGCATGCCGATGTGGGTCGGTCTGCTGATCCTGGCAATTGCCTACTTCGTGATCACCGCTCCGCTCAAGATGATCCGCCACGGTGCCCATCGCGGCGCCGGCCATCACCCAGGCTGGGGTGCGTTGCACGGGCTCCTGTGGATTGGCTTCACGGTGCTGTTCTTCTGGATGGCCTATCACTGGTTTCCCGGCGTACGCGAACTGGTTGACAGCCTGATGTGGGCCGCGAATCTCACCGTCGAAACCATTTCGGAGACGATTGCTTGAACGCAGTAAAGACGCTCGAAACCGTCACCGTCGAAACCGGCCCCAACCCCACCGCCGCCATCATCTGGATGCACGGTCTCGGGGCCGATGGCCACGACTTCGAGCCGCTGGTGCCGGAGTTGTTAGACCAGGGACTGCCGGCGCTGCGTTTCATATTTCCACACGCGCCGGTGCGTCCCGTGACCATCAACAACGGTTATCAGATGCGTGCCTGGTACGACATCATCGGCATCGACCGGCGGTCGGCCGAGGACTTCAGCGGCATCCAGGCTTCCGCGGACGCCATCACCGCGCTGATCCGCGCGGAGAATGCGCGCGGCATTCCGAGCTCCCGCATCCTGCTGGCGGGGTTTTCGCAGGGCGGCGCCATGGCGCTGCACCTGGCCACGCGGTTCCCGAAAAAACTCGCCGGCGTGATTGCCCTCTCCTGCTATCTGCCGCTCGCGAAGGAATTTGCCAGCGAACGCTCGGCGGCCAATCTCGCGACCCCGATTTTCATGGCGCACGGGTCGCAAGACCCCGTGGTGCCATTTTCACTGGGCGATGAATCCCGCCGCGTGCTGGAAGGAACCGGCTACCGCGTGGAATGGCACGTGTACCCGATGCCGCACGCGCTCTGCGCGGAAGAAGTCGCGGATCTCAAGGGGTGGCTCGGCAAACGGGTCGTTCCGGTGGAGTAAACGCGCGGCGTGTTGCTCGTGACGAATATCTCGCCGATGCGAGCATGAGCCGGATGTTAGGATCGCCGCGTGAAATTCCCAGCAACTGGTTTCGCGGCTTTCAGCCGGATGCTGCCCGGCAGCCATCGATGAGCGCCCCGGGCGACATCGAATTTCGCGCACGCTGGCGCGAAGAGCTCGAGGCGATCACCCCCGAAGGCAAGCTCGTGTTCGAGCTCAGCATGGGCTCTGGAAAGCAGGTTTTTTTTCCGAACGAGCAGCGCTGGCGCGCCAAGGCCCCGGCATGGGCGCGCGAGCAGTGGCAGCGATACGCGGATGCCTGCCGCGCCTGGTGCAAGCAGAACAGCATCCGCTTCTCGCTGGAACACGACGCTTTCATCGAAGAAGAGCGTGTCTAACCCGCGGGTTGAACCGGCCGGTTGAGTTCGTACAGGCAGATGTTCACCGTCGCCGCGACGTTCAGCGATTCGATGACTCCCGTTCCCGCGATCGTGAACGGCTGAGCATTTACTTGCGCGGACGCGCCTTTCGGCAAACCGCGTGCTTCATTGCCGAATAGATAGCAGTCGAAGTTGCGGAATGGCGCGGACGCGACTGGTGCGCCCGCAAGATCGAGGGCTGCGATGCGTTTGAAGCGCGCCGGCAGCGAGTCCAGCGCCACGTCGAACTCCACTGGCACGTGAAAGATGGCGCCCATGCTCGCGCGCACCACCTTGCCGTTATGGATGTCCACGCTGTCCGGGCTCAGCAGGCAGCGGAAGTTTCCGAACCAGGCCAGCGTGCGCAGGATGGTGCCGAGATTGCCGGGGTCCTGGATCTCGTGCAGGTAGATCGCACGCTCGTTCGCACGCGGCACGGACGAACTGAACAATGGCACCACCGCAGCGATGCCCTGCGGTGAGCGCGTCTCGCTGATTTGAGCCATCTGTTTCGACTGGACCACGTGCATCGGTAGCGGGCTCGACCAATGCGCGAAGTCGCGCGTGAGATAGATTTCGCTGCCCTTCAGGCGCGCATCGTGCACTGCTGCCTTTTGCAGCTCCTGCACCAGGTGCTCGCCTTCCACCAGGAAGAATCCCAGCTCCTCGCGGAATTTCTTCTGGTGAAGTTTTTTTATGTCTTCGAATTTCACGCCAGCCCCCGCGCCACGGCTTCGGCCACTTTAATGCCATCCACGCCGGCCGAGAGGATTCCGCCCGCATAACCCGCACCCTCGCCGCAGGGGTACAGACCGCGCACGTTGAGACTTTGCAGCGAATCGGCGTCGCGTGTGATGCGCACGGGCGACGAGGTTCGGCTTTCGACACCCGTGAGCACGGCGTCGTCGCGGTCGAATCCCGGGATTTGCCTGCCGAACACCGGCAACGCCTCGCGGATCGCGTCGATGGCATACGCGGGCAGCGCCGTCGCGAGATCGCCCAGCCGCACACCCGGTGTGTACGACGGCGTAATCGTGCCCAGCTCCTTCGACGTGACGCCCTTCAGGAAATCTCCCACCAATTGCGCGGGCGCGCTGTAGTCGCCGCCGCCCAGCTCGAAAGCTTTCGATTCGAGCGCCTCCTGCAACGCCACACCCGCCAGCGGCCCGCCCGGGTAGTCAGGCTCGGGGTTGATCGCCACGACGATGCCCGCGTTCGCATTGCGTTCGTTGCGCGAGTACTGGCTCATGCCGTTGGTCACCACGCGGCCGGCCTCCGAAGTCGCCGCCACCACTGTGCCGCCCGGACACATGCAGAAGCTGTAAACCGAGCGGCCGTTGCTCGCGTGATGGACCAGTTTGTAATCGGCCGCGCCGAGCTCGGGGTGGCCGGCGAATTTTCCAAAGCGCGCGGTGTCGATCAGCGACTGCGGATGTTCGATACGGAATCCCAACGCGAACGGTTTGGCCTCCAGGAATACCTTGCGCTGCTCGAGCATACGCAAGGTGTCGCGCGAGCTGTGACCCAGCGCGAGCACTACGTGCCGGCTGCGCAGCGTTTCACCATTGGCGAGAGTCACGCCTTCGATCTGGCCGTTCTCTATCAATACGTCGGTGACCTTGCTCTCGAAGCGTACTTCGCCGCCGAGCGCGATGATCTCGGCACGCATCTTCTCGACCACGCCGGTGAGACGGAACGTACCGATGTGCGGCTTGCTTACGAACAGAATTTCTTCCGGCGCGCCCGCGCGCACGAACTCGTGCATCACCTTGCGGCCGTAGAACTTCGGGTCCTTGATCTGGCTGTAGAGCTTGCCGTCGGAGAAGAGGCCCGCCCCACCCTCACCGAACTGCACGTTGGATTCCGGCGTGAGGATGTGCTTGCGCCACAGTGCCCAGGTGTCCTGCGTGCGCTGGCGGACGTCGCGGCCGCGCTCGAGGACGATGGGTTTGAAGCCCATCTGGGCAAGCAGCAGCGCGGCGAACAAACCACCGGGGCCGAAACCCACGACCAGCGGGTGGTCCTCGAGAGTTGCCGGCGCCTGCGCCACGGGATGATACGAGGTGTCCGGCGCGGGCTTTACCTGCGCGTCGCGCGCGAAGCGCCTGAGCACCGCCGCCTCGTCATTCACGGCGACATCGACGATGCAGACGAACTTGATGTCGTGTTTCTTGCGCGCGTCGTAGCTGCGTTTGAAGAGGTTGACCGCGAGCAGGTCTGCTTCGCGCAGCTGCAGTCGTTTCAACAACGCCTTGCGCAGCGCGTCCGGCGGGTAGTCGAGCGGCAGTGCCAGCTCGGTGATGCGTATCACGGCAGACTTCCTGGCCGGTGTACCCGGCAGAGGTAAGGGTAGAATGCGCGCATTCTAGCGTGAGCCTTTCGCAAATGGCCCGAACCAAGAGCAGCAATGAATGGCTGCGCCGGCATGTCAACGATCCCTACGTCAAACAGGCGCAGATCGACGGTTATCGCTCGCGGTCTGCGTACAAGCTGATCGAACTCAATGAGAAGGACCGGCTGAT
Organism: Pseudomonadota bacterium; assembly: GCA_037200975.1. Taxonomy (NCBI): domain Bacteria; kingdom Pseudomonadati; phylum Pseudomonadota; species Pseudomonadota bacterium. Next base: position 4,264,659 of record JBBCGI010000001.1, on the reverse strand, counting down.
CAAGCCGGGCATGCGGATCATGGACCTGGGCTCGGCGCCGGGTGGCTGGTCGCAGGTGGCTGGCAAGCTGGTTGGCAAGAAGGGCCGCGTTCTGGCGACGGACATCCTGCCGATGGACCCCGTGATCAACACGGATTTTATCCAGGGCGATTTCAACGACGAGAAAATCGTCGAGCAGCTGATCGCCTGGTTAGGCGGCGAGAAGTTCGATCTCATCGTGTCGGACATTGCGCCCAACATCACGGGCATCGATTCGGCCGACCAGGCAGGCTCGATGTATTTTCTCGAGCTGGCGCTCGACACGGTGCGCAAGACGCTGAAGCCCGGCGCCAATTTCGTGGCGAAGATGTTCCAGGGCTCGGGGTCGGATGACTACGTGAAGGACTTGCGCAAGTCGTTCGAGAAGGTCGTGATCCGCAAGCCTGGCGCGTCGCGCGCGCAGTCGCGCGAGGTTTATATCGTGGCGAAAGGTTTCAGGGGCTGATTGAAACCGATTCTTTCGTTGCGGCTACCCGCACGACGAACTCGCTGAACGACGGTGCCAGCAGGCGGTTCCCATATCCACTCACGTGATCGCCGTCGAAGAACAAGGGACGACCATCCCGATATGCACTGCAAGTCTGCTCCGGACACAGGATCGGAAAGGGGTCCCAGACGCTGACATCCGGTAAGGCGACGGCCACGGCCTTGAAGGCGTCAAGCACCGGTTTGCGCAACTGCTCCAGTTCTTCGCGACTCATGGCGCTGCCGTCCGCGCAAATCGGATTGCTGATGTTGTACGAAACGGCGCAGCGGAAGGTCGGCGAACGGAAGATCGGCTTTGGCGCTTCGAAAACTATGTGGACACCTTTTTCATGGATCGGCCGTAAGACTTCCAGCGCAATGCGCTGGGCCTCGGCACGCGCCTCCATCGCCTCCGGCGAAAACATGGCAGCGAGCACCGCCTCATCGGAATACCGCACCCACTGGTCCGAGTAGCGTGGCAGCCTTAACGAAGGCAGAAACAAGACATCCCCTGTCCGCAGCCGGCGAAGCACGTCGAGTGTAGCGACGCGCGATTTTTCGCGGCAATCGTCGCTCTCGTGGCTCAAGCCGAGAAACGGACAACCGCTGTTTCTGATGACCATGACGTTCGCCCCGGTGAGCATGACGTACTCGCGAAACAGGCCGTTGTATGCCATCGCGTGTGAGTCGCCGATCGCGATCACGTCAGGTCCATAGACCCGCTGCAAACAACCTTCGCGGCGGTACTCATGGACATTGCCCGTCTCAACGGTCCGGACGCTGCAGCCAGTTGCAATAGGCTTTGGATCGAAGCCCTCCGGATACCAGTCGTCCACGTAGCGAGCTACCGGGCTCAGAGACAAGGTTTGGTGCCGCCATGCGATCGCATTGGCCACACGCGCGGACAAGAACACCACAACCAGACCGACCGCGACGATTGCCAACCGTGGCAACCGTTTTAACAGCTGCGCCGTGCGGACCGGCCGTTCGATCAGATAGTAAGACGCGATGGCCAGCGCGAACGAGAGCCCGAATATCGACAGTCGATGCAACAGGCCTGTATCACCGACCGTCCACCGGAACAGCACGATGACCGGCCAGTGCCACAGGTACAAGGAGTAAGAAATGCGGCCGACAAACAGGGTCGGCCTGCTGGTGAGCCCACGGACCAGGAGATTCTCACGGCCGACACCGTGCAATAAGCCTAGCAAGCCCAGCGATCCGAGCACGACCGGGATCGAACCTGGAAATGGAAAAGTCTCCGGACGCGCAAACACCAGTCCGAACACCATCAGCGCTAGCGAGACATATCCGACGCCCACAGCCCACTGGGGCTGCGGCTGTGCCGCTGCGTCGAAACGGCGGCCTGACAACGTCATACACTGGTACAGCAACACGCCGGCCGCAAGCTGCCAGAAGCGGCTGGTGATCATGTAGAAAGCCGTCGTCGCGTCGGATTTGGCGATCGAGGCCGAGTAGGCGAAAGATGCCAGCAGCGCGATAACGAACAGGCTCACCGTCAAGCGCCTCGATTCGCGGAAAGTCCACGCGAAAAACAGGAACGGGAAGATGAAATAGAACTGCTCCTCGACACCGAGCGACCAGGTGTGCGTGAAAGGATTGAACTCTGCGGTCGGCGAGAAGTAGTCGTTGCTTGTTCTCGCCAGGATGAAGTTGCTGAGCCCGAAGAACGCGTACAGACCGGTTTGCTGGTGGGCATTACTCAACCAGGCCGGCGGGATGAACACCGTGGAGGCGATGGTCGTCGCGAGAAGACACGCGATCAATGCCGGCGCGATGCGCTGCAGCCGGCGCGCGTAGAAATATGGAATGAACTTCCACAAGGGCGTGCGTTCGAGCCCGCCAACCGATGCGCTGACGATGAACCCGGAGATTACGAAGAAGATGTCGACACCCGCAAAACCGCCTGGCATCCAGGCGGGATTCACGTGATAGATGAGCACCGCGAGAACGGCGATCGCGCGCAGTCCGTCGACGTGAGGAAGATAGATCGTCCTGCTCATCGCTCGTTATTTTTGTTGTTCGCTTCGGGGAACGGCGAAGTTAGCGCAATTCGCGGCGCGATTGGATGAATTGAGGCGGAGCTATGGGATTACTGTGAGCCAGCGCGCAGACGAATCGTTACGGTCATCGCGGACCGGTACGTCAGAGTCGGGGGTTTTCCATGCAACCGCCGAACCTCCGTGCATCTATCTATATAGGCGCGTCGCCGGGCGGTATGACCGGATTGAATGAGAGAGCGTGAGCCCTGCTCACAGGGCTTTCGAGAAACACTTCGGTCGCGCAGCGAACCGGCGCGCGGGCCGCGCGATTCATGGCCTATCGAAGTCGAAATGGTAGCGGGGGTAGGATTTGAACCTACGACCTTCGGGTTATGAGCCCGACGAGCTGCCAGACTGCTCCACCCCGCACCCGATCCGAACCCCTCTGGCGAGGGGGCGCGCATTCTTATCCAAGAACCGCGTCTTTGCAAACCCTATCGGCCTGATCCGGCGAATGCCTCAGCCGAGCACCCGTGCGCAGATTTGAATCAATGCGTTGGGCGCGATTCCGAGCGCCAGCACCGCGAATCCGTTGAGCGCGAGCACGGCTCGCACCGCCACCCCGCCCGACGCGCCGCTGGGCAGATCGCCGGGCGCGTCGAAGAACATCAGCTTCACGATGCGCAGGTAATAGAACACGCCGATCACCGACACCGCGGCGCCGATCAGGATGAGCCACATGTGCCCGCTCAACCACAGCGCCTGGAAGATCGCGAACTTCGCCCAGAACCCGACGAACGGCGGAACGCCGGCGGTCGAAAACATCAGCGCCATCATCACGTAGGCCAGCAACGGATCGCGTTTGTAGAGGCCCTTGAACTGATCGAGGTCCTCGGCTTCGAACCCGGCGCGGCTCGCGAGCACCAGCACGCCGAAGCTGCCCAGCGTCATGATCACGTAGACGACGGTGTAATACAGCGCAGCTTCGTAGCCCGCTTCGGTGCCGGTGACGAAACCGAGCAGGATGAAGCCGACGTTGCCGATGGCCGAATACGCCAGCATGCGTTTGAGATTCGTCTGCGCGATGGCGACGACGTTGCCGAACACCATCGACAGCACGGCCAGCGGCGCGAGCATGCTCTGCCACGCCTCGCCCACGCTGCCCATGCCATGAGCCAACAATCTGAACGCCAGAGAGAAATACGCGACGTGCGGCAGCGTCGAAAGAAACAGCGTCACGCCGGTCGGCGCGCCGGTGTACACGTCCGGCAGCCACATATGGAACGGCACGGCGCCGAATTTGAACGCGACGGCGACGACGAGGAACACGAGGCCGAGGATCATGCCGAGGCTCGGCGCGCCCATCGCCTTGTCGGCTAGATCGTCGAGACGCAATGTTCCGTTGAGGCCGTAGATGATCGACATGCCGTACAGCATCATTCCCGACGCGATGGCGCCGAGCACGAAGTACTTCATCGCCGATTCGGCCGCGATGCCGGATTCGCGATCGAATGCGACCATCGCGTACAGCGACAGCGACAGCAACTCGACGCCGATGTACACGGTCAGCAGGCTGTTGGCGGACGCCAGCACGAACACACCGAGCAGTGTCGTCAGCGCCAGCACGTAGTACTCGCCGCGCATCATGCCGCGACGTTCGAGGTATTCGCGCGAGTACAGCAGCGCCACCGCCATGCTCGCGAAACCGAATAGTTTGAGGAACACGGCCAGCGGATCGGCCACATAGCTGTCCGCGAACAGCAGCACGCGTTCGGTCACATTGGCGTACCGGGCCGTGAGCAATGCGCCGATGGCGAGGATTATCAACGTGAGCGTCGGGGCCAGCTTGCGGTGCCGGTCGCCAAAGAACACATCCGCCAGCAGCAGCACACACACCGCCGCGGCCAGGTAAATCTCCGGCAACGCAGGTTGCAGGCTCGCCCAGGTCATCGCGGGAAGATTGTTCATAAGGGCAGCTTGCTCAGCGCGATCTGCTGGACGAGATGCTGGACGGTGGCTTCCATCACATCTGTCAGCGGCGCGGGCCACAGGCCCACGGCCAGCACGGCGACCGCCAGCAGCGTGAGGATTGCGAATTCGCGGCGGTTGAGATCCTTGAGGTCCGCGACGTGGTGGTTAGCCACTTCGCCGAAGATCACGCGCTTGACCAGCCACAACGTGTACGCGGCGCCCAGGATCAATGTCAGGCCGGCGAGGAACGCGTACCAGAAGTTGGCCTTGAACGCGGCGATGATGACGAGGAACTCGCCCACGAATCCGGACGTGCCCGGCAGGCCGGAGTTCGCCAACGCGAACAGCACCATGAACGCGGCGAACTTCGGCATCGTGTTGACGACGCCGCCGTACGCACTGATCTCGCGCGAATGAACGCGGTCGTACATGACGCCCACGCACAGGAACAATGCGCCGGATATCAGGCCGTGCGACACCATCTGCACCATCGCGCCGGTGATTCCCATGCCGGCGCCCTGCACCGCTCCGGTGTTGGCAACGATGTCGTACACGAGAAACGAACCGAGCGTCACGAAACCCATGTGCGCGATCGATGAATAGGCGATCAGCTTCTTCATGTCGGTCTGCACCAGCGCGACGAAGCCGATGTACACGACGGCGACGAGCGACAGGCCGATCAACAACCAGTCGAATTCGCGGCTCGCATCCGGCGTGATGGGCAGGCTGAAACGCAGGAAGCCATATCCACCCATCTTCAACATGATCGCGGCCAGCACGACGGAGCCGCCCGTGGGCGCCTCGACGTGCGCGTCCGGCAACCATGTGTGCACCGGCACCATCGGAATCTTCACGGCGAAGGCCGCGAAGAACGCGAAGAAGATCCACATCTGCTCGGTCGCGGTCAGCGGCAGCGCCTGAAAGGACGCGATGCTGAAGTCGCCGGTCTTGATCACCATGTAGATGAGCGCGACCAGCATGAATACGGAACCGAGGAACGTGTACAGGAAGAACTTGAGCGTCGCGTACACGCGCCGCGGACCACCCCACACGCCGATGATGAGGAACATCGGGATGAGCATCGCTTCCCAGAAAAAGTAGAACAGCAGACCATCGAGCGCGGAGAACACGCCGATCATCAGGCCTTCCATGATGAGGAAGGCGGCGTAGTACTGCGCGGGGCGCGATTCGATCACGGTCCAGGCGGCGCCGATGACCGGAATGGTGATGAGCGTGGTCAGCAGGATCAGCGGCAGCGAGATGCCGTCGATGCCGAAGTAGTAAGACGAGTGCAGCGCCGGAATCCACGGCATCTGCTCGACGAACTGGAAGTCGAACTTCGAGATGTCGAAGCCGGTGTACAGCGGGATGGACGCGCCGAACACGACGACGGCGGTGGCGAGCGCGACCCAGCGGCCGGCCTTGATGCCGCGATCGCCGATGAACAGCACGACGAGGCCGCCCGCGATGGGCAACCAGGTCAGAAGCGATAACAAGCCAAACCCCTGCATGTGTTCTCTATTTCTTCTTTGATCAGGTACGCGTCAGGAACCAGCCGAGCATCACGGCGAGGCCGATCATCATCCAGAACGCATAGGAATACAGAAACCCGCTCTGCACGCGGCGCACCACGCTGGCAGTCCAGCCGATCAGGTTCGCCGAGCCGTTGATGATGGTGGTGTCGATGATGGCGGTGTCGCCGCCCTTCCAGAAGATCTTGCCCAACAGGCGGCTGCCAGCGGCGAGCACGTTCTCGTTGAACCAGTCGAACCAGTACTTGTTTTCGAGCACGACGCGCAGCGGCTTCAACTTCGAATCGATGACGCCCGGCAGGTGCGGCCACTTGATGTACAGCGCCCAGGCGCTGAACACGCCGGCGATCACCAAGTACACCACCGGATGATGGAACGCGTCGCCGACGAAGCTCAGCCAGTTGCCGAACGCCGCGCCGATCTCGTGCAGCATTTCTTCGTGCTCGGGGCTGAAGTAGATGGACTCGCCGAAGCCGTGCCCGAAGATCAGCGGCTGGACGGTGATCGCACCGATGATGATCGATGGAATCGCCAGCAGGATGAGCGGCAGCGTGACCACCCACGGGCTTTCGTGCGGCGGGCCGCCGTGGTGGCCATGATCGGGTTCGGCATGCGACTCGTGGGCGTGCGTGCCATGGCCGTCGCCCTCGGCATGTGCAGCAACATGCTCATCGTGGCCATGGCTGGCATGCGCGGCCTCGCTCGTATCGAAGCGCGGCTTGCCGTGGAAAGTCATGAACAACAAGCGGAACGAATAGAACGCCGTGACGAACACGCCGATCATCACGCACCAGTAGGCGTACGCCGCGATGCCGTTGTCAGGATGCAGCAGATGCTGTTCCTTCACCGCATCGATGATCAGGTCTTTCGAGTAGAAGCCCGAGAAGAACGGCGTGCCGATCAGCGCGAGCGAACCGATCCAGCACGTGATGGCCGTGATGGGCATGTACTTGGCGAGTCCGCCCATCTTCCGCATGTCCTGCTCATGGTGCATGCCCATGATCACGGAACCGGCGGCGAGGAACAGCAGCGCCTTGAAGAACGCGTGCGTCATCAGGTGGAAGATCGCGACGTTGTAGACGGAGGCGCCGAGCGCGACCGTCATGTAGCCGAGCTGCGAAAGCGTCGAATACGCCACGACCCGTTTGATGTCGTTGTTGATGATGCCGAGAAAGCCCATGAACAGCGCCGTGGTCGCGCCAATGAACAGCACGAAGTTGAGTGCGTATTCGGAATGCTCGAACAGCGGCGACATACGCGCCACCATGAAGATGCCCGCGGTGACCATCGTGGCGGCATGGATCAACGCGGAGATCGGCGTCGGACCTTCCATCGAATCCGGGAGCCAGACGTGTAACGGTACCTGCGCCGACTTGCCCATCGCGCCGATGAACAGACAGATGCAGATGAACGTCATGGCGTTCGCGCCGTCCGTGCCCGCGAGCGGAAACGTCTGGCCGGCAATCTGCGGCGCGGCCTTGAAGGCATCGACATAGTCGAGCGACGCCCCGCCGAACTGGGCGGTGTAATAAACGACGCCCGCGATGCCGAGCACGAAGCCGAAGTCGCCCACGCGATTCACTAGGAACGCCTTCATGTTCGCGAAGATCGCGGTCGGCCGCTTGTACCAGAAGCCGATGAGCAGATAGCTGACGACGCCCACCGCTTCCCAGCCGAAGAACAGCTGCATGAAGTTGTTGGCCATAACCAGCATGAGCATCGAGAACGTGAACAGCGAGATGTAGCTGAAGAAGCGGTTGTAGCCGTCGTCTTCGGCCATGTAGCCGATGGTGTAGACGTGTACACACAGCGACACGAACGTGACGACGACCATCATCAGCGCGGTCAGCTGGTCGACCAGGAAGCCGACCTGCATGCCGACGCCGTCGCTGACCAGCCACGTGTAGACGGTGCCGTTATAAGGTTCCGCGCCGTGCAGAAAGATCGAGCCCGCGACGTGCAGCGACAGACCGCAGGCGATGGCGACGCCGGCGATCGTCACGGTATGCGCGACCCAGCGTGGGATCACGCTGCAGAAAATGCCCGCGATGATCGCGGCCACGAGCGGCGCGAGTGGAATGGCGAGCAGCAGGTTGGGGTTCAGGGATTCCACGCGCTCAACCCTTCAAGGTGCTCAGGTCTTCGACGTTGATGCTGCGGCGTTCGCGGAACAGCACTACCAGGATCGCGAGGCCAATGGCGGATTCCGCCGCGGCGACAGTCAACACAAAGAACACGAAGATCTGCCCGTTGATGTCGCCGTTGAAACGCGAGAACGCGACGAAGTTGAAATTCACCGCGAGCAGCAACAGCTCCACGCACATCAGCAGCAGGATCAGGTTCTTGCGATTGATGAACATGCCCGCGACCGAAATCGCGAACAGCACGCCCGAAATGACCAGCAGCCAGTTCAGTTGGATCACGGGCCAGTCCCCTTCGAAGTCTGCTCCGGCGCGGGGGCGTCCGCCCTCACGGGCGCGACCTTGACGATGCGCACGCGATCTTCCGCGCGCGCGGCGATCTGCCGCGCAATGTTCTGCTGCTTGAGCCCGGTGCGTTTGCGCATCGTGAGCGAGATCGCGGCGACGATGGCAATCAGCAGGATCATCGCGGCGAGTTCGAACGGATAGACGTATTCGGTGTACAGCAATTTGCCGAGCTCGGCGGTGTTGCTGTAGGTCGCAGGCTGGGCGGCGGCGCCCTCCGTCACCTCGACGCCGAGGCTGCGCGTCCACACCACGCTCACGATCTCGAACACCACTGCGCCGGCAACGATGCCGCCGAGCAGTGCGTAGCGCGTGACGCGCGCTTTCACTTCCTCGACGTTGATGTCGAGCATCATCACGACAAAAAGGAACAGCACCATGACGGCGCCGACGTAGACGAGGATCAGCACGACGGCGAGGAACTCCGCTTCGATCAGCAGCCAGATGGCGGCGCTCGTAAAGAAGCACAGCACCAGCAGCAACGCCGAGTGCACGGGATTGCGCACCGTGATCATGCCGAGCGCGGACAGCGTCAGGATCGACGCAAACACCCAGAAGAGAATCTCGACTAACACCCTGTTCCCCTGACCCTTGTTCTTATCTATACGCCGCGTCAGCGGCCTTGTCGGCGCTGATCAACGCGTCGTACCGCTCGCCCACGGCGAGCAGTTTGTCTTTCGTCATGATGTTCTCGCCGCGATGCTCCATGTGGTACTCGTGGATGCGCGTTTCAACGATCGCGTCCACCGGGCAGGCCTCTTCGCAGAAGCCGCAGTAGATGCACTTGAACAGATCGATGTCGTAACGCGTCGTGCGGCGCGTGCCGTCGTTGGCGACATCGGACTCGATGGTGATGGCGAGCGCGGGGCACACGGCCTCGCACAACTTGCAGGCGATGCAGCGCTCTTCGCCGTTCGGATAACGCCGCAGCGCATGCAGACCGCGGAACCGCGCCGACTGCGGGGTCTTCTCTTCCGGGTAGTTGATGGTGAATTTGCGGCGGAAGAAGGTCTTCGCCGTCACCGACAGGCCCTTGAGCAATTCCCACAGGGCGAAAGTTTTAATGACGTTGCGCATGTTGAGTCCGCCTTAGGAGGCAACGCTCCACGGTCCGACCTTGAAATACACCATCACGCCTTCAACCGCGATCCAGACGATGGTCACTGGAATCAGGATCTTCCAGCCGAGACGCATGATCTGGTCGTAGCGGTAGCGCGGGAACGTGGCCCGGAACCAGAGGAACAGAAACAGGAAGCAGAAGAGTTTGAAGAACAGCCAGTGGAAGCCGTCGCTCAGGAACCAGCCCACGACGGGCCAGGTGCGGATGGCGGCGTCGGCCGGGATGTAACCATCGAACGGGCTCAACCAGCCGCCCACGAAGAAGATCGCGGTCAGCGCCGAGATCAGGATCATGTTGGCGTATTCGGCCAGGAAGAACAGCGCGAAGGCGATGCCGGAATATTCCACGTGGAAGCCGGCGACGATTTCGGATTCGCCTTCGGCAACGTCGAACGGTGCGCGATTGGTTTCGGCGACGCCCGAGATGAAATACACGACGAACAGCGGGAACAGCCAGGACCAGTTCCAGGCGAGGAATGCACCCTGCTGATGTCGCACGATGTCGCCCAGGTTCAAACTACCGGCCGCCATGATCACGCCGACCAGCGCGAAGCCCATGGCGATTTCGTACGCGACGATCTGCGCGGCGGAGCGCATGGCGCCCAGGAACGCGTACTTCGAGTTCGACGCCCAGCCCGCCATGATGACGCCGTACACACCGACCGAGGTGAGCGCGAGCACGTAGAGTAGACCGGCGTTGACGTCGGCGATCACGAGATTGGGATCGAGCGGAATGACCGCCCAGATCGCGAAGGCGGGAACGAGCGTGATGATCGGGGCGAGCCGGAACAGGATCTTGTTCGACTTCGCCGGAATGACGACTTCCTTGACCAGCAGCTTGATGACGTCCGCGAACGGCTGAAAGATGCCGGGCAGGAAACCGAAAATGCTGCCGACGCGGTTCGGGCCGCGGCGCAGCTGCATCCAGCCGATCACCTTGCGCTCGAGCAGCGTCGTGAACGCGACAGACAGGATCAGCGCAACGGTCACGAGCAGAATCCACGCGGTGGAACGCACGTAGCTCGGCAGGCTCTGCCAGAGGTTCAGCCCGTTTTCGAGCAGGCCACTCACGTGCCCTGGCTCCCGTACACCACGGCGGCGAGTTTGCCTTCCTTCGTACGTTGCAACGAGGGCGCGCGGCGCAGCACGGCATCGATCGAATACATGGGCACGTCGATCACGCGCGCATCGACGTCGCTCACCTTCGACTCATGCGAGCCCTGGTACGAAGCCGCGACGACTCCACCGCACAAGGCGCGCGCTTCCTCGCGTATTTCTTCGGACGATTGGTAGTCGAAATCCGCAACGGCGGCGAGATTGCCGAGCACCCGCAGCACCTTCCAGCCCGGGCGCGCCTCGCCCAACGGCTTCGCCGCACCGGTGAAGCTCTGCCACAAGCCTTCGAGGTTCACGTAGGTGCCCGAAGTTTCGACAAACGTGGAAATCGGCAGCAACACGTGGGCGACAGACTTGAGCGTCTCGTCGGCATACGGCGTGGCGGCCACGACGAAACCCGCGCCGCCCAGCGCCTTGATGGCATCCGGACCCAGGCCGTCGGCCCAGGGCTCGGCGCCACCGAACAGTAGATAGGCTTTCTGTGGCTGCGCAAACATCTCGCGCGCATTTTTGCCGGCGCTGGCGGCGGCGACGCCGCCCGGCTCGCGATGCGGCACGGCGCCCGCGAGATACGCACCTGCGGAATTGCCGCCTTCGGCCAAGGTGCCAAGCGTCGCGCCGGTCGCCACGGCGATGGCGGCCGCGACGGCGCGCAGATCCGCATAGGCCGGATGGCGCAGCGCCAGCGCGCCGAGCCAGATCGCGCGCTTCTGTCCGGACTTGAGCGCGGCCGCAATGGCGCGATGGCCCACATTGGCCTGCGCACCGGCAACCAGTGTCGCCAGGTGTTTCGGCGCCGCGGCGCCATCGAGGCAGGCCGTGTAGATAGCCGCGAGGTCCGCGATCTGCTTGGCCGGGGAAGACTCGAGATACGCGGCAACCGGGAACAGGTAATCGAACCGGGTCGGGTTCAGGAAGGAAATTTTCGCGCCACGCTTCGCGGCCTTGCGCACGCGATGCGCGAGCACCGGCGCTTCACGCCGCAGGTTGGAGCCGACGACCAGCAACGCATCGAGCTGGTCGATGGCGGCGATGGCCAAGCCGCCGAGACCTGGCGCCGCGGGATCAGCGGACTGGTCGCGGAAATCTGCCTGGCGCAGGCGATGATCGATGTTGGCCGAGCCCAGCGCGCGCGTGAGCTTGCCGAGCAGGTAGAGCTCCTCGACCGTCGCCGAGCTGCTGGCCAGTGTCGCGAGCTCCGCGCCCGCGCCCTTCAGCGCCTTGGCAGCCGTCTCGAGGGCGACTTCCCAGCTGACGCGTTTCCATTCGCCGTCTTCGCGCACCATCGGACCATCAAGCCGATCGGCAGAATAAATGCCTTCGTAGCTGTAGCGATCGCGATCGGCGATCCAGGTCTCGTTGATGGCGTCATTCGGACGCGGCACCACGCGCATCAACTTGCCGCGCAACACGTGACCGAAGAGGTTCGTACCCACGCCGTCATGCGGCGAAATCAGCGCAGCCTGGGTCATTTCCCAGGAACGCGCGCGATACCGGAACGGCTTGGAGTTGAGCGCGCCGACCGGGCACAGGTCGATGATGTTGCCCGACAGTTCGTGTTCGACGGCGCGTTCCACGTACGTGCCGATCTCCATGTGCTCGCCGCGGCCGGTGGTGCCGAGCTCCTGGATGCCCGCGATGTCCTGGCCGAAACGCACGCAGCGCGTGCAATGAATGCAGCGCGTCATGTCGGTGGAAACCAGCGGGCCGATGTCCTTGTCCTTCACCACGCGTTTGCGTTCGTTGAACCGCGCCATGTCACGGCCGAAACCCATGGCGAGGTCCTGCAGCTCGCACTCACCGCCCTGGTCGCAGATCGGGCAGTCGAGCGGATGATTGATGAGCAGGAATTCCATGGTCGCTTTCTGGGCCCCGATGGCCTTCGGCGACTTGGTGAAGATCTTCATGCCTTCGCCGATGGGCGTGGCGCAGGCCGGCAGCGGCTTCGGCGCCTTCTCGACTTCGACCAGGCACATGCGGCAATTGGCCGCGATGGGTAGTTTGTCGTGGTAGCAGAAGCGCGGCACGTACGCGTTCTGCGCGTCCGTGACGTGGATGATCATCTGGCCTTTCTTGCCCTGGCAGGACTTGCCATCGACTTCGACGTTGACGACGTCGGAAGGCGGCGCTGCCGGCGGAGTGACGGGAGGGACTGCGCTCATGCGGCCCTCTTGGCCGGATCGTCGACGATGCTGCGACCGCCGTTGTCGATCATGTATTCGAATTCATGACGGAAGTGCTTCATGAAGCTCTGCACCGGCCACGCGGCGGCGTCGCCGAGCGCGCAGATGGTGTGGCCTTCGATGCGGCCCGCGACGTCCACCAGCAACTGCAGATCTTTCTTCTCGCCCTGTCCGGCCATGATCCGGCGGATCAGACGGTTCATCCAGCCCGTACCTTCGCGGCACGGCGTGCACTGGCCGCAGGATTCACTTTGATAAAAACGCGACAGGCGCTCGAGCACCTTCACCATGCAGGTGGTCTCGTCCATCACGATGACCGCGGCGGAGCCTACCGATGATCCCGCAGCCTTGAGCGAGTCATAGTCCATGTTCGCGGCCATGATCTTTTCGGCCGGCAATACGTACACCGACGAGCCACCGGGGATACAGGCCTTGAGCTTGCGCCCGCCTTTCATGCCGCCGGCGATCTCCAACAGCTCGGCGAACGGAATACCCATCGGCAATTCGTAATTGCCCGGTTTTTCGACGTGGCCCGACACCGAGAAGATGGCTGTGCCGCCCGCATTCGTGACGCCGAGCTTCGCAAACCACTCCGGGCCCTTGCGCAGGATGGTCGGCACCGCCGCGTAACTCTGCGTGTTGTTGATCGTGGTCGGCGCGCCGTACAAACCGTAGGCGGCGGGGAACGGCGGTTTGAAGCGCGGCTTGCCCTGCTTGCCTTCGAGCGAATCGAGCAGCGCGGTTTCTTCGCCGCAGATGTACGCGCCCGCGCCTACCGCGGTGTACAGATCGAAATCGACGCCCGAGCCGAGAATGTTCTTGCCTAACAATCCGGCCGCATAGGCTTCCTTCAGCGCCGCTTCGAAACGCGGCACGGGTTCGCCGAGGAACTCGCCGCGGATGTAGTTGTAACCCACCGTGGCGTTCATGCAGTAGCCGCCGATGGCCATGCCTTCGATCAACGAATGCGGATTGAAACGCAGGATGTCGCGATCGTGGCAGGTGCCGGGCTCGGATTCGTCGGAGTTGCACACGGCGTACTTCTGCATCGTGGCCTCGCGCGGCATGAAGCTCCACTTCGTGCCGGTCGGGAAACCCGCGCCGCCGCGGCCGCGCAGACCCGAAGCCTTCACCTGGTCGACGACGGCGAGCCGCGCCGGCTTCTCGGCGAGGATTTTTTTCCACGCGTCGTAGCCGCCGATCTTGAGGTAATTCTCGAGCCTCCAGGATTCCTTGAACTTCAACGGCTCGAACACCGTGAGGTTCATCTTGTCAGCCCATTTTTCCGCGGCGCCTGCCATCGAGCTACCCTTACTTGAGGTCGTCGAGAACCTTGTCCACCTTTTCGGGTGTCAGGTACTCGTGGAATTCGTGATCGACCATCATCATCGGCGCGCCGGTGCAGGCGGCGAGGCATTCCTCTTCTTTCTTGAGGAAGATGCGGCCGTCCTTCGTGCTCTCGCCGAGCTTGATGCCCAGTTTCTTCTCGCAATGCGCAACCAGGTCTTCGGCGCCGTTCAGCATGCAACTGATGTTCGTGCAGATGCTGACGTGATGCCGGCCGCACGGATGCGTCTCGAACATCGAATAGAAGGTCGCGACCTCGTAGACCTGGATGCTGGGCAGGCGCAGGTATTCCGCGACGCCGTCCATCAATTCCGGCGTGAGAAAGCCGTTGTTCTGCTCCTGCGTGAATCGCAGCGCGGACAACACCGCCGAACGCTGGCGCCCGGCGGGGAAGCGCGCAATCCACTCGTCGATCTCGTGCCGGGTATGTTCGTTGAGCACGCGCGCCTTCTCGCCGTACACCGGCTCGAAGCTGCCACCATCCGCAGTCTTCACGACGTGCGTCATCGATCCACCTCTCCGAAGACGATGTCCTGTGTACCGATCACCGCGACCACGTCGGCCAGCATGTGACCCTTGCTCATTTCCTCGAGTGCCGACAGGTGCGCGAATCCGGGCGCGCGGCACTTGAGACGATAAGGCTTGTTAGCCCCGTCCGAGATCAGGTAGATGCCGAACTCGCCCTTCGGCGCTTCGACGGCGGCGTAGGTTTCGCCGGCCGGCACGGAATACCCTTCCGTGAACAGCTTGAAGTGGTGAATGAGCGATTCCATGTCGCCCTTCATCTCTTCGCGGCGCGGCGGCCGAACCTTGCGGTCGTCGATCATCACCGGGCCCGGGTTCTTGCGCAGCCAGTCGACGCATTGCTTGATGAGGCGCGTGCTCTGGCGCAGCTCTTCGATGCGCACGAGATAGCGGTCATAGCAGTCGCCATTCACGCCTACCGGGATGTCGAAATCGAGATCGGCGTAGATCTCATAGGGCTGGTGTTTGCGCAGGTCCCAGACGATGCCGGAGCCGCGCAGCATGGGGCCGGTGAACCCGAGCGCCATCGCGCGTTCGGGCGTGACCACACCGATGTTGACCGTGCGCTGCTTCCAGATGCGATTGTCGGTGAGCAGCGTTTCGTATTCGTCGATGGCCGCGGGAAACCGGCCGACGAAAGCGTCGATGAAATCGAGCAGCGAACCCTGGCGCGCCTCGTTCATCGCGTCCGCGTTCTTCTGCGTGCGCCACTTCGAAGCCTGGTACTTCGGCATGGAATCCGGCAGGTCGCGATACACGCCACCCGGGCGGTAGTACGTGGCATGCATACGCGTGCCCGACACCGCCTCATAACAATCCATGAGGTCCTCGCGTTCCTTGAACGCCAGCAGGAAAACCGTCATCGCACCGATATCGAGCGCGTGGGCGCCGAGCCACATCAGATGATTCAGCACGCGCGTGACTTCGTCGAACATCACGCGGACGTACTGCGCGCGCACCGGCACCGTCACGCCCAACAGGCGCTCGATCGCCAGAACATACGCGTGCTCGTTGCACATCATCGAAACGTAGTCGAGCCGGTCCATGTAGCCGATCGATTGGTTGAACGGCTTCGACTCGGCGAGTTTCTCCGTACCCCGGTGCAACAGCCCGATGTGCGGATCAGCTTTCTGGATGACCTCGCCGTCCATCTCGAGCACCAGGCGCAACACGCCGTGCGCCGCCGGATGCTGCGGACCGAAGTTCATCGTGTAATTGCGGATCTCGTTCATCGGTTACTTCGGAGACTTGATGGCTGCGTCGTAACGGTTGTCGTTGCGGATCACTTTCGGGACCAGCGTGCGGTTTTCGATCGACACGGGCTCATACACCACGCGCTGCTTGTCGGCGTCGTAGCGCACTTCGACGTTGCCGATGAGCGGGAAATCCTTGCGGAACGGATGACCGATGAAACCGTAGTCGGTGAGGATGCGGCGCAGATCCGGATGACCCGTGAACAGGATGCCGAACAGGTCGAACGCTTCGCGCTCGAACCAGTTGGCGCCGGCCCAGATCTCGACCACGGAATCGATGATCGGGTCTTCGGCGTCTTCGCAACGCGCGCGCAGGCGCAGCCGCTGGTTGTTGGTGACCGACAGCAGTTGATAGGCCACCGCGAAGCGCGCGCCATCGTGCGGGACGCGTGCGGCACCGCGATTCACGCCGCGGCTGAATCCCGAAGCGGTGGCGGAATTGGTCTTCCACTCCGTGGTTCCGTAGTCGAGGTAATCGATGCCGGCGAGATCGATGAGGATCTCGAACTTGAGCTCCGGCGTGTCGCGCAACGCGACACAGACTTCGCGTAATTTGTCCGGCTGCACTTCGTAACACAGCTCGTCCGGCAACGACGGCGCACGCAGCAGCAGGCCTGGCAGCCGGGCTTCGACTTTCTCGGCGAGCGTTGCAATCTTGGGCGTCGACGTCTGGGTCATGGCATCAGGGCCGGGCAATCGTGCTGGTGCGCTCGATTTTCTTCTGCAGCTGGATGATGCCGTACAGCAGCGCCTCGGCCGTGGGCGGACAACCCGGCACGTAAACGTCCACTGGAACGATGCGATCGCAGCCGCGCACCACCGCATAAGAGTAGTGGTAGTAGCCGCCGCCATTCGCACACGAACCCATCGAGATGACCCAGCGCGGCTCGGGCATCTGGTCGTAGACCTTGCGCAGGGCCGGCGCCATCTTGTTCACCAGCGTGCCGGCGACGATCATGCAATCCGATTGGCGCGGACTCGGACGGAACACGACGCCGAAACGGTCGAGGTCGTAGCGCGACGCGCCTGCATGCATCATCTCGACCGCGCAGCAGGCGAGACCGAAGGTCATCGGCCACAGCGACCCGGTGCGCGCCCAGTTGAAAACGGTGTCGACGCTCGTGGTGAGAAAGCCGCGTTCTGCGAAACCTTCCGCCGCCGCTTCCGCGCTCGTTTCTTCTAATCCCACTCGAGCGCTCCTTTCTTCCACTCGTAGATGAAACCCACCACGAGGATGAACAGAAAGATCCCCATGGAGACGAGCCCGAAGGTGCCGATGCTGTCGAGCACCACGGCCCACGGAAACAGGAACGCGATTTCGAGATCGAACACGATGAACAGGATGGCGACGAGGTAATAACGCACGTCGAATTTCATGCGGCTGTCTTCGAAGGCTTCGAAACCACATTCATAAGGAGAGAGTTTCTGGACGTCGTCCTTGGCGCGGGCCTGCCAACGGCCGATGACGAGCCCAAGCGTCATCAACAGGAGCGCGAGCCCCGTGGCGACGGTGAGAAAAATCAGTACGGGCAGGTAATTCGCAAGCATTTTTGGACGTTCTGCGCCATCACGAACCATCACGAAAAGGGGCAGCAACCTCTCGCACGAAGAGAGACAACCGCCCCCGCAAATTCGGGCGCGATTGTATCAGGGAAAGGAAAGTGATGGTGCCGACGGGGAGACTCGAACTCCCACGGATCGCTCCGCTAGCCCCTCAAGCTAGTGTGTCTACCAATTCCACCACGTCGGCGTTGCGCGAAAAATCTTCAGGGCTTCTCGGGAGCCTGTTCAGCGGGTGCGGCCGGCACGGGCACGGCGTTCGCATCGATCGGCGCCGCGGGCGCAGGGGCCGGCGCAGTAGTGGTCACCGGAACCTTGTCGAGCAGCGATTCCGGCTGGGCACGGGCATCACGCTGAAACAAATACGTCAGGCACAGACTGTTGATCATGAAAATCGCGGCAAAAACCGCGGTCATGCGCGAGAGGCCGGTGGTCGCGCCGCGCGCGCCGAATACTGTTCCGGAAGCGCCCGCGCCGAAACCGGCGCCCGCCTCCGCGCCTTTGCCACGCTGCAACAGCACGAGTCCGATGATGGCGAAAGCCGACAGGACCTGCAGGATTGTGAGAATCGTTCGCAACATCTCTTAAGTACCTATTTCAGGCGCGCGCTGCCGCGATGATGGCAAGAAATTCTTCCGCCTTGAGCGACGCGCCGCCGATGAGTCCGCCGTCGACGTTCGGCATGGAGAGGAGTTCTGCAGCGTTCGCGGCCTTGCAGCTGCCGCCGTAGAGGACGCGCACAACGGCCGCGATCTTAGCATCGCGATTGGCGATACGCCCACGGATGTGCTCGTGCACTTCTTCGGCCTGTTGCGGACTCGCGGTCTTGCCGGTACCGATGGCCCAAACGGGCTCATAAGCAATGATCGCGCGCGAAAATACTGCGACACCCGAAAGATCGAGCACCGCATCGAGCTGGCGGTCCACCACTTCGAACGTGCGGCCGGATTCGCGTTCGGCGAGTTGTTCGCCTACACACAGGATCGGCGTGAGTCCGGCGGCCAGCAACGCGGCGAACTTGCGCGCGACGAGCTGATCGGTCTCACCGTACAGCGCGCGGCGCTCGGAATGTCCGACCAGAGAACCGGTGCAACCGACGTCGCGCAACATCGCCGCGGAGACTTCGCCCGTAAATGCGCCCTGCGTCTCCGCGCAAACATCCTGCGCCCCGAGACTGATGCGCGATCCGGCCAGCGCCCGGCTGAGTTCGGCCAGATACACGAACGGCGGACACACCCAGACTTCCGCCGAGGAATTCGGCAGCTTATGGACGATGGCATCGACCAGCGTCGCGTTTTCCGCGCGCGAGCCGTGCATTTTCCAGTTGCCTGCGATGATTTGCCGACGCATAGGGACTGCTCAAAAAAGGGGCGCGATCATAACGATGCGCCCCTCAGGACGCAACGCGACGCACTACGGCCGCAATCTCCTCGGCGCAGCGTACGGTGTCGGTCTCGTCGCGAGCTTCAACCATCACGCGAATGACCGGTTCGGTGCCCGACGGCCGCAATACGACCCGGCCGTCCTCCCCCAACCGCAGCGACACTCTTTGTACAGTGTCTTCGACCTCCGGGACGGATTGGGGGTCGAAGCGCTTCGAGACCTTCACATTGATCATGGTTTGCGGGAAGCGTGGCATTCCGGCCGCGAGCTCCGCCAGGCCCTGCTTCGTTTCACGCATGACCGCGAGCACCTGCAATGCGGCCATCAGCGCGTCGCCGGTGGTGGTCTTGTCGAGCAGCAGGATGTGGCCGGACGTTTCGCCGCCCACTTCACCGCCCGTCTCGCGCAGCATCGCCAGCACATATCGATCGCCGACCTGCGCGCGCTTGAATTCTATGCCCTGTTTGCGCAGCGCCACTTCGAGCCCGAGGTTACTCATGACCGTGCCGACGACGGGGCCCTTGAGGATGCCGGCGCGCTTGCGCGCGGTGGCGATGATGTAGACGAGTTGATCGCCATCGATGATCCGGCCGAGTCCGTCGATCATGACAAGCCGATCGCCGTCGCCATCGAGCGCGATGCCCGCATCCGCACGCACTCCAGGCACCGTCAACTGAATGAGCCCCGGGCTGGTCGAGCCGCAGCCGTCGTTGATGTTGCGGCCGTTCGGCGAACAACCGATCGGGATGATCTCGGCGCCGAGATCGGCGAACGTGCGCGGCACCACCTTGTAGCCGGCGCCGTTGGCACAGTCGACCACGAGCTTCAGACCTTCGAGTGTCATGCCTTTCGGCAGGGACCCGGAACAGAAATCCTGGTACATGCGACGCGATTTATCGACGCGCGACGCACGCCCGAGGTTCATCGACGACAACGTGATCGGGCCACGCTCGAGTTCGGCTTCGATGGCCAGCTCGACTTCATCGGATAGTTTGCCGCCCTCGCTGTCGAAGAACTTGATGCCGTTGTCGTCGTAAAGATTGTGAGAGGCGCTGATGACGATGCCGAAGTCGCAGCCGAACTTGCGCGTCAGATAGGCGATGCCCGGGGTCGGCAGCGGGCCGATCAGGTTGACGTTGACGCCCGCGGCCACGAACCCCGCTTCGAGCGCCGCTTCGAACATGTAACCGGACAGGCGCGTGTCCTTGCCAATGAGCACGGTGCCGCCTTTCGGCGCGAGCACGCGCGCCGCGGCGCTCGCCAGGCGCAGTGCGAAATCCACGGTGAGCGGATGTTCGCCGACCCGGCCGCGCACGCCATCGGTGCCGAAGTACTTACGTGCCATCGAATTGCTCTCCCAGAGTCACCGCCGCCGCAACGCGCACCGCATCGACGGTGGCAGCCACGTCGTGGGCGCGCACGATACGCGCTCCATTCAGAACCGCAATGGCGGCCAGCGCGACGCTGCCCGCGGTTCGATCGTCGACCGCCCGGCCCGTGAGCTTGACCAGCATCGACTTGCGCGACAGCCCCACTGCGAGAGGTACACCCAACTTCTGCAAGTCGGCCAGATGTTTGAGCAACACGAGATTGTGCGACACGCGTTTGCCGAAACCGAACCCGGGGTCGATGACGAGACGGGCCAGATCGATACCCGCGGCGCGGCACGCCGCGATACGCTGAGTGAGAAATCCCGCCACCTCGGCGACCACGTCGTCGTAGTGCGGCGCATCCTGCATCGTGCGTGGCTCCCCGCGCATGTGCATGAGGCAGATGCCCGCGCGAGTTTCCGCGGCGGCTGCCAACGCGCCGGGCTCCGAGAGCGCCCGCACGTCATTGATGATGTCGGCGCCCGCGGCGCAAGCCGCGCGCATCACCTCGGGCTTGCTGCTGTCGACGGAAATGAACACGGCGGAATCGCGCCGCAACGACTCGATGACGGGGATGACACGCGACAGCTCTTCATCGAGCCCGGCCGGCGCGGCGCCGGGCCGCGTGGATTCTCCCCCGATATCGATGATTCGCGCGCCCTCCTCGACCATGACGCGCGCCCGCGCGAGCGCCGCATGGCGCTCGTTGAAGCGGCCGCCATCGGAGAAGGAATCGGGAGTGACATTGAGGACGCCCATTACCACGGGCGCGCCGAGATCGAGGATTCGATCCCGGCAGAGCCAGCTGGCGGTGCTCATGGCGAACGACCGCCGGCCTGCAAACTAACTACTCTTAATGCTGGCCCGCGGGGGAGCCAATCTTCGAGCCGCCGTCCGCCTCGCCCTCGGGGCGCTTCGGCGGCGGACTGCCGACAGAGTCATCCCAATCCGCGGGCGGTTTGGGCGCCTTGCCGTTCATGATGTCCTTGATCTGGTTCTCGTCGATCGTTTCGTACTTCACCAGCGCGTCGGCCATGATGTGCAGCTTCTCGAGGTTCGATTCGAGAATCTCCTTGGCGCGCTTGTAGTTCAGGTCGATCACGCGGCGGATTTCTTCGTCGATCGCATGAGCGGTGTCGTCGGACACCTGCTTGTGCTGCGTGACCTGGCGGCCAAGGAACACTTCGCCGTCCTCTTCCGAGTACGTGAGCGGGCCCAGCTTGGTAGACAGACCCCACTTCGTGACCATGCTGCGCGCAAGATCGGTGGCGCGTTCGATGTCGTTCGACGCACCCGTGGTGACGCCATCGACACCAAAGATGAGCTCTTCGGCCACGCGGCCGCCGAACAGCGAGGCAATGCGGCTCTCGAGCTGACGCTTGCTGGTGCTGTAGCGATCGCCTTCCGGCAGATACCACGTGAGACCCAGCGCGCGGCCACGCGGGATGATCGTCACCTTGTACACAGGATCGTGCTCAGGCACGGCGTAACCCACGATGGCGTGACCCGCCTCGTGATACGCGGTCATCTTCTTTTCCTGGTCGGACATGACCATGGAACGCCGTTCGGCACCCATGTAGATCTTGTCCTTCGCACGCTCGAATTCGTCCATGCCGACGATGCGTTTGTTCGCGCGCGCGGCAAACAACGCCGCTTCGTTGACGAGATTCGCCAGGTCGGCGCCAGAGAACCCAGGCGTACCGCGGGCGATGTAACCCGGCTTCACGTCTTCGCCCAGCGGGACCTTGCGCATATGAACGCGCAGGATCTGCTCGCGGCCGCGCACGTCGGGCAGCGGCACGACCACCTGGCGATCGAAGCGGCCCGGACGCAGCAGCGCCGGATCGAGCACGTCGGGACGGTTGGTGGCGGCGATGACGATGATGCCTTCGTTGCCCTCGAAACCGTCCATCTCGACCAGCAACTGGTTCAGCGTCTGCTCACGCTCGTCGTGACCGCCGCCCATGCCGGCGCCGCGATGGCGGCCGACCGCATCGATTTCGTCGATGAAGATGATGCAGGGAGCGTGCTTCTTCGCCTGCTCGAACATGTCGCGCACGCGCGAGGCGCCGACGCCGACGAACATTTCGACGAAGTCGGAACCGGAAATCGTGAAGAACGGCACCTTGGCTTCGCCCGCAATGGCACGCGCCAGCAGCGTCTTGCCGGTACCCGGCGAGCCCACCATGAGCACGCCCTTCGGAATCTTGCCGCCTAACTTCTGGAATTTGGAGGGGTCCTTGAGGAAGTCGACGATCTCGCCCACTTCCTGCTTGGCCTCGTCGACACCCGCGACATCCGCAAACGTGACGTTGACCTGGTCTTCACCCAGCAGGCGCGCGCGGCTCTTGCCGAACGACATGGCGCCACGGCCACCGGCCGAGCCCTGCATCTGGCGCAACATGTAGACGAATACGAGGATGAGCAGCAGCGCAGGCGCCAGCTGCAGCAGCAGTTGCATGAGGAAGTTGGGCTGCTTCGGCGGTTCGCCGCCGAAATCGACATTGGCCTTGACCAGCGCGGAGATGAGCGCGGTGTTCTCGGTCTCGGGGTTGAAGGCCTTGAACCGGGAATTGTCCTTGCGGACGCCGAGCACTTCGTCGCCGCGCAGAACGACCGATTCGATCCGGTTGTTGCGCAGGTCTTCGAGCACGGTCGAATACTTGACCTGAGTCGGTTCGCTGCCGGTGGGCACGTAGCGGCTGAAAACCACCACCATGACCATCACGATTACGACCCATAACAGGATATTTTTCGTCAGATCGTTCAAAGGTTTACCCCTAGCTCGGGAAGCGACCCGTCATGCAGGATTGCGGCCACGCTACACCATCCTAAAACCACTCGCC
Source organism: Pseudomonadota bacterium (assembly GCA_037200975.1). NCBI lineage: Bacteria > Pseudomonadati > Pseudomonadota > Pseudomonadota bacterium. Next base: position 4,241,461 of record JBBCGI010000001.1, on the reverse strand, counting down.
AGCAGGCAAAGCTCAGAACTGCTACCTGGGATGTGGCGGGTTCGGCGGACCGTACTTTGGTGAATGCCGGGCGCAACGCGCGCCCTGGGCGGTTTGATGGGCGCTATGCGAGTTGGTTTCAATGGCGGGCCGATGAAATCGCGCGCACACCTATTCCGCCGGCAGCTTTTCGACCTGCGCGTAGCCCGCAATCCTTACAATGCGGCCCCATGGAACTCTCAGAACGGCAGCGCAAGTATTTACGGGGTCTGGGCCACGCATTGAATCCCGTGCTGCTCATCGGCAACGCGGGTGTGAGCCCGGCGGTCATCGCGGAAGCCACCCGCGCGCTGCACGACCACGAACTCATCAAGGTGAAGTTTCGTGGGACCGAGCGTGAAGCGCGGGATGCCGGGCTCGCCGAGCTGGCCACCGCCACCCAGGCCGTCATGGTGCACCGGATCGGGCATACAGCCCTTTACTACAAACGCCGAATCGATCGACCCGGAATTGTGATCCCGGACGCATAAAGAGTCATTCGCGCTGGCCGATTCCTATCACAGGGGCGAGGATCGCCCGACGGGAGTTATTGCCGAACTTCCAGTGGCAGGCCGCTGGAATAAGTCGTATATCAATCAAACATGGCGGCTCAACACATTCGTTCGTTTGGGCGCGAAGCCGTGGCGGTCTATCTAGCCGCCGCGCTCATCGTGCTTGGAACCTGGGCCGCGTCCCGCTACCTCATCCTGCGCAAGTTCGAGAACATCGAACAGAACGAGGTCTCGCGCAGCATCGAAGTAATGCGCAAGGCGCTGGTCACCAAGAACACCGAGATCGAAACCGTCTCGCGTGACTTCGCGCGCTGGGACGACATGTATTCGTACGTGTCGACTCTCGACCCGAACTTCGAATACCAGAATTTCTCCGAAGCGGGCCTCGACGAGATGAACGTCGACCTCGTCTGGCTGCTCGATCCGAAGGAAAAACTGTTGTCTTCCTTCGAGAACGACACCGACGATGCGCGTTACCGCCATCCGGCCAGTCCCCCGATCATCGCGGAGATCGGACGGCTCACACCCATCGTGCGCACCGTGCTCGACCAGGAAGGCACGCTGCGGCTGGTGCAGATCAACGGCGTGCCGCACGTCATCGCTGCGCACACGGTCCTGCGCAGCGATCGCAGCGGCCCCGCGGGCGGCACGCTGGTATTCGCGCGCCGGATCGCCGCACCCGAGATCGCCAGCATCGGCGCCGATACGCAGCTCAACGTACATTTCGCGTTGCTCGACGATCGCTCGGTCGTGGCCGAAAAGCCCGAACTGCTCGTCGCGGCCGATGGCCGCCGCATCATCCGGCGCTCGGACAACATCATCGAAGGCCAGCTGCGCCTCGACACCATCGGCAACCATCCGCTGGCGGTGATGTACACGACGCTGCCGCGCTCGGTGATGCTGAGTGGCCAGCAGGGTGTGCGCTACCTGGTTGGCTGGGTGGCGCTACTCATCAGCATCGTCATTGCCGCCTGGCACGCTTACAGCGGCCGGCTCAAACGCACCTCTCAGCTCGCCGCCATCAACGAAACGCGGTACCGCGCGATCTTCGACCGCGCGGCTTCGGGCATCCTGCTGTTCGACCCCTCCTCGCGGCGTGTTCTCGACGCAAACCCCCAGGCGCAACGCCTCGTGGGGTCGTCGCTCGATGAGCTACGGCGCCGCGACCTCGCCACCATCTTCGATACGCCGGTGTCGCTGGCACCGGGCAAGGATCTCGACGACCCGGGCGAGACTCGCGCCGCGCAGGTGATCCGCGGTGACGAGGAACGCCGCGACGTGGAATTCACGATCGCGGATCTCGAACCGGGCACCGGCCGCGTGCATGCGATGCTGCTGCAGGACATCTCGCATCGGCGCGAAGCCGAGCGCCGCGCGCAGGAACACCAGCTTTCGCTGCAGCACCTGGCCACGCACGATGCATTGACCGGGCTGCCGAACCGCACGTATCTCAACGAAGAGCTGCCGCGCCTGATCGACGAAGCGGCGCGCCGCGGCGATTCGCTCTCGATCCTGTACATCGACTGCGACAATTTCAAGAACATCAACGATTCGCGCGGCCACTCCATCGGCGACGACTATCTACGCAGCGTTGCGCGCCGCCTGCGCGATTCCATCGCGAGCCCCGACCTCGTGGTGCGCATGGGTGGAGACGAATTCCTGGTGGTCACTCGCCACTACGGCCTCGAGCCCGACTGCGCGGCGATTGCGGAACGCGTGGCGGCGGCGCTGAAGAAGCCGGTTCGTCTCGGCGAAGCCACCTACTCGGCCACGACCAGCATCGGCCTGTCGGTTTATCCGCGCGATGCCACGACGATGAGCGAGCTGCTGCGTTCGGCCGATATCGCGCTGTACGAAGCGAAGGCGCGCGGCCGCGACAACGTGCAGATGTTCGACTCGGCCATGAACAAACGCGTGCACACGCGCCTGGCGCTCGAGCAGGATCTGCGCAGCGCCGTCAATCGCGAAGCCATCGAGATCCACCTGCAGCCGATCGTCGACATCCGCAGCGGCCGCCTCGTGTCGTTCGAAGCGCTCGCGCGCTGGAACGATCCGCGCCATGGATCGGTGCCGCCACTACAATTCATCGAAGTTGCCGAGGCATCCGACCTGATCGTGGAGCTGGGCGAATGCGTGTTCCGCAACGTGGCGCGGCAGATCGCGGCCTGGCAACGCGCCGGTCTCAAGCCCGTGCCGGTGGCCGTGAACGTCTCGGCCAAGCAGCTGAAACGCTCCAACCTGCCCGAGCGCCTCGTGGCGATCGCGCATGAATTCGACATCGCCCCGCACCAGATGGAAGTCGAGCTCACCGAAAGCGTCGCGATGCAGGATTCCGAGCAGCACGTGACCAAGCTGCATGCGTTGCGCGATCTCGGCGTGCGCGTGTCGGTCGACGACTTCGGCACCGGTTATTCGAGCCTCGCCTATCTACGCAACCTGCCGATCGACTACCTCAAGATCGACCGCACCTTCGTGCGCGACATGAACGTCGACCGCAACGATGCCGCCATCGTGCGCGCGATCATCAGCATGGCGCAGAGCCTGCACCTGGGCACCGTCGCGGAAGGCATCGAGACGCGCGAACACGCGTCGCAGCTGCTCGCGCTCGGATGCTCGACCGGCCAGGGTTATTACTTCGCCAAACCCATGCCGTCGCATGAAACCAATGAGCTGCTGCGCACGATGCGCGGTGGCACGCCGATGACGGCAAACCCGACGCTCGAGATCGTGCGCGTTTCCTAGTTGCCAGACTTCCCGGGCACCCAGAAATCCTTCCAGCCCAGGCCCGCGGCCTTGATCGCCTGCAGACGCGCCTTGAAGTGCGCCTCATCGACGCGGGTGGCGGCGCCCGCGCTGAATGCCACTTTCACTCCCGCGGCCTTCGCAGCCTGGAGCAGCGCGACGTCCGGCGCTTTGTCCTTGTCGACGACCACGAGGACGCTGCCCGGGATACGCAGGTAGTCTTCCGTCCTGAAGCTGCTGCCTGGTGTGATGCCGAGCCGGTGTACCTGGCTCCAGAATTCCGCGGCCTCGCCCACCGGCGGCGCAAGACCGAAATCGATGAGCGGAATATTGTCGTTCGATGCCTGCGTGACGAGTTCATCGAACTCGCGATCGGCCAACGGCACGAGGCCCGCCGGCGGCACCGCGTCGTTCGGCAGGATCTTAACCTTGATGTCCTTGTACTTCACGACGCTGCCCGGATCGTGCGCCTGCAGCGCGAACGTGCCCGAGCCTAACAATCTGCCCTTCTTGTCGGCCGGCCGGAAGGCATTCTCCGGTTCGGCGTATTCGCAGATCAGCTTGTCGTTGATGAAGGTCTGGATGGTTTTGCCGACCACGCGGATGCGGTAGTTGAACCACTCGTTGTCCGCGACCGGCGCCTGCCAGGTGTTGCGCACGGCATAAACGCTGCCGGTCATCTTGTGTTCGATGTAACCGTTCATCTTCTCGGCGGGCGGATTCGAGTTGATGACCTGCAACTCGTAACCTGCCTCGGGCCAGCCTGGCCCCTGCCACTTCGTGTGCACGTAGATGCCGCTGTTGGCTCCGGGCGAGGTCATCACCTCGGCCGAGAACTCGAAGTTCTTGAAGTCGTGTTTGCCGACCTTGCCGACGTAGAACAGATGTGCGCGCTCGCCATGCGAGACGAAGGCGCCGTCTTCAACCACCCAGGCTTCGGGGCGTTCCGCCGCTTTCCAGCCGGCGAGACTCTTGCCGTCCTGCAGCGCAATCCAGTCCTGCGCGAGCACCAGAGGACCGGCGGCAAGCGCCGCCACCGTGAACGACCATAACGCGAAACGCTTCATGCCCCACCCCTCTGCTGACGCTGACTAGACGTATCTGACTTCGATCACTTCGTAACTGTGTTTGCCGCCCGGCGCGACCACGTCGACGACGTCACCCACGCTCTTGCCGACGATGGCGCGCGCGATCGGCGAGGTGATCGAAATGCGGCCCGTCTTGATGTTGGCTTCGTCTTCGCCAACGATCTGATAGGAAATGCGCTTGCCGTCATCCTGGTCTTCGAGGTCGACGGTGGCGCCGAAGATGACCTTGCCCGTATTGGTGAGCGAGGCCGTGTCGATGACTTCGGCGGTCGAGAGCTTGGCTTCGATCTCGCCGATACGCCCCTCGATAAAACCCTGTTGCTCGCGCGCCGCGTGATACTCGGCGTTCTCCGAGAGGTCCCCGTGACTGCGCGCCTCCGCGATCGCCTTGATGACGCGCGGACGATCCTCGCCCTTCAGGCGTTTGAGCTCGTTGCGCAGCGCTTCGGCGCCGCGCAGCGTCATGGGAGTGCGTTTCATGACCGCGCCTCTTTGTGCAGGTCCTGGAGTTTGTTCACTTCGACCGAATCGAGATGGTCCAGAGCTTCGCAGGTTGCGAGCGCCCCGGCGAGCGTCGTGTAGTACGTCACCCGCTTGTGCACCGCCTCACGGCGGATGGAATTCGACTCCTTGATCGCCGTCTTGCCTTCCGTCGTATTCACGATCATCACGAATTCGTCGTTCTTGATCATGTCCACGATGTGCGGCCGGCCCTCGCGCACCTTGTTAGCGCGCCTGCAGGCGTACCCCGCATCGGTGATCGCCTTCGCGGTTCCGTCGGTGGCCGCCAGCTCGAAACCGTGTTCGATGAGCTTCCTGGCCAGCGTCACCGCGCCGGACTTGTCGCGCTCTCGCACGCTGATCAGAACCAGGCCGGAACGCGGCAGGGTGACCCCTGAACCGGCCTGGGCTTTGGCATAGGCTTCACCGAAGGTTCGGCCGGTGCCCATGACTTCGCCCGTGCTCTTCATTTCCGGACCCAGGATCGGATCGGCTTCCGGGAACTTGGTGAACGGGAAGACGGCTTCCTTGACGGAGAAGTAAGGCGGCACGATCTCGGTCGCGTTATCCATCGATTTCAGCTTGCGGCCGGTCATCACGCGCGCGCCGATCTTGGCGAGCGGAACGCCGGTCGCCTTGGAGACGAACGGCGCCGTGCGCGACGCGCGCGGATTCACTTCGAGCACGTAAATGATGCCGTTCTGGATGGCGAACTGGATGTTCATGAGACCGATGACCGACAGCGCCTTGGCGAGCTTGCGCGTCTGTTCGCGCAGCTCGGCCTGGATCTCCGCGGACAAACTATTCGGCGGCAGGGAGCAACCCGAGTCGCCCGAATGGACACCGGCCTGTTCGACGTGCTCCATGATGCCGCCGATCAACACGTCTTCGCCGTCGCAGCAGGCGTCCACGTCGACTTCGATGGCCACGTCGAGGAAGCGATCGAGCAATACCGGGCTGTCATTGGACACCTTGACGGCGGTCGTCATGTAGGTGCGCAGATCTTCTTCGTTGAAGACCACTTCCATGGCGCGGCCGCCGAGCACGTACGAGGGCCGCACAACCAGCGGGAACCCGACCGTGCGCGCCAACGCGACTGCCTGGTCTTCCGTGCGCGCCGTGGCGTTGGCGGGCTGTTTGAGCCCCAGGTTCTTCACCAGCACCTGGAAACGCTCGCGGTCTTCGGCCATGTCTATGGAATCGGGCGACGTGCCGATGATGGGCGCCCCCGCCGCTTCGAGCGCACGCGATAGTTTCAGCGGCGTCTGGCCGCCGTATTGCACGATGACGCCCTCGGGCTTTTCCTTCGCGATGACCTCGAGAACGTCCTCGAGCGTCAACGGTTCGAAGTACAGGCGATCCGAGGTGTCGTAATCGGTGGACACCGTTTCCGGATTGCAATTGACCATGATGGTTTCGAAACCATCCTCGCGCAGCTGCAACGCGGCGTGGACGCAGCAGTAGTCGAATTCGATGCCCTGCCCGATGCGATTGGGCCCGCCACCCAGGATCATGATCTTGCGCCGGTTGGTGGGCGCGGCCTCGCACTCTTCTTCGTACGTCGAATATAGATAGGCCGTCGACGTGGCGAACTCCGCGGCGCAGGTGTCGACCCGTTTGAAGACCGGGCGGATGTTGAGCGCATGCCGCTTGGCGCGGATGGCTTCTTCGCCAGTGCCGGTGAGCGTGCCCAGACGGCTGTCCGAGAAGCCCTTGCGCTTGAGGTCGCGCAAGCGATCGGAGTCGAGCGACGCGACGCCGCCGCTGCGCACCTGCGATTCCTCGTTGATCAACTCTTCGATCTGCGCCAGGAACCAGGGATCGATGTACGAAAGCTCTTCGATGCGCTCGCGCGACCAGCCCGCGCGGAATGCATCCGCCACGTACAGCAGCCGGTTCGGACCGGGCGCGCGCAGCTCGTAGGCAAGCTTGTCGCGCAACTCCTCGCTCAGCGGTTCCGTCACCGGTCCCGGCAGAATTTCGTTGAGACCGTCGAGGCCAGTCTCCAGACCGCGCAGCGCCTTCTGCAGCGACTCCTGGAACGTGCGGCCGATGGCCATGACCTCGCCAACCGATTTCATCTGCGTCGTCAAACGCGAGTTCGCCGCCGGGAATTTTTCGAACGTGAAGCGCGGGATCTTGGTGACGACGTAGTCGATGCTGGGCTCGAACGAGGCCGGCGTCGCGCCGCCCGTGATGTCGTTCTTGAGCTCATCGAGCGTGTAACCCACCGCCAGTTTCGCGGCGATCTTGGCGATCGGGAAGCCCGTCGCCTTGGAGGCGAGCGCGGACGAGCGCGACACGCGCGGGTTCATCTCGATGACCAGCAGGCGCCCGTCCTTCGGGTTCACGGCGAACTGCACGTTCGACCCGCCGGTCTCGACGCCGATCTTGCGCAGCACCGCGATCGACGCGTTGCGCATGCGCTGATATTCCTTGTCGGTCAGCGTCTGCGCGGGCGCGACGGTGATCGAATCGCCCGTGTGCACGCCCATCGGATCGAGATTCTCGATCGCGCACACGATGATGCAGTTGTCGTTCTTGTCGCGCACGACCTCCATCTCGAATTCCTTCCAGCCGATCACCGATTCCTCGATGAGCACTTCGGAGGTCGGCGATGCATCGAGCCCGCGCTCGACGATCTGTTCGAATTCCTCGCGGTTGTAGGCGATGCCGCCGCCCGAGCCGCCCATCGTGAACGACGGACGGATGACGCACGGAAAGCCGAGTGTCTGCTGGATCTCCTGCGCCTGCGGCAGCGTGTGCGCCACGGCCGCACGCGGGCACTCGAGCCCGATTTCCTTCATCGCGTTCTTGAACAGCTCGCGGTCTTCGGCCATGTCGATGGCTTCGCGGCTGGCTGCGATCAGTTCGACGCCATGCCGTGCGAGCACGCCTTCGCGCACCAGGTCGAGCGCCGTGTTGAGCGCCGTCTGGCCGCCCATCGTCGGCAACAAAGCATCGGGCTGTTCCTTCTCGATGATGCGCGCCACGGTGCGCCAGTTGATCGGCTCGATGTAGATGGCGTCGGCCATCTCAGGGTCGGTCATGATGGTCGCGGGGTTGGAGTTCACCAGGATGACCCGGTAGCCCTCTTCGCGCAGCGCCTTGCAGGCCTGCGCTCCGGAGTAATCGAACTCGCAGGCCTGGCCGATGATGATCGGGCCGGCGCCAATGATCAGGATGCTTTTTATGTCGGTACGTTTTGGCATGACTGGTTAGTTACTCGGCCTTCGCCCTGCGGGGGCCACGCAGCTTCTGCTGGAGCCGCCGCAACATGAGATGGACGAAGCGGTCGAACATCGCGCCCATTTCCTGCGGACCGGGGCTCGCCTCCGGGTGTCCCTGGAAGCTGAAGGCCGGCTTGTCGATGCGCGCGATGCCCTGCAGCGAACCGTCGAACAGCGAGCGATGGGTCGCCTTGAGCGTGGACGGCAGATCGCTTTCGTCGACCGCGAAACCGTGGTTCTGGCTGGTGATGAAGACGCGGCCGGTTTCGAGTTCCTGCACCGGATGATTCGCGCCGTGATGGCCGAATTTCATCTTCATGGTGCGTGCGCCGCTCGCGAGGCCGAGTAACTGGTGGCCGAGGCAGATGCCGAAGGTCGGCAGATCCGCCACCACCAGCGCGCGGATCGCCTCGATGGCGTAATCGCAGGGCTCGGGGTCGCCCGGGCCGTTCGACAGGAACACACCATCCGGGTCGAGCGAGAGAACTTCCTCGGCCGACGTCTGCGCGGGCACCACCGTCATGCGGCACCCGCGGTCCGACAACATGCGCAGGATGTTGCGCTTCACGCCGTAGTCGTAGGCAACGACATGCAGGCGCTGATGCGCGCGCATCACCGGACGATTCTCGGGCTGCCACAGGCTGCCCTCGTTCCACTGGTATTGCCGCTTGGTGGTCACGACCTTGGCGAGGTCCATGCCCTTGAGACCGGGGAATTTCTTCGCCAGGCGCACCGCCGCCGCGGGGTCCATCTTGTCGCCGGTCATGATGCACCCGGCCTGGGCGCCCTTCTCGCGCAGGATGCGCGTGAGCTTGCGCGTGTCGATGCCGGAGATGGCGACGACCTTGTGACGGCTGAGGAATTCGCGCAGGTCTTCGCTCTTGCGCCAATTGCTCGCGAGCGGCGGAACGTCCCTAACTACCAGCCCGGCCGCGTAGGCGGTCGGCGCCTCGAGATCTTCGGGCGTCGTGCCCGTGTTGCCGATGTGCGGATAGGTCAGCGTTACGATCTGTCGGGAATAGGAAGGATCGGAAAGAATTTCCTGGTAACCGGTCAGTGCGGTATTGAAAACAACTTCGCCAGTCGTGTTGCCCTTGGCGCCGATAGACTGGCCGCTGAAGATGGTTCCATCTTCCAGAGCCAGAACCGCGGTTATCGTCACGCGGAAACTCCCCTCGAGCCTGCTCGGACCCGATAAAAATGCGTCAAATGTGTGTTTGCTCTCCGCGCGGAGCGTACATGCACAAAGCGGGAGGAGTTCTCTCGAACATCCTCCCGCCCTGCGTTGGACTAACCCGTTTCGGATTAGGCGGCAATTTTACGAAGCGCGCCCCGGGGTGTCCACGAAACTTCTTGTTCGTTTCGCGGAAAAATTGCCCTGAAAGTTCTAATGACGAGCCTTGAAAAGTCGCTTAAGCGATTGTTTTTAATCCAAGTACGTTGGCCATTGAGTATCGGCCGGGCTTTTGTGCCGAAAGCCAGGCGGCCGCGCGGATAGCCCCCAGGGCGAAGATCGACCGATCCGTCGCCTCGTGACCCACGGTCAGGCGCTCCCCGGAACCGGCAAAAAGGACGGTATGGCTGCCCACGATGTCCCCGGCCCGGATCGAGGCAATACCGATTTCTCCACTGCGCCGCGCTCCCTGCCCGACGCGCCCCGACAAGGTGTCGGCATTGGGATCGAGTCCACGCGCCTTGGCGGCGCTGTCCGCCAGAGCGAGCGCCGTACCCGAGGGGGCGTCCAGTTTGTGTTTGTGATGTGCCTCGGAAATCTCGATGTCGAACTCCGGTGGCAATACGCTTGCCGCGATGCGCACGAGTTCCTGCGCGACCGCGACACCGATGGAGGTGTTAGGCGCGACCAGCACCGCGATGTCGCGCGCCGCCCCGGCAATCCGCGCTTCGAATTCGGCGCCATGACCGGTCGTGCCGATCACGATGGGAACCCGCGCGGCGCGGCAGACATTCAACGCGCGCAGGCTCAACTCCGGTCGCGAGAAATCGATCGCCACCTCGGCCTTGCCGAGATCGGGCGGCAGATCACCGAGCACGTGCACGCCGATCGCCTGCCCGCCGGCCACCTCGCCGATGTCAAAACCCGCCGACTTGCTACCGGGCGAGGCGATGGCGGCCACCACCTGCAGCGTTTTACTGGCGACGTTGGCGCGCACGATCGCGAGGCCCATCCGTCCCGTAGCACCGATCAACGCGGCTCTCGTCACACTTGCTCCCGTTCTCACTCTTGCGGCGACAGTGTGCCGCAGCGCGCGCAGTCGTGCGAGACTGCCGGCCCATGATACGCATCGGCATCCTCGGAGCGGCGCGAATTGCGCCGCGCGGAATCGTGACACCCGCCAACGCGCTGCTCGGCGCGGAAGTCGTCGCCATCGGTGCGCGCACTCTCGAACGCGCGCAGAATTTCGCCGCGCAACATTCGATACCCATCGCGTGCGGTAGTTATGAAGAACTGGTCGCCCGCGACGATATCGACCTCGTGTACGTGGCCTTGCCACCGTCGGCGCATCTCGAGTGGTGCACGGCAGCGCTGGCCAACGGCAAACACGTGCTCGTGGAAAAACCGTTCGCGAGCAATGCGCATGACGCGGCGCAAATGGTCGCGGCCGCGCGGGCCGCCGATCGCCATCTGCTCGAGGCCTTTCACTATCGCTTTCACCCGCTGTTCGAACGCGCCTTGTCGGCGCTGCGCGGCGGCAGCATCGGAAAAATCCGCCACATCGAAGCCATCTTCAACGCCTTGTTGCCCGACACGCCGGGCGAACTGCGCTACATCGAAGAACTCGGCGGCGGCGCGATGATGGATCTCGGTTGTTATTGCATGCACTGGATCCGCACGGTTGCTAACGATGAACCGACGGTCGTCAGCACGCAGGCGCGTTGCGGTACGCCGGGTGTCGATCTCGATATCTCGGCCGAGCTGGCATTCACCAGCGGCCCGACCGCCACACTCAAGTGTTCCATGCAACCGGAAGACGGCGTCCTGTTGCGCCGCCTGCGCGTGTTGGGTGACAAGGGCGTGCTCGAATTCGACAATCCTGTGTCCCCCCATGCGGGCGCAACCCTGTCGATAGAGACCGACGCGCCTTCGTTGCCACAGATCGTCTCCGGCGGCGACACCACGTTTCATTTCCAGCTGCGCCACGTCATCGAGGTGATCGAAGGGCGCGCCCAACCGCTGACCGGCGGCGACGATGCCATCGGCAACATGCGCGCGATCGACGCCGTCTACCGCGCAGCGGGCATGCGGCCGCGCGGCCTGGCCGCTTGATCGGCTGATCAATGAGGGCCGCGCGATACATTCTCGCGCTCGATCAGGGCACTACCAGCTCGCGCTCGCTGTTGTTCGACACCAGCGGTCAGGTTGTGGCGCAGGCCCAGCGGGAATTTACGCAGTACTTTCCGAAGCCCGGTTGGGTCGAGCACGACCCGATCGAGATACTCGATTCACAACTGATCACGGTCGCCGCGGTGTTGGAGCAGGCGCACCTCACGCCGCGCGACATCGTGGCGGTCGGCATCACGAACCAGCGCGAAACCACGGTGCTGTGGGACCGCGGCACGGGGCTGCCGGTGGCGCCTGCGATCGTCTGGCAGGATCGCCGGACTGCCGATACCTGCGCGGCGCTGCGCGCGTCGGGCATCGCCGGTGAGATCAGCGCGCGCACCGGCCTCCTGCTCGATCCGTATTTCTCGGGTACCAAACTCGCCTGGCTGCTCGATTCGGTACCGCATGTCCGGGCGCGCGCGGAACGCGGCGAGCTTGCGTTCGGGACGATCGACAGCTGGCTCATCTACCACCTGAGCGGCCGGCGTCACCACATCACTGACGCCACCAACGCGAGCCGCACGCTGCTGTTCAACCTCGAACAAGGCGATTGGGATGATCGGCTGCTCGAGCTACTGCGAGTGCCGCGCGCCTGCCTGCCGCGCATCGTCGATTCGAGCTTGCCCCTGGCCGTCGCACCACGGATCCACCTCGACGGCTACGAGTTGCCGGTGACGGGAATTGCCGGCGACCAGCACGCCGCGCTGTTCGGACAGGCTTGCTTCTCGCCCGGCATGGCCAAGAACACTTACGGCACGGGTTGTTTCGCGCTGATGAACACCGGCGATCGCCCGATGCGCTCGCGCAATCAGCTGGTGAGCACCGTGGCCTGGCGATGCGCGCGCACGCAATACGCGCTCGAAGGCAGCGTGTTCATGGCCGGCGCCATCGTGCAGTGGCTGCGCGACGGCCTCGGCATCATCGACCGCTCCGACGATGTCGAAGCCCTGGCGGCAAGCGTGCCAGACACCGGCGATGTGTACCTCATCCCCGCCTTCACTGGCCTCGGCGCGCCTCACTGGGATCCCCAGGCGCGCGGAACGCTGGTGGGCCTCACGCGCGGCAGTTCACGCGCGCATATCGCTCGCGCTGCGCTCGAGGCCATCGCATTCCAGACCGCGGACCTCATCACCGCCATGCAGGCCGATGCCGGGCAGCCCCTCACCGAGCTGCGCGTCGACGGCGGGGCCGCCCGCAATTCGTTGCTCATGCAGTTCCAGGCCGACTTGTTAGGCGTGCCGGTGCTGCGGCCGCGCAATACGGAGACGACGGCATTCGGCGCCGCGGCACTGGCGGGGCTTGGTTGCGGCTTCTGGTCTTCACAACAGGAACTCGCTTCGCTGTGGCAACTCGAGCGGAGATTCGAGCCGCGGATGAGCGCGACTGAAGCCGGCGCGCGGCGCGCGCGCTGGACTCAGGCGCTGGAACGCTCGCGACGCTGGGCGCAGGAGCCGACACCCTGACCTCTCGCACGACGAAGATTGCCGCTATCTCGCTCGCACTCATCGCCGCCTGCGGCGTGGGTTACTGGCAGTGGTGGGCGGACCGGACGCCGCATTTTCTGCCGGAAGACTCGAGCGCGTTCGTCGCCCTGTTTGCGCCGCCGGGCGCCAGCGATTCGCGGCAGACGCGGGCGGAACTCGACGAACTACTGGCGCTGCAGGCCGCGCGCACACCCGCCACCTTCGAAGCAGCGCGCGCCGATCGCAAGAAGGATATCCGGCAGTTCTATGGCGCCCTCGGAATCGATTCGTCGAACGATTCGTCGCTGGACGTATTGCGCGATTTCGTGGAGCGCGTCGAAACCGATGTCAGCATTTACGTGCGCGCCGCGAAGCTGCGCTTTGCGCGGCAGCGGCCCTATGTCATCGAGTCGCGGCTGAAACCCTGCACGGCCGGACTGGCCGACGATCAGTCGTACCCGAGCGGGCATGCGAGTTATGGGTACGTGGCCGCATTGGTGCTGGCCGACATGGCGCCTGAACGCCGCCAGGCGCTGCTGGCGAGGGCCGACGATTTCGCCCACCAGCGGATGGTGTGCGGCGTGCACTACGCCAGCGATATCGCCGCGGGCCGCCTGGCGGCCGAATGGCTGGTGCGGGAGTTCGCGAAAGACGCGGACTATCGCGCTGCCGAAACCCGGGCGGCCGCAGTGCTCCGCGCGGCGCTGAAACTGCCGCCGGCCTCGCCGCGGTAGCTAGGTAGGCTCGCTCGAGAAGAAACGCTTCACGCCCTCGAAGAAACTTTCGCCGCGCGGCGCGTGTTTGCTGGCGTCCTTCTTGAGGGTCTCCTCGAACTTGCGCAACATTTCGCGCTGTTCGCCACTCAAGTTGACCGGCGTTTCGACCACCACGGTGCAGAACAGGTCCCCGTGAGCGCCGCCGCGCACCGGCTTCACGCCTTTGCCGCGCAGGCGGAACTGCGTGCCGGACTGGGTTTCCGTCGGCACCTTGAGCGACACGTGTCCGTCCAGCGTCGGCACATCGATGCTGCCGCCGAGCACGGCGGTCGCGAAACTCACCGGCACCTCGCACAACAGATCGGCGCCTTCCCGATCGAAGATCTCATGGTCGCGTACGTGGACTTCGACATACAGATCGCCGGGTGGACCACCATTGCGTCCGGATTCGCCCTCGCCGCTCAGGCGAATACGATCGCCGGTATCGACGCCAGCGGGGATCTTCACGGCCAGCCGTTTACTGCGGCGCACGCGGCCCTGGCCGAGACAGCTGTCGCAGGGATTCTTGATGATGGTGCCGCTGCCACGGCACTTCGGGCACGGCTGCTGCAACTGGAAGAAGCCCTGCGAAATACGCACCTGCCCGACACCGTTGCAGGTTTCGCAGGTGACGGGTTTGTGCCCCTTGGCCGCGCCGCTGCCGCCGCAGGTCTCGCATTCGCTGAGCTTGGCTACGTCGATCTCGGCGGCGTAGCCGAACACCGCCTGGTTCAGGTCGAGCTCGAGTTCGTACTTGAGATCGGCACCGCGAAATACCTGCCGGCCGCCGCCGCGGCGCCCGCCACCGAAGATGTCGCCGAACATCTCGCCAAACATCTCGCCAAACGCGTCGCCGCCCTGGAAGCCGCTGCGGCCGCCGCCCTGGCGGTTCGCATCGATGCCCGCGTGGCCGTGCTGGTCGTAGATGGCGCGTTTGTCGGCCTCGGAGAGCACTTCATAAGCCTCTTTGGCTTCCTTGAAGTTCTCTTCGGCTTCCTTGTCCCCGGGATTGCGGTCCGGGTGATATTTCATGGCAAGACGGCGGTAGGCCTTCTTGACGTCGGCCTCGGTCGCGGTGCGCGGCAGATCCAGCACCTTGTAGTAATCGCGTTTCGACATTCTCCGCCCTTAAAGAAACAGGCTCCGCGCCCGGGGGCGCGGAGCCTAGCCAGCCGTAATGATCAGGCTTTCTTCTTGTCTTTCACTTCTTCGAACTCGGCATCGACGGCATCGTCGTTGGACTTTGCCTGCGCGCCAGCGCCAGCTTCGGCGCCACCGCCCGCTTCCGGACCCGCGCCACCTTGCGCGGCCGCCGCCTGACTCGCGATGTTCGAGGCCGCGGCCATGAGGGCCTCCGCCTTCTTGTCGATCGCAGCCTTGTCGTCGCCCTTGAGCACGCCGCGCAGATCCGACAGCGCGGACTCGACCTTGGCGCGTTCGCCGCCGTCGACCTTGTCGCCGAGATCCTTGAGCGATTTCTCCACCGCGTGCACCAGCTGATCGGCGCGGTTGCGGGAATCCACCAACTCGCGGAATTTCTTGTCTTCTTCCGCGTGCGCCTCGGCGTCGTTCACCATGCGCTTGATTTCATCCTCGGTCAGGCCCGAAGACGCCTTGATGGCGATCTTCTGTTCCTTGCCCGTGGCCTTGTCCTTCGCGCCGACGTGCATGATGCCGTTCGCATCGATGTCGAAGCTCACTTCGATCTGCGGCGTGCCGCGCGGCTGCGGCGGGATGTCGGTGAGATCGAACTTGCCCAGCGACTTGTTGTCCTGCGCGCGATCGCGCTCGCCCTGCAACACGTGGATGGTCACGGCCGACTGGCCGTCATCCGCGGTCGAGAACGTCTGCGACGTCTTCGTCGGGATGGTGGTGTTCTTCTCGATGAGCTTCGTCATCACGCCACCGAGCGTCTCGATGCCGAGCGACAGCGGCGTCACGTCGAGCAGCAACACGTCTTTGACTTCGCCCGCGAGCACGCCGCCCTGGATGGCCGCGCCGACCGCGACCGCTTCGTCAGGGTTCACGTCCTTGCGCGGCTCCTTGCCGAAGAAGTCCTTCACGTACTTCTGCACCAGCGGCATACGCGTCTGACCACCGACGAGGATGACCTCGGAGATATCCTGGGTGCCGACGCCCGCATCCTTCAATGCCGTGCGGCAGGGTTCGATCGTGCGCTTGACCAGGTCTTCGACCAGGCTTTCCAGCTTCGCGCGAGTCAGCTTGATATTGAGATGCTTGGGGCCCGACGCATCGGCCGTGATGTACGGCAGGTTCACGTCGGTCTGCTGGCTGGAAGACAACTCGATCTTGGTCTTCTCGGCCGCCTCTTTCAGACGCTGCACGGCCAGCGGATCCTTGCGCACGTCAACGCCCGATTCCTTGAGGAATTCGTCAGCCAGAAAATTGATGATCTTCATGTCGAAGTCTTCGCCACCGAGGAACGTGTCGCCGTTGGTAGACAGGACTTCGAACTGGCGCTCGCCGTCGATCTCGGCGATCTCGATGACCGACACGTCGAACGTGCCGCCGCCCAGGTCATACACCGCGATCTTGCGGTCCTTGCCGGATTTATCGAGGCCATAGGCCAACGCCGCCGCGGTCGGCTCGTTGATGATGCGTTTCACGTCGAGACCGGCGATGCGGCCGGCGTCCTTGGTGGCCTGGCGCTGCTGGTCGTTGAAGTACGCCGGCACCGTGATGACGGCCTCGGTCACTTCCTCACCGAGGTAGTCCTCGGCGGTCTTCTTCATCTTCATGAGCACGCGCGCGGAAATTTCCGGCGGCGCCTTCTTTTCGCCCTGGGCTTCGACCCAGGCGTCGCCGTTGTCGGCCTTGACGATCTTGTAGGACACCATGTTGATGTCTTTCTGCACGACGCCGTCGTCGAACTTGCGGCCGATGAGGCGCTTCACCGCGAACAAGGTGTTCTGCGGGTTCGTGACCGCCTGGCGCTTCGCCGACTGGCCCACGAGGACTTCGTTGTCCTTGGTGAACGCGACGATGGACGGCGTGGTGCGGTCACCTTCGCTGTTCTCGATGACGCGCGGCTTGCCGCTTTCCATGATGGCGACGCAGGAATTGGTGGTTCCCAGATCGATGCCGATTACCTTGCCCATATCGAATCTCCACTCACTCTTTTTGGGTATTGACCCAGTGCCCCCTTTCTGGAGGCCAGGGTTCTTCTTTCAAGAAGTTTTTTAAGCGTTGCCCTTGGCTGCGGACACCACCACACGGGCGGGGCGCAGCAATCTGCCATTCAACTGGTAGCCGCGCTGGATCACCGCCAGCACGGTATTTGGCGCGGCATCGCTGGGCTGCGCCAGCATCGCTTCGTGTTGTTCCGGATTGAAGGCCCCGCCCTCGGGATTGATCTCTTCGATCTGTGCCTTCTCGAAAGCCTTCGCCAAAAGACGCAACGTCGCGTTCTGTCCTTCAACCAGACTCGCGACGTCGGCCCTGGCGGCACCTTCCTTCTGGAAGGTGGCGATGCCGAGTTCCAGCGAATCCTTCACCGCGATCAGGTCCTGCGCGAATTTCTCGACCGCGTACTGGCGCGCGCTCTCGAGATCTTTCACGGCGCGCTTGCGCACGTTGTCCACGTCGGCCAGCGCGCGCAGGTATTGCTCCCAATGATTCTTGGCGCGCTCTTCGGAGGCGGCCAGGTCCTGTCGCAGCCGCTCCATTTCGACCAGCGCGACCGCCGTCTCGGGCAGCACCGTCGTCTTGTCCTCGGGACCAGCACCCAGTTGGTCGGCATTCGGATCCATCATCAAAAGACCTCGATGAAACAGTTAGTTACGTGCGGCCCAAAGCCTGCGCGGCTTTGTGGCTCCGCTTTCGGGTATTTCAAGGCAACCGGGGAAAAGAAACTATCGGAGCCCGCCGTTATCGCCGTGCGAGGGCCGCCCCAAGGATCTTGGCGGTGACATCGACGATGGGGATCACACGCTCATAGGCCATACGGGTCGGGCCGATGACACCGATCACGCCTACGACTTCATTGTCGGCGCTGTAGGGCGCGGTGATCACACTGCAGTCGTCGAGGATGCGAAAGCCCGATTCCTGCCCGATGAAGATCTGCACGCCATCCGCGCGCAGGCTGTGATCGAGCAGGTTGAGGATGTCGCGCTTCTCGTTGAAAGCCTCGAACAGGCGCCGCAGTTTGTCGACCGACGACAACTCACCGGCGCCCATCAGATTGGTTTCGCCGGCCATGACGAATTCCATGCCACGCGCTTCGTCACCTTTGAAGACGTGTTCGGCCACGTTGATCGCGTCCTTCATCGCGAGGTTCATCGTCTCCCGCGTTTCCTGCATCTCGCGCAGGATGTCCTGCCGCACCTGCGACAGCGTCTTGCCACGGCAGCGCTCGGTCAGGAAATTCGCGGCGCGGCGCAACTCATCGGCGGAGTGATAACGCTCGAGCTGGATGATGCGGTTCTGCACTTCGCGGTCGTTGAACACGAGCACGACCAGCGCGCGATTGTCCGAGAGCCCGACGAATTCGATCTGCGAAATGGAAGCCTGCTGCGTGCGCGGCAAAGTCACGACCCCGGCCAGGTGCGTGACGTTGGACAACAATTGCGAGGCGGCCGCGACCAGCGCCTTGGAATCGCCGCGCGAGGCGTCGAGCTGGCGACGGAATTCCGCGAACGCAGGATCGTCTTCGACGGGTGTGCGCGCCTTGAGCAGGGAATCGACGAAAAAGCGATAACCCTTGTCGGTAGGTACGCGACCTGCGGACGTGTGAGGAGAGCTCACGAAGCCGAGCTGTTCGAGGTCCGCGACGATGTTGCGAATGGTGGCCGAGGACAGCGCCAGGCCCGATTCGCGGGACAGGGAACGCGATCCCACGGGCTGCCCGTCCCGGATGTAGCTGCCGACGAGAACCCGGAGCAGTAGCTGTTCGCGCTCGGACAATGCGTCGTCGGAAGGTTCATTCACGGCGTCGAAGCTACTGAGCGGGCATCTGCACGTCAAGAAACTCGAGTCCGCGCGATTCGGCAGTTTTCGATGTGATTCAGTGCATTGGCCGCCCGTGTGGCCCGTGCTACAAAGCAACATGCCTTTACCAGTGCAGGCTTGCGCGCTCATAGGCCGGTTCAGCGATGCACGCGTCGCCGAATCCGCATTGACGTTGCTACCGCATCTGAAAAAGCGCGGGGTCACGGCACTGTTGCCCGTCGATGACCCACTCCAGGCGTCGGCCGATCTGGTGACACGACTTCCGGAGGAAGAAATCGCCGCGCGCGCCGATCTGGTCATCGCCATCGGCGGCGACGGCACGCTTCTTTATGCCGCTCGCCTGGTCGCCCATCGCGGCGTACCACTCATCGGCATCAATCGCGGCAGACTGGGATTTCTCACCGACGTGCTGCCGCAGGACATGCTCGAGTCGGTAGACGCCGCGCTCGAAGGCCGGTGTGAGCGCGACGAGCGGGCGTTGCTCGAAGCACGAATCGTCGGGCCGCGTGGAATCATCACCAGCGCTCTCGCGCTCAACGATGTCGTGCTGCAGAAATGGGAAACCGGGCGCATGCTCGATTTCGAAACCTGGATCGACGGTGTTTACGTGAACACCCATGGCGGCGACGGCCTGGTCGTGGCGAGCTCCACCGGCTCGACGGCTTATGCCCTTTCCTGCGGCGGCCCGATCGTCGCGCCCCATCTCGATGTGCTGGTCGTCGCGCCGATCTGCCCGCATACGCTGTCCGACCGCCCGATCGTGGTTTCCGGCCGCTCGACCATCTCCATCAAACTGATCGACCGCCCGGATACCCGGGCCCAGGTGACCGCCGATGGCGTCGCGCTCGGCGAACTGGTGCCCGGCGACAGGCTGGAAGTTCATCCGACTGCGCAGAAGATCACGCTGCTGCATCCAGACAAGTTCGAGTATTACCGCCTGCTGCGTTCCAAGCTCCATTGGGGACGGGGCGGATTCAACAAATCCGAGTGAGCCATGCTGACCCATCTGCAGATTCGTGACTTCGCCATCATCGACTCCCTCGAGCTCGAATTGCGTGCCGGACTGACCGTGCTCACGGGCGAAACCGGGGCCGGCAAATCCATCGTCGTCGATGCGTTGGCATTGCTGGCCGGCGGCAAGGGCGGCGCGGAAGTAGTCAGGGCTGGCGCTGAGCGCGCCGAGCTATCGGCCACCTTCGACATCGGCGGCAGCGCGGCGGAGCTGCGCGAAATCCTCGCCGAACAATCGGTGGAAATCACCGACGATGAACTCACCGTCCGCCGCGTCATCGCGAATGACGGGCGTTCGCGCGGCTATCTGAATGGCGTGTCGGTGCCGCTGCAGCTGTTGCGCGACGTCGGCGGCCTCATCGTCGATATCCATGGCCAGCACGAATTCCAGTCGCTGACACGCGCCAGCGCGCAGCGTGAGCTGCTCGACGATTTCGGCGAAAACATCGAGCTCGCGGGCAAGGTGCGTGAGGCGCACAAGACCTGGCTCGCACTCGTGAACCGCACGGCTGAGCTCGAAGGCAAGGCGCGTGACCGCGATTCGCGCAGCGAGCTGCTGCGATTCCAGGTGGGAGAACTCAAGGCGCTCGATCTCAAGGAAGGCGAAGTCGGCCCGCTGACCGAAGAACGCGCGCGGCATTCCAACCGCGGGCGCCTCGCCGAAGCCGCACAGGCTGCGGTGGCCCTGCTCTACGATTCCGATGACGGCAGTTCGCACGCCACGGCGTCCCGCGCGCTGGCGGGCATCAAGACCTTGTCGAGCGTTGATCCGCGCCTCGCCAAGGTCGTGCCCATGGTCGACGAGGCCACCATCCAGATTCGCGAAGCGGCGCGTGAGCTTTCGCGGTATCTCGAAACGCTGGACATCGACCCCGCCCGGCAGGAAGAAGTCGAGCGGCGGCTCGCGGCGGTCGAAGAACTCAGCCGCAAACATCGGGTGCCGGCAGGCGAACTCAGCGCGCTCGGCACCAAGCTCGAGAAAGATCTCGCCGAACTCGAAAGCGCCGACAACAACCTCAACCTGCTCAAGAAGCAGCAGGCCGAGTCGCTCGAATCCTATCGAAAGCTCGCCACGCAGCTCACCGCGGGCCGCCAAACCGCGGCGCGCGCGCTTTCGAAAGACATCACCGCGCGTATGCAGACATTGGGAATGGCCGGCGGGCGTTTCCTCATCGACATCAGCCAACCGACCGGTGAGCCGGCTGCGCAAGGCTTCGATGCCGTCGAATTTCGCGTCACCGCGAATCCCGGCCAGCCGCTGCGCCCACTCGCCAAGGTTGCCTCGGGCGGCGAGCTGGCGCGGTTGTCGCTGGCTGTGCAGGTTGCCTGCGCCGCGAAGGACTCGCGTTGCATGGTGTTCGACGAGGTGGATTCGGGAGTCGGCGGTGCGGTCGCCGAAATCGTCGGCCGCGAATTGAAAGCGCTCGGCTTCTCGGGCCAGGCAATTTGCGTGACCCACCTGCCGCAGGTCGCGAGCCAGGGGCACCATCATCTGCGCGTCGCCAAACTCACCGACGGCAAGACCACCCGCACGGCGATCTCCGAACTCACCATGGACGAACGCGCCGAGGAACTCGCACGGATGTTAGGTGGGCTCGAAGTGACCGGCAAAGCGCGGGAACACGCGCGTGAGATGCTGCACTTGGCTGGCAATCCCGATCAGAAGGCGCGGGGCGGAAAGCGCAAAGCCTGAGACGCGCTTACGCGGCTCAGCTGTTCCTGGGCTGGACCTTCTGCTCGCCCTTGAACGAAGGGCAGCCCGGCTTGTGGCAATGGCCGTACAAGGTCATCGCGTGATCGCGTAACTCGTACCCGAGGCGTTCCGCGATCTCTTTTTGCCGCTCCTCGATCTCGTCATCCATGAACTCTTCGACGCGGCCGCAGTCCAGACACACGATATGGTCGTGATGCGTACCCTGGTTGAGCTCGAACACCGCCATGCCGTCTTCGAAATGATGCCGCGAGACCAATCCCGCGGCCTGGAATTGCGTGAGCACGCGATAAACCGTCGCGAGGCCGATGTCCTCGTTCGATTCGATCAGACGTTTGTAGATGCCTTCGGCGGACATGTGGCGGGTCGGACTGCCCTCGAGGATTTCGAGGATCTTGAGTCGGGGCCCGGTGACTTTGAGTCCGGCCTTGCGCAGGTCTTTGCTTTCCAAGCCAGAGGTCTCCAGAAAACGATGCGGTATGATGCGCCACCATGAAACGCCTTGCACTATCAACCATTTTGCTCGCCACTGGCGCGCTCCTCGCCTCCGGCTGCGTCTACCGGATGAGCATCCAGCAGGGCAACTACCTGGTCGCCGAATCGGTGTCCCAGCTCAAGGAAGGAATGACGCGTAGTCAGGTGCGGTTCCTGCTCGGCACTCCGATGGTGCCGGATGCATTCAACGACGACCGCTGGGACTACTACTACTTCTTCAGCTCGCGGCATCAGAAGGAGCCGCTCAAGCGGCGCCTGACCGTGTATTTCGCCGACGAGAAAGTCGCGCGCTACGAAAACCTCGGGGTTCCCACCCAGTCGGATCTCGAGCAGGTCGACCGCGACCTGCGCAAGGCGCTTGCGGAAACCAAGAAGAAGCGCGAGAAGCCGAGTTTGTGGAAACGCATCTTCGGTCGCGACAAACCCGCCGCGGAAACCGCTAGCGATTCGACGTCTTCGGAGTCGAAGTCGCGGGCCGAGCAGGCGCCGGACCCCGTGCCGCCGCCCGCTCCCGCTGTACCCGCGCCCGCCGGGATGCCTTCGGGTCAGCAATAAGCGGTCGATAGATTTCGACGCGATCCCCGTCGCGCAGCTCTGTATCGCGCGCGCACAGTTCGCCGAAGATTCCCACCTCCGCGTCCCACGGCACCTGCAGCGCACCGGCCTGTGCATGCGCGGCGGCGAGTGCATCGCCGACTGTCGCGGCATCGTCGATCTCCACCTGCCAGTGCCACTGGCGAGCGGGGGTGGCGAAGACGACGGTGCAGCGTTTCATTCCAGTCAGGCCTTGGAGCTAGCTAGCCTTCGACTCGCGCGCGCGTATGACGAATGCATCCACCAGCGACGCGGCGGTGTCCTCGAACAACGGTGCGAACAGCGCATTGGTGACGCGGTTCGCCAGCTCGAAGCGCATCTCCAGCTCGACGCGGCAACCCAGATCGCCGAGCGCGGTGAAGGTCCACAAGCCCTCGAGCACGCGGAACGGACCGCTGACGAGCTGCATGAGCACGCGTTTGTCGGGTTCGAGCAGATTTCGCGTGGTGAATTCGGATTTGACCGGCCCTCGTTTGATCGTGAGCGTGGCGACAATTTCGGCTTCCTTGCGCGCGTCAACGCGCGCGGCCGTGCACCACGGTACGAACTCCGGATAACGCTCGATGTCGTTGACGAGCGCGTACATACGCGCCGGCGATTCCGCGATTAGCGCCGAGCGTTTGACTTCACGCATGCCCCAAATCTAAAGGAAAGTCGGGTCGCACGGGTACAATGACGGCCTCCGGAACCCATGAACAAGCCAGTCAAAAAAGATCCCGAGCGCCTGATCGCCGAGAACCGCCGGGCGCGTTACGACTATTTCATCGAGGAACGGCTCGAGGCTGGTCTCGTGCTCCAGGGATGGGAGGTCAAGTCGATGCGGGCGGGCAAGGCGCAGGTTGCCGAGGCCTATGTCTATCTCAAGGAAGGCGAGGCGTTCCTGTTCGGCGCCAACATCACGCCGCTCAAGACGGCGTCGACTCACGTGGTCCCAGAACCCCTTCGCACGCGCAAACTACTGCTCAACAAGGCGGAGCTGTCGCGCCTGATCGGCAGCGTCGAGCGCAAGGGCTACACGATGATCCCGCTCGACCTGCACTGGAAGGGTGGCAAGGCGAAGCTCGAAATCGGCCTCGCCAAGGGCAAGAAGCAGCACGACAAGCGCGCCACCGAGAAGGACCGCGACTGGGAGCGGAACAAGGGCCGCATCATGCGCGGCCGCGGCTAGGCACCGGAGAATCCGGCAACCCGCGGGCCGGCTGCCAACTTGCAGCGATCACACGCGGCTCCATGTATGCTTGCGCGGCTTTCTACGGGGGCGACCGGTTTCGACGTGGGTTGTGAACCGTAAGAGGCGTACCGAGGCGCATGGCCCTCGTTAATAACTTTGCACTTTACAGTTGCCAACGACGACAACTACGCACTAGCCGCCTAATCGCGGTTGCCCTCAGACCAGTTGGTGCCTATGCCACTGAACCTGGGGTAGCGCTCATAGGATCGCGTTTCCGTGTGCTACTGGCGGAATCGTTAAGAGTCACAGTCGCTGGCCGAGCGTTTTCCCTGCTCTTCGGGTAGCGTGAGGCGAGAAAATAAAGAAGCAGCTACGTACGTAGAGTCTTACGTCTAACGCTTGCGGACGCGGGTTCGATTGATGCAAAGGATTGCAATGGTCGCCTTTGCTCGTAAGGGCAAAGTGATAACGGGGCTCATTCGGTGAACCCTGCCGTCGCGCAAGCGACGTGGCAACGCCGAGCGGTGATACGGGGCCAACTCGTTTTGCCGTGTAGAGACTCATGGACTGGCTGAGCCGAAATCGGCGGAGCCGGCACCAGGATCCGGATCGAAAGAAACGGATAAGACGCCCCGCATCCTTGGCTGCGCGCAAGCGCCGCGAAGGATGAAGGCATAGTCCAGGCCTTCTCGAAAGAGAGGGAACAACTGTCCCGCCGCCTCCACCAAAAGCGAGGGTTCCCCGGAGAAATCCGGGGAGCCTTCTTTTATTTGCCGGGTTACGATTCGCTGTGGCATCTGCATCGCGCGCGAAGCAACTGGCAGTCGATGAAGCGGCATATATCGCCGGACTCATCGATGGCGAAGGCACGATCACACTCACTCGCCTCCCCGCGCACGAAAATCGCCGGCTGGTGGTCAGCATCGCCAGCACAGAAATCCAACTTCTGCAGTCCGTGGTTGAATCATTCGGCGCCGGAAAGATCAGGCGCAAGCGTGCCTCCTCTAGCCCGCATAACCCCTCGTTCTGTTACGCCGTCACCAGCCGCCAGGCGTTGTCGCTGTTGCGGCAAGTGCTGCCCTATCTACGGCCGTACAAGTTCGAGCACGAACTATTGTCGCTACGGGCCATGAACATCGATCGCGATCGATGCGCAGTCCAATCGTGAACGAGATGGTCATCCGCATCTGCGTCCTCTCACTTTTCGTGTTCAGCGACAACATATTTGCGAGAGAGGCCGCCGTCGATCTCGTTTTCGTCGGCGACGTCATGGTCGCAGAAGAGCCGGGCGCGCTCATCGCCAAGGGCGTCGATCCGTTCGCCGGCGTCGCGAAATATCTGCAACCCAGCCGTCTGCGCATCGCAAACCTCGAATGCGTGATTGCGACCAAGGGCACGGCCGAGATCAAACCATTCACGTTTCGCGCCGAGCCCAGCACCATCCCGGCGATAGCTCGATATTTCGACGGCGTGAGCGTCGCCAATAATCATTCCGGTGATTTCGGCAAGGACGCTTTCGCCGAGCAATTGGATCTGCTCGATGCCGCGCGCCTGCCCTACTTCGGCGGCGGACGCGATCTCGCTTCCGCTCACCGGCCATGGATCGTCGAACGCGGCGGCTTGCGCATCGCGTTCCTGGGCTATGTCGAATTCAAACCGCGCTCATTCGAAGCGAGTGCAAATCGCGCCGGTGTGGCATGGAGCGGAGAAGACGAACATGTGTTGCGCGACATCCAGGCGGCGCGGGAAGAATTTCACGCCGATCTCGTCATCCCGTTCATGCACTGGGGCTGGGAGGATGAGGGTTATCCCAGCGAGCGCCAACGTGTCTTCGCGCGGCGCATGCTCGACGCGGGCGCCGACATGATTGTCGGCGGACATCCACACGTCACGCAGGGCGCGGAGATCTACAAGGGAAAGCCCATCGTCTACAGCCTGGGCAATTTCCTTTTCAACGGGTTCGACACCGAGGCAACGACTACCGGTTGGCTGCTCGAGGCGAAGATCGGCAAATCGGGAGTGCGGAGCTGGCGAACCCGCGTCGTGCGGCTCGCGGCGAACGGCGTCCCGCGCCTCGATGAAAATGCCAGCAGCCCCTGCGGCGACGCCCGCAGCGACAACGTCCGCCAGTGCACGGGCAAGTGACATGAAATACACATGTTTGTTAGCCGTGCTGCTGGGCGCCCCGGCCTTCGCGGACTCGGTCCACTGCCACATCATCTACGGCGGCGAGAATTTCTCGGTGGTCGCCCAGCCCACCAGCGACCCTTATCGCGTGCCCGGCCAGAAGATAGGCAGGTACTTCGAATTCAAGGCGGTCTACGTGACGACGCCGGCGGAGGTCGCGGCGATCAGCCTGTACGTCTATGCGACTGCGAGCGGTGAATCCGTGCTCATCCACCAGGCCAAGTTCCCAGCGGGAATCGCCAACACTGCGGCGCCCTGGGGATTCTCGGGCTTCAACTACATATACGAACCGAGCAAGAGCAGCGAGCTGCAGTACTGGTGCGAAAAAGCACCCTGACCGTTCAGATGCTGAGCCACCACGCGCGGAACTCATCGATGTTGATGCGCCCGTTCTGATTGGCATCGGTCTCGGTGAAACCGATGCGCAGCTCGGCCTCGGAGAACTGCCCATCGTCGAGCTCGCTCACCAGCGCCTTGAATTCGGTGAAATTGATCTGCCCGTCGTGGTCCTGGTCCGCACGCGCGAACAACGCATCGACTTCGGCCAGCTCCTCGGATTTATCGACCATGGGTCCCTCCATCGTAGGTAGTGAGCGCCCCATAGAGCTCCGGGCGCCGGTCGCGGAATACGAACCAGTTGTCGCGCTGTTCCGCGAGCGCGGCGAGATCGAACTTCGCGGTCAGCACCGCTTCACCTTCCTCGCCCGCTTCGGCGAGTTTGGCGCCGGTGGGGTCCGCGATGAAGCTCGACCCATAGAACTTGATATACAGCCCGTCCGGATCCTGCAGCGCCCGCTCGACACCGATGCGGTTCGAAACGATCACCGGCGTGAGATTCGCGGCGGCGTGTCCTTGCTGGGTGCGTTGCCAGTGATCGCGGGAGTTCACCGGCTGAGCCGGCGGCGGCTCGCTGCCGATGGCCGTCGGATAGAACAACAGCTCCGCGCCCATGAGAGCCATGACGCGGGCGCACTCTGGGAACCACTGATCCCAGCAGATGCCGACACCGATGCGCGCGTACTTCGTGTCCCAGACCTTGAAGCCGGTATCGCCGGGGCTGAAGTAGTTCTTCTCCTGGTAGCCCGGCCCGTTGGGAATATGCGCCTTGCGATAAATGCCAAGGTTGGCGCCGTCCGCGTCCAGGATCGCGATGGAATTGAAGTACGAGTTGTTGGACTTCTCGAAGAAACTGATCGGCAACACCACGTTCAATTCGCGCGCGATTTTGGTGAAGTGTTTGATGGCGCGATTGTCTGAAACGCTGGTGGCGAGCCGCAGATGCCGTGAATCCTGCTCGATGCAGAAATACGGTGTCTCGAACAATTCCTGGATGAGGATGATCTGCGCCCCCAAACCTGCCGCCTGCCGCACGAGTTTCTCGGCCGTGGCGATGTTGGCGTCGACGTCCCAGCCGCACGCGAATTGCATGGCCGCGACATGGACCTCCCGTTTTCCGGTATTGAGATGCGGAGGCAGTTTGCTCATGCGAAGACCTTGCCGGGATTGAGAATGCCTTTCGGGTCGAGCGCCTGCTTGAGCAGGCGCATGGTGGAAATCTCAGCCGCGGTGCGCGACAAAGGTAGATAGGCGCGTTTCTCGAGACCGATGCCGTGCTCGGCCGAGATGGAGCCGCCAATGGCGGCCAATGGCCGGTAGACCATGTCCTCCACCTTGGCGCGGGTTGCCGCATCATCGCCGGAAGCGATCGCCAGGTGCAGGTTGCCATCCGCCATGTGTCCGAACACGAAGGCGCGGTTCTCGCCCGCGAAGGCCGTGACGGACGCGCACACCTCCTCGGAATAGGCCCGCATGTTCTCGATCGGCAGGCTCACGTCGAACGTGAGCAGCGGAGCGATGTTCCTCACCTGCCACACGTCTTCACGGATCGCCCAGATGGCGCGCCGCTCGTTCTCGGAATTGGCGAGCGTCACATCGGTGATCGTGCCGGCTTCGAGTGCTTCGCCCAGCACCTGCTCGAGACGCGCGCGGTCACCAACCGGGTCGCCGCCCAGTGTTTCGGCGATGGCGTAGAACGGCGCACCGCGCGCGAGCGGTGCGATGTTTTCGGCCGGCGGCGCGGTGTTGTAGTCGTAGTAGTTGCCCCACAACGCCTCGAAGGCTGCGAGTTGACCGCCCAGACCCGAGTCCAGGCGTTCCAGCAAATCCACCAAGGCATCAAATGACGGCAGCGAAGCCAGCAAGGTTTCCTGGCTGCGGGTGCGCGATACCAGGCGCAACTCCGCCCGCGTCACGACACCGAGGGTGCCTTCACTGCCGATGAACAATTGCTTGAGGTCGTAACCGGCATTGTTCTTGAGCATGCGGTTGAGCGAGGTGAGCACGGTGCCGTCGGCCAGCACGGCTTCGACGCCGAGCACCAGATTGCGCATCATCCCGTAACGCAGGACGCGCAGCCCGCCGGCGTTGGTCGAGATGTTGCCGCCCACCGTCGCGCTGTCGCGCGCGCCCAGATCGAGCGGAAAGACCATCCCGTGCGTCTCCGCTTCGCGCTGCAC
Source organism: Pseudomonadota bacterium (assembly GCA_037200975.1). Lineage (NCBI taxonomy): Bacteria > Pseudomonadati > Pseudomonadota > Pseudomonadota bacterium. Next base: position 4,213,156 of record JBBCGI010000001.1, on the reverse strand, counting down.
GCGTCCGAGCTGCACGCCCGCCTGCGCACGCAGGCAACGCCCCGGAACGTCGACGCGTTCGATGGAGTTCATGGATTCGAGCGACAGGACGATGTCATTCGCCGCGGCATCCGCACCGTTCACCAGGCCGGTGAGTCCGCCGTGCGTCACGACCGGCTGGCCGCGGGCATGGCACAACCGGAGCACGGCGGAAACCTGTTCGGTACTGCGCGGCCGCACCAGTAGTTCGGCATCGACGCGACCGTGAAACAGCGTGCCAGCGCGTTCGCGCACCGCTGCGCCGACGAGCATTCCCTGTTCGCCGACGATGGCAAGAAGATCTGCCTTGAGAGTGTCCTGAGTCATGCGGCCAAAGGTAACGCGCAACGCAGGCAGCCGCCAGAACGGCGGCTGCCTCCATATCAATGCAGCGTCGGCTTTTCCTTCGCTTCCTCGTCGGCAACCGGAAACAGCGCCTGGTCGAGCGCATGCACATAGGTCGCGACGTTCACGGTTCCCGGGACCAGCACTCGGCCACCGAACAACAGGTTGGGCACCGTGCGCACCCCAAAGCCACGCATGCGATCTTCGCTGCCGACCAGTGCACTATCGCCTTCGCGGGTTTCGCGGAACGCTTTCAGCGTCTGCGGATCGAGGCCCGCCTCGCCGCCGATCCGGGTCAGCACGTTCACGTCGCCGATGTCATCTCCGCGCTCGAAGTAGGCACGGAAGATCGCCGCGGCGACGTTGGCGTGCCGGTCTTCCTTGTCCGCCAGCTGGACGAGCCGATGTGCTTCCGAGGTGCTTGGCAATGCGCCGAGTTTCTCGAAATGAAAATCGATGCCCAGCTCGCGACCAGCCTCCGTCAGGCTTTTTTCGGCAAACGGTACGCTGATGCCCGTCGGCAAACGCTCCGCGAGGTACTCATGGAAACTGCGCGGCGCGGCGTTTTCTTTTGGCGCGGCCATGCGGAACGGGTGCCAGCGCAGCCGCGTTTCGACATCACCCGAGAGATTCCCGAGCGCCCGCGTGAGCTGCGCCATGCCGAGCCATGACCAGGGACAGGTGAAGTCCGCGACGAGATCGATGTCGAGCGTGCGGCGTGCGTCCCGGAGCGGTCTGATCATTGTGTTCATGCGGCATATGTAGGTGCGCCGCGAACTCGTTCAAGCCGGCTTCCGTGTCGCCTCCAGGTTCGCGTGTACCTGTTCGGTGATGCGTATGGCCGTCTCGAGCGCCCGCAGCCCGTCTTCTCCAGACACGATCGGACGGCGGTTGTTCCGTATGCATTCGAGGAAGGATTCGATCTCGCTCTTGAGCGCATCGCCCTGCTCGAGATTCGCTTCTTCGATGCTCACCGGCAGTTGCCCCGCCTGCGGCGGGCCTTCGCGCTTGCGGATCAGCGTCAGGATCTTCTGCTGCAGGTCGAGCGAGATGTAGGCGGCGTCCTCGAAGATCCGCAACTTGCGTTCGGTCTTGAGGCTCACGCGGCTGGCCGTGGTGTTCGCCACGCAGCCGTTCGCGAAGCGGATGCGCGCGTTTGCAATGTCGATTTCACCGGAGAACACGGGGCTGCCGATGGCGTCGATGCTGACGATCTCGCTGCGCGCCAGCGACTGCACGAGGTCGATGTCGTGGATCATGAGGTCGAGCACCACGTTCACGTCGGTGCCGCGCTCCTTGTAGGGGGCGAGCCGCTGGCATTCCATGAACCTGGGGGTGCTCAGATGCGGCTCGGCGGCCAGGATCGCGGCGTTGAACCGCTCGAGATGGCCGACCTGCAGCAGGCGTTGGTGTTTTGCGGCTTGAGCGATGAGCGCCCGGGCCTGTTCGGGCGTTTCGGTGATGGGCTTTTCCACCAATACATGCGCGCCGGCTGCCAGAAATGCGTCGGCAATTTCGAAATGTGCCGGCGTGGGGGTCACCACGCTGACGGCATCCACCTTCCCGAGCAGCTCACGGTAGTCGGCCACGGCCGTGCTGCCAACTTCCGCGGCTACCGATCGGCGCACTTCTTCGCGCCCGTCGACCACCGCCACGAGTTCGCAGGCGGGAAGCTGGGCGTATTTCTGCGCGTGAAAACGCCCGAGATAGCCGACACCGATCACCGCCGCCCTGATTTTGCTCATGCGCTATTATGCCCGCGCTTTCACGCCGTCCGGCGCGTCCTCGGGGGCCTTGGCCAAATTGTTCAACTGGTTTTATCGCGCGCGCGATTGGTATTTCGCGCTGCCGCGTTTTCAATTCGAGGCGATGACATTGGGGCTGGCGGTGTCGTTCGGACTGCTGGTGATGCCCGCGTTCATTTTCCTGGCCGGTCACTTCGCGCTGAAGGACTACGCGAATGGCGGCGTGTTCGCGCTCTACGGCGATTTCTTCACTGGGTTGTTCCACCCTCGCCCTTCGTTCTGGGCCGTCGTCGCCGGACCCTTCGTGTTCCTGAGCGCCTTCAGGCTGTTTCGCTGGATCTTGCGCAAGACATAAGTAAAAGGCCGCGCCACGAAACGTGAAGCAGTTCACGAATTCCTGGCAGCCCCCGTGGGCGGGCCTGCGAATTTGTGACGCAATTCGGCGACACTGGAGCCGGGGATGATTCCGACAAGTCACGGGGTTGCAGAAAAATGAGCGAGTACTTTCTCGCCGATCGAAAAGCTGAAGAGCGCGCGAAACAGCGTGCGGCCGATTCCACGCCGAATCACCGCAGCCAGAACATCAAAGTCACGTTGTTAGGCGACTTCATGTTCCCGACCGCGGAACCGCCGGGCTGCGATCCTTACAACAGCACCCAGGGCAAGGCGGCGCGCGAGGCGTGGCGTCTGCGCAGCAGTCGGCGCTGATTTCGAGCGGCCCGAAACCCTCACCCGGAAGTCAGGGTCCGTAGCAACCGCCGGCCGGAACCAAGTGCGCCGCTGCCGCTCGAACCGGTATGCGGTTGCCTCTCATGCTTTCGGCCAGTAAGTCCACAAGGCTGCCGCCAGCATCACTACCAGGCCCGCGTGCGCCGCATGGCGCCAGCCTCGTACGCGCAGTTCACTGTAGAAACTGGCCACTGCCGCCGCCGCGAGTAACACGGATAACAGGCAGGCAGCCATCAGCGGCCGGGACTCATCGGCCAAGCGCACACCGTATTCGGGTATCAGCAGAAAAACGACCCCGGTCAGCAGCAAGGCGACCGCGATCGAGACTGTCGAACCCATCACGATTCCAATTAGAACGACCAGTGGGCGCATGGATTGGCCTATGTTTGAAGAGATGCCACTTGAGCAGGCCGTCCCACGGCCTTAGTGTTGAATTGTACGGACTCCCACAGCCGAGACACCCTGCCGCATGAATTCATCGTCAACCCGTTATAACCGCTGGCTCGCCCCTTCCATGCTCGTCGCACTGCTGGTGCTGACGGGTTCGGCCCAGGCCCCCGCCAATACGCAGCTTCCCGCGGGCTCCGTGGTCCCCAGCGAACGGCACAAGTCGGTGGCGAGACGCGTCGGCTCGATGCTCGAGGGCATGCACTACAGCGGCGCCAAGCTCGATGACCGGCTTTCGGCGATCGTGTACGCGCGGTACCTGGAGAGCATCGATGGCCAGCACTCGAGCCTGCTCGCCTCCGACGTCGCGGATTTCGAGCAGTACAAGCTGCGCTTCGACGACATGATCCGCAGCGGCGACGTCGACCCGGCATTCGCCATCTTCGCGCGCTTCCAGCAGCGCAACCGCGAGCGAATCAAGTTTGCGATTTCCCAGCTCGACAAAGAGCCGGATTGGACTCTGAACGAAACCTTCGAATTCGATCGCGAGAAAGCGCCGTTCGCGGCCAGCTCCGCCGAGCTCGACGAGTTCTGGCGCAAGCGGGTCAAGAACGACGCGTTGTCGCTGCTGCTCACCGGCAAGAGCTGGGATGAAGCCGCCAAGCTGCTCAAGAAGCGCTACGAGACCACGCTCAAGCGCATCGACCAGATCAGCGCCGACGACGTGTTCGAGTCGCTGATGAATTCCTACGCGCGCGCCTACGACCCGCATTCGAGCTACTTCTCGCCGCGCAGCTCCGAGGAATACCGCATCCAGATGAGCCTCAACTACGACGGCATCGGCGCGTCGCTGCAGCTCGTCGACGACTACGTGACCATCATGAACGTCATCGAAGGCGGACCCGCCGCCGTGGCCGGCACCTTGTCCGTAAAGGACCGCATCACCGGCGTCGGTCAGGGCAAGGAAGGCCCGGTTACCGACGTGCTCGGCTGGCGCATAGACGATGTGGTGCAGCTCATCCGCGGCCGCGCAGGTACGCAGGTCCGCCTGCAGGTGCTGCCGGCCGGCGCCGCGCCCGGAACTGCCGAGAAATCCCTCGAATTCACGCGCAACAAGGTGACGCTCGAAGCGCAGGCCTCGCAGAAAGAGCTGCGCACCATCAAGCGCGGCGACAAGGAATACAAGGTCGGCATCATCAACGTGCCCGCCTTCTACCAGGACGTCGAGGCACAGAACGCCGGCGACAAGGAATTCCGCAGCACGACGCGCGACGTGCGCCGTCTCATCAACGAACTGAAGGCCGAAAAGATCGATGGTCTGGTGCTCGACCTGCGCGGTAATGGCGGCGGCTATCTGCCCGAAGCCACCGCGCTCACCGGCCTATTCATCGACAAGGGCCCGGTCGTACAGCTCAAGGTCACCACCGGCGAGCTCGAGGTGCAGGACGACCCCGAGAGCGGCGCCGCGTATTCGGGCCCGCTTGCGGTGCTGGTCGATCGCTTCAGCGCTTCGGCTTCGGAAATCTTCGCCGGTGCGCTGCAGGATTATCATCGGGCCACCATTCTCGGTCAGCGCACCTTCGGCAAAGGCACCGTGCAGAATCTCGTGCCGCTCGATCGCTGGTCGCCGCGCCCGGTGAACGGCCAGCTCACGGTCACCATCGGCAAGTTCTATCGCGTCACGGGCGAGAGCACCCAGCACCGCGGCGTCGAGCCCGACGTCACGCTGCCCTCGCAGATCGACATGGATGAATTCGGTGAGAGCGCGCTCGAAGGCGCGCTGCCCTGGGATCGCATCGCCGGAGTGCCGTTCCGCAGCGAAGCCAAGGGACAGCAGCCGAACATTCCGCTGCTCGCGACCGAAGAGAAAACGCGCGCCGACAAGGACCCGGATTATCGCTGGCTGGTCGCCGACCTCGCCGCCGCCGACCAGATGCGCAAGCAGACCTCGTTGTCGCTCAACCTCCAGACCCGCAAGGCCGAACGCGAGCGTGTGGATAAGGAACGCCTGGGTCGCGAGAATGCTCGCCGGGCCGCGCAGAACCTGCCGGCGATCAAGTCCTCGGAAGAACTCGCGGACGTGAAATTCCCCGACACCGTACTCGACCAGGCGACCGAAGTGATGACCGACATGGTGACGGGACTTCGCCCGATCCATGCGGCGCCGTCACGTACGGTGCGCGCCGAACCCAAGGCGCCGGGCTGACCGGCAGCCCCGAGTCCGAAGTCAGCGCAACAGGACCTTGCAGAGGTCCCAGGTATCTTCGGCCAGCACATTCGGTAGTTTGGCCGCGGTGACGCCCTGCGAGCCGTGCGCCAGCACATCGCCTTCGGAAACACCGCAGGATTCCGGAACCGGCACGGTCTCGAAGTCTCCCAGGTAGGCCGCGGAACCGCGCAGGCGTTCGGAACGCTGCGCCACTTCCTGCATGATTCCATTGCGCTGCTTGAGCAGGTTCCGCGCCTTGACGATGTCGCCCATGATCGACACGCAGGCGGTCAGATCCCCGTAGTACTCGGTGGCCTCGCGGCGCGCCATGGCGGCGCGCGCCGATCCGACCAGCGGGGTACGCGCCAAACGCAGACACAACACCTCCGCGCAGGCGATCGCAGCCAGGTTGATCGCGCGTTTGGCGTCCACTGAAATGCCCGGAAATTCGCCGGCGCCCGCCTTCTCGATCTGCTCGCAACGGGCGCGTGCGGCCTGCAGGTCGTCCTCGGCGGCGTCGAGCGCGGCCTGCAGCGCGGGACGCTGCGCGGCCACTTTCGGGCGCTCCCAGCGATGCCACCATTTGTCGAGCTTGGCGAGGCGCGCGTCGAACGCCGCGAGTTGCTGGCGCGCCGCGACGATCAGCGACTCCGCCTGGCGCAGCTGCTGTTCGCTCGTCTGACGCTGCTGAAACTGTTTGCGGTTGCCTTCGAGCGCGAATGCCTTGCGCTCGCGTTCTTCCTGCTTGGCGGCCAGGTCCTGGATCAGCAGGCCGAGGATCTCGCGGCCGTCGCCCCACAGGGCACGCAGGTGGTAAAAGACCATGGTAGATAGCCCGGTGTCGGCCGACTCGAGCCGTTTCTCGACGGCCTCGAACATCTCCTGCACCCGGGCCGTGGCGGCTTCCTGTTGCTTGAGCCGGTCGCGCAGGCGCTGGGTCTCGGCGCCGAGTTCTTCGTGCTGTTTGCGCAGTTCCGCGCGGCTGCGGAACAGCTCCACCACGCGCCCGTCTTCGGGCACGGGTTCAGTGGCAGCACCGCCATTGCCGAGCAGACCTAACGACTTCAACGCTTTCATAGACCCCTGCGCAGCGCGCGGGGGCCTGATTGGTCAGGCGCGAAACCCGTGGCCGCGATCGATGCAGTACTCCAGCCACTTATTTAACATCGTATCGCGGGCCCAACGCTGATCCAGTTCACGCTCCGCCAGCCCCCGCAGGTGCCGCAACGCCTCGTGGTCGTGCTGGGCCGCCCATTCCTGGGCCTCGACCAGACGGGCGTCGTGATAGACGCGCACGCGCATGTCCGGGTAAGTGGATACGCCATCTTCCTGCTGGAAAAGATAGGTCAGGTCGAAACTCGTGGTGTATGGCGAACGCTCGGTCACCGTGAGACGCAAATCACAGTCGTCCGCCACGCGCGAGACACACACGTCGAGCAGGTTTTTCAGATTTCCCGCCAACTCCGAGAGGCGCAGGTAATTGCTTTCGTACAACGACATGAGCGCGACGAAGCTGCGCGGGCTCGAGCGCCATGAAACGAGAGTGAGTGCGTCATTCAACATCGAGTCCGAATATAACGGACAATGACGATCATTCAAGACGCAATTCCTGCGCCAATGAACCGTGAATTGGTTCCCGTGTCCTGAAAATTATTCCGTGTACTGAAAAACCTCGTCGAGCTTGCGTCCGAGCGCGCGCGAGATTTTGAAAGCGAGCTCGAGTGACGGAGAATATTTTCCCCCTTCGAGCGCAATGATGGTCTGGCGCGTGACATCGCATGCGTTCGCGAGCTGCTCCTGCGTCAGATCGCCACGCAGCACGCGCCACTCGCGAATCCGGTTGCGAACTGCATGGGTCATCGGCGCGCTGCGAAGTAGGCAAACGTGAGCACGACGTGTTCCACGAGCGATCTTGCGATCAGCAGGCCGATGAGCACGTTCGCGAGCACGATTGGTGAAAGCCACCAGGCGAGCAGCGGTGCCGGCGTCAAGGCCAGCACACACACGCAAGCGACGATGATCACCGTCAACGACAGATCCCCTGCGCGAGCCGAAACGTTTTGCAGGCGCAGGTCGCGTTCATCGGCTTGTACCTGCTCCGCGCGCCGTCCGATCCGGTGGGAGATCACCGCCCTGACAGAGTCTCCAGAATGTACGGTTAACCTTACATTTGGAGGCCGGGCATATAAAGTATTTTTTACATCCGCTCGCCGCGCAGGAAGGGGCAGAGGTTCAGGTCGACATTGCCGCCCGACAACACGATGCCAATGCGCTGCCCGGCCGATCCGAGCTTGCCCGCCAGGGCCGCGGCGACCGGCACCGCCGAAGACGGCTCGATCAGCAATTTGAGATCGTTCATCACGATGCGCATCGCTTCCATGATCTGCGCTTCACTGACGGTGACCACGTCGTCGACGTGAGAACGCAGCAACTCGAAGTTGCGCACCCCGATCGACGCACGCAATCCATCGGCGATGGTGTTGGGCGTCACGACCGCGCGACGCTCGCCGCTGCGGAATGACTGGAAGGCATCGTCCGCCTGCGACGGCTCGGCACCGACCACGCGGATACCGGGCGCCAGAGCCTTCGCGGCGAGCGCGCTTCCGCCGATCAATCCGCCGCCGCCCACCGGCGTGCTCACGACTTGCAAGTCCGGTACGTCGGCTAACAACTCGAGCACGGCGGTACCCTGCCCCGCGATGATCCGCGAGTCATCGAAAGGATGGACCAGCTCACCGGGCTCGCTTGCCAGGACTTCCGCCAGCCGCTTCTCGCGCGCCGGCAAGCCGGGGTCGCACAACTCCACCCGCGCGCCGGCTGCTTCGATGTTCGCGATCTTGGAGCGTGGAGAATCGCGCGGCACGATCACGATGGCGCGTATGCCACGGGCGCGCGCCGCAAGGGCCAACGCGTTGCCGTGATTGCCCGATGAATGCGTGATCACGCGCGTTGTTCGCGCCGGATCGAGCTGCAGCACGGCATTCATGGCGCCGCGATACTTGAACGCGCCGCCGGTCTGCAGGTTTTCGCATTTGAAGAACACCTGCGCCTGCGCGCGCGCGTCGAACGCGGCGGAACGCATGACGGGTGTGCGCACGATGTGCGGCCCGATACGCGCCGCGGCAGCCACCACGTCGGCGAACGCGGGCAGATCCGGCTTCACAGCTTCTGGTATTCCGGCGCGAGGAACTGCTCGCGGTAGTACGCGAGCTCGCGGATGGATTCCTGGATGTCGGCGAGCGCCTTGTGTTCGCCGCGTTTGGAGAACCCGGGGATGATTCCCGGGGCCCAACGGCGCGCGAGCTCCTTGAGCGTGCTGACATCGAGGTTGCGATAGTGGAAGAACGCCTCGAGCGTCGGCATCTGGCGGGCGAGGAAACGACGGTCCTGGCAGATGCTGTTGCCGCACATCGGCGAGGCATTCGGCTCCACCAGCACCCGCAGGAATTCCATGGTGCGGGCTTCGGCGCTGGCCAGCGTGTATTTGCTGTCGCGCACGCGCTGGATCAGGCCCGAAGCGCCGTGGGTGCGCGTATTCCATTCGTCCATGCCGGCGATGATTTCTTCCGACTGGTGGATCGCAATGACCGGGCCCTCCGCGACCACATCGAGGTCGACGTCGGTGACGATGGTGGCCATCTCGATGATCACGTCGGTGTCGGGCTTGAGGCCCGTCATCTCGAGATCTATCCAGATCAGATAGTCGCTGCTCGGCATAAGGATTGACGCGATACTACACGAATGACCGCACCGCTTGACGCAGACGAATTCGACGCCGAGGTCATCGCCGCGTACGGCCGGCATCTGCTGGTCAAATCCGCGGACGGACGCGAATTGCGCGCGCGCCCCGCCGGCCGCCGCCTGAGCATCGTCTGCGGCGATCGTGTGCGTTGCGAGCGCGACCGCAAACACGATGAACTGCTCATCGTCGAGGTCCTGCCGCGCAGGACACTGCTGGCGCGCGCCAATGTGCGCGGCGAGAGCGAACCGGTCGTTGCCAATATCTCCCAGCTCGTGGTGGTGGTCGCTCCATTGCCGCAGCCCGACTGGTTCATCGTCGACCGTTATCTGTGCGCCGCCACGGCCGCAGGTATCGCCGGTGCCGTCGCCGTCAACAAATCCGATCTCGCGGCTAACAAGAGCGACGCCGATGAACTGGCCGCCTTCACGGCAGCCGGCTACGCGCACGTGTCGTGCTCTGCGACGTCGGGCGCGGGTCTCGAATCATTGAAGACTCTGCTGGCGCAGGGGACGAGTGTGCTGGTGGGGCAATCCGGCGTCGGCAAATCGTCACTCGTAAGCGCCTTGCTGCCGGAAACCGACATCGAAACGAGCCTGCTGGACCGCGAGGAGGAAGGCCGCCACACGACCACCGCCTCGCGTTCGTATCCGCTCGCCTCCGGCGGCACGCTGATCGACTCGCCCGGCGTGCGCGATTTCGCGCCGGCCATCGAACAGCTCGATTCGCAGACGCTGGGTTTTCCTGAGGTTGACCGGCGTGCGAGCAACTGCCGATTTCAGGATTGCCGCCACATGCAGGAACCGGGATGCGCGGTGAGCGGCGCGGTTGAGGCCGGCGAGTTGAGTGCGCGCCGTTATGAAAGTTATCGGCGTCTGCGCCGGCGTTATGAAGAGCTCATCGAGACGCGCGGCCCCGGACAACGCAGTCGGCGTTGAGGTATGGTACCGCTACCGCGCGCGGGATGAGGGGGTGCCAGTCCGGCGGCCACCCGCGCTCGAGGAGCCAGCAACATGAATTGGAAATTTGCGCGCGCCGCGGTTGGCGCCCTGCTCTCCGTCGTCACATTTTCCTCGGCTGCCCCCGCTTCCGCCGAGGAACCGGTCTACAAGAACCTCGATCGCAGCTTCGAGGAGCGCGCGGCGGACCTCGTGTCGCGCATGACGCTCGAAGAAAAAGTATCGCAGCTGCAGAACGATGCCGTCGCGATTCCGCGCCTCGATGTACCGGCATACGAATGGTGGAACGAGGCGCTGCACGGCGTAGCGCGCGCCGGTGCGGCAACCGTTTTTCCGCAGGCGATCGGCATGGCCGCCACCTTCGACACGCCGCTGATGACGCAGGTCGCCACGGCGATCAGCGACGAGGCGCGCGCCAAGCACCATGAATTTGCCCGGCACGAGCAGCGCAAGCGTTACCAGGGGCTCACCTTCTGGTCGCCCAACATCAACATCTTCCGTGACCCCCGCTGGGGCCGCGGCCAGGAAACCTACGGCGAAGACCCCTACCTCACCGCGCGCATGGGCGTCGCGTTCGTGAAGGCGCTGCAGGGCGACGATCCGAAATACCGCAAGGTGGACGCAACCGCCAAACACTACGTGGTGCACTCCGGCCCGGAGGCGGACCGCCACCACTTCGACGTATATCCTAGCGAACGCGACCTCTGGGAGACCTATCTACCGGCGTTCAGGGCGCTGGTGCAGGAAGGTCATGTCGCTTCGGTCATGGGCGCGTACAACCGCGTCAACGGGGAATCTGCTTCGGGCAGCCATCGCCTGCTGACGGAAATCCTGCGCAACCAGTGGGGCTTCAAAGGGTACGTGGTGTCGGACTGCGACTCGATCGACGACATCTGGAGATTCCACAAGATCGTGCCGACCCCCGAGGAAGCGTCCGTCATCGGCATCCGCAGCGGCCTCGAAGTGAACTGCGGCAAGACCTATGCAACGCTCACCTCGGCGGTGAAGAAAGGCTTGATTACCGAAGCGGAGATCGACGCCGCCGTGCGCCGCGCGTTCCTCACGCGTTTCCAGCTCGGCATGTTCGATCCGGACGACAAGGTGAAATGGGCGCAGATTCCCTACAAGGTGAACCAGTCGCCCGAGCACGATGCGCTGGCGCGCAAGGCGGCGCAGGAATCCATCGTACTGCTCAAGAACAGCGGCGTTCTGCCCCTCGACAAGGCGAAGCTCCGGAGCATCGCGGTGATCGGCCCGACGGCGGATGAAATCATGTCGCTGCTGGGCAACTATTACGGCACCCCCGCGGCGCCTGTGACCATCCTGCAGGGCATTCGCGATGCGGTCGGCCCGAACACGAAAGTGAATTACTCGCGCGGTGCCGATCTGGTCGAGGGCCGCGAAGAACCCCGCGCGGCACCGTTGATCGAGCCGGCGTATTTGCGTCCGGAAGCCGCCTCGCAAACGCAGGGTCTCAAGGGCGAATATTTCCGCGGCAAGGAATTCGCGGGTGCTCCCGTACTCACACGCATCGATCCGCGTGTCGCCTTCCGCTGGGATCGCGGCGCACCGACCGATACGCTGGTCGCCCAGGGCGAGCTGACGCAGGCGGCGGCGCTCGGCGTGGACGATTACTCGATCCGCTGGACCGGCAAACTACTGCCGCCCAAGACGGGGAAATACGAGCTCGTGGTCGGCGCCAACGACGGCTTCCGCCTGTACATCGACGGCAAGGTCGTGAGCGACGGCTGGGAGCCGAATCCGCGCGTCGCCAGCAAGAGTGCATTCGTCGAGCTCGAAGCGGGCAGGAGTTACGACATCAAGCTCGAATACTTCGAAGCCGACCGCGACGCGGAAGTGCGGCTTGCGTGGCGCCTGCCGGGCGCGAAACCGCCGCTCGAGGAAGCGCTCGACGCGGCGAAGGTGTCCGATGTCGTCGTGTTCGTCGGCGGGTTGACCGGAGATGTCGAGGGCGAGGAAATGAAGGTCAACTACCCGGGCTTCGCCGGCGGGGACCGCACCGACCTGCGTCTGCCCGGCAGCCAGCAGAAACTGCTCGAAGCACTGCAGGCCACGGGCAAACCCGTGATCCTCGTGTTGACGACCGGCTCTGCGATCGCGGTGGACTGGGAACAGACCAAACTACCGGCCATCCTCGTCGCCTGGTACCCGGGACAACGCGGCGGCAACGCCGTGGCAGACGTCCTGTTCGGCGCCGTGAATCCGAGCGGCCGCCTGCCCATCACCTTCTACAAGGCGGATGAGAAACTGCCGGCCTTCGACGATTACAGCATGAAGAACCGCACCTACCGGTACTTCGAAGGAAAGCCTCTCTATCCGTTCGGCTTTGGATTGTCGTACACGACGTTTCAGTATTCGGGGCTGAAACTCGACAAGAGCTCGGTGGCGGCGGACGGCAGCGTGCAGGCGGCCGTCACGGTCAAGAACACCGGCAAACGCCCGGGCGACGAGGTCGTGCAGCTATACCTGCAGCCGCTCGATCCGAAACGTACGCGCGCGCTCAAGGAGCTGCGCGGCATCGAGCGCATCGCACTGAAGCCCGGTGAATCGAGAGTCGTGAAATTCGCAATCAGACCGGCGCGCGATTTGCCGATCTACGACGACACAAAGAAGGCCTACGCGGTCGACGCCGGAAAATTCGAAGTGCAGGTTGGTGCTTCAAGCGCAGATATCCGTGCAAAGACGACGCTCGACGTGACCAACTGAGGCGCGGAACTAGAAGGGGACTGGAAAAAGGGGACAGATCTATTTATCGGGAGCACAGCGCCCGTTCTTCAACGTCAGCCGCTCGATAAATAGATCTGTCCCCTTTTTCCAGTCCCCTTCTAGTCAGACGGAGTGACGTCCGGCCAGCGCATGCGCCAGCGTGCCGCCGTCCACGTATTCCAGCTCACCGCCGATCGGCACGCCATGCGCGATACGGCTTGCCTGGATGCGCCGCTGCCCGGCGCGTTCGCCGAGAAAATGCGCCGTGGCTTCGCCTTCCACAGTCGGATTGGTCGCGAGAATGACCTCGCGCACTTCGCCCGAATCGAGCAGCGCTTCGAATTCGCGCGCGCCGATCTGCTCCGGCCCGATGCCATCGAGCGGCGACAGGTGTCCGTGCAGCACGAAATACCTGCCGCGATAGCTGCCGGACTGCTCTACCGCAACCACGTCCGCCGGTGATTCGACCACGCATAACAAGGCGGTCTCGCGCGAGCTCGACGCGCAGATCGAACACAACTCGGTGTCGGTCAACATGCGGCAACGCTTACAGCGGCCGATGGCCGCGAGGCCCGCGGTGAGCGCCTCGGCCAGCGTGCGGGCGCCGCCACGGCCGCCCTGCAGCAGGTGGAACGCCATGCGCTGCGCCGTCTTCGGGCCGACACCCGGCAAGGCGCGTAATGCATCGATGAGTTTTGCCAGCGGAGCGGCGTGCTGCATGTAGTTAGAGAAGCCTCAGAACGGCATCTTGAAGCCAGGCGGCAGGTTGAGCCCGGACATCACCGACGACATCCGCGCCTGGCTTTGGCTGTCGACCTTGTTCACGGCATCGTTGATCGCCGCGGCGATCAGGTCCTCGAGCATCTCGCGATCTTCTGAGACGACTGCCGGTTCGATCTGCACACGCTTCACTTCGTGTTTACCCGTCATCGTCACCTTGACCATGCCGCCGCCGGATTCACCGGTGACTTCCATGTTGGCAATTTCGTCCTGGGCCTTCTTCATGTTGGCCTGAAGCGCCATGGCCTGCTTCATCATGTTTCCACCACCACGCATCGATCTCTCCTCTACTCCGTTGACCGCACCGATTCGGGATGCAGCGTGGCCCCGAATCGCGATTTCATGTCACGCACCGTCGGGTCTTCCTCGAGTGCCCGGCGCGCGGCCTCGGTCGCCTCGGCCGAGCGCCGTTCGACGTTCTGCGAAGGCGTTTCGGCCGCCGGCGCGCCATCGACGAACTCGAGTTTCACCTGACCGCCGACGTATTTCGCCAGCGCCTGCGTGAGGCGATCGCGATTGCCTGGTGTGTTCAGGACCTGGCCGCGCGCGTCGAGCACCAGGCGCAGCGTGTTGCCGCGGTGTTCGAGCAGCGCACAATTCGTGGCCAGCTGGCGCGCGGCGCCGGTGACATCGAGATCGCCGATCACGCGCGCCCATTGCACCGGATCGATGGGTCCCGCGGCAGCCGGCCGCACGATCGGCGAGCCACCCGCCGTGGGCAGCGTGCCCGCGGCCGCGCTCGCCGCGCTCGCCCCGCCGGTAGTTTGAACTCGCGCCGGGCTGCCCGCCGGGCGGAACGCCAGCATGCGCACCAGCGTCATCTCGAAGCCCGTGCGCGGATCGGGCGCGAGCCCCAGATCGCGGCGCCCGAGGATCGCCGTCTGGTAGTAAAGCTGCACGTCTTCCCCAGCGATCGCCGCGGCGAGCTCGGCGAGCAGCGCGCTGTCGAACAATTCATCACCCTCGTATCCGGGCACGAGCTGGCGCAGCGCGATACGCGTCAGCAGCGAGGCGAGATCGTCCAGCACCTGGGCGTAGTCCGGCGAAAACTCCTCGAGCAGGCGCGCCGTCTCGAGCAGCTTCGCCGCATCACCGGCGGCGAGCGCGCGCGCGAGTTTCGTGACGTGATCGCGGTCGATGGTGCCGAGCATCGAACGCGCGCCCGCTTCCTCGACCTTGCCGCCGCCGAATGCAATGAGCTGGTCGAGCAACGACAAGGCATCACGCATGCTGCCGTCGGCGGCCTGGGCCACGAGTTTCAACGCGGCCGGTTCCGCGGAGATCTTTTCCGCCGCGAGCACCTTCGCCAGATGTTCGCTGATCAACGTCACCGGCAGCCGCTTGAGATTGAACTGCAGGCAGCGCGACAGAACCGTGACCGGCAGTTTCTGCGGATCGGTGGTGGCCAGCAGGAACTTCACGTGCGGTGGCGGTTCTTCGAGCGTCTTGAGCAACGCGTTGAACGAGTGCGTCGACAACATGTGCACTTCGTCGATCAGATAGACCTTGTACCGTCCGCGCGTCGGCGCGTACTGCACGTTCTCGAGCAGCTCGCGCGTGTCGTCGACCTTGGTGCGCGAGGCGGCGTCGACTTCGATCAGATCGACAAACCGGCCTTCGTCGATTTCCTTGCACGAGGCGCAGGTGCCATCGGGAGTGGCGGTGACGCCGGATTCACAGTTGAGGCACTTGGACAGGATGCGCGCGATGGTGGTCTTGCCCACACCGCGTGTGCCCGTGAACAGGAAGGCGTGATGCACCCGCCCCTGCGTGAGCGCATTGCCGAGCGCCAGGCGCACATGCTCCTGCCCGACCAATTCGGCAAAGGAACGCGGCCGCCATTTGCGCGCAAGCGCGAGGTAACTCATGAAAGCTTGAATCCTTGGGAGGCAGCCCGCACCAGCCGGACTTCGGCGCCCGACATCGCCGCTACCGCTGCTCCCTTCCGGGCCTGACGGGGTTTACAACTAGTCGTCGCGAAGGAGCCGATACGGACTGCCATGGTAAAGATCTGGCGGACAGGCAGGGATTCGAACCCTGGAACACCGTGAGATGTTACTTGCTTTCCAAGCAAGCGCCTTCGACCGCTCGGCCACCTGTCCGGAATCTACTTAGCGTACGTACCCCAAGGATTTATCCAAGGATTTCCCGGGGGTGCGAATCATAACGGAAAGCGCGTTACTTCGGCTTCGCAGCGTCGGCCGATTTGGATGTGGCAAACGGCGGCGGCGTATCGAGGCAGCCTTCGTCCCGCCCACGGACGCGCTCGGGGGTGGCAAGCGGCGGTACTTTGAGGGAGTTGCGCGTATTGGGCGCGTCGAGGCCCGGAGGGGCCGTCAGCGGCGGTAATTCCCGGGCTTCGGCGTAATCCTTGTTGTCTTGCTTGCAACTGACCATGCGGGATTTGCAGCCCGAGATCATGGTCGCGGACAGGATGCAGGCGAGAAGGGTTCCGGCAATACGCATGAGGGGTGCGACCTTGTCTGACTTCAGGAGTTCACGGTAATGCCGGCCGCGAACAGCGACTCGACTACCACCGCATGGTACTCGGCAGATAACTCGGTGAGCGGCAGACGCAGCGTGCCGCCCATGAGTCCCATGCGCGCCACGGCCCATTTGACCGGGATGGGGTTGGATTCCACGAACAGATTGCGATGCAGGGCCACGAGGCGCTGGTCGATCTGCGTGGCGGCCGCCCGTTCGCCGCGCACGGCGGCGGCGATCATGTCGGCCATGGCACGCGGCGCCACGTTCGCGGTGACGGAGATGACGCCCACGGCACCGACGCCGATGCAGTCGCGCGCGCTCAGGTCATCGCCACTGAGGATGCGGAAATCGTACGCGCAGCTGCCGACGAGCTCGCGCACGCGCGCGACCTCGCCCACTGCTTCCTTGATGCCGGCGATGCCGTGCACACGCGAGAGGCGCGCCACGGTGGCGGGCAGCAGATCGACCGCGCTGCGGCTGGGCACGTTGTAGAGCAGCACCGGAATCCGCGAGTTGGCTGCGATCGCCGAGAAATGTCGGAACAGGCCTTCCTGGGTCGGCCGTACATAAGGTGGCGACGCGACCAGCAGGGCATCGACCTGAAGCTCGCTGATCCACCGTGCGCGCTGCACGGAAGTGTCGGTGCTGCTGGTGCCGGCATTCGCGATGAGCAATGCACGTGTGCCGAGAACCCCGCGCGCCGTCAACAACATTTCGCGTAGTTCGGCGTCCGTCACGGTGGCCGATTCGCCGGTGGATCCGGCCACCACGATGCCCGTGGTGCCATTGGCGACTTGAAACTCGAGGAGTCGCGACCAGGCGTCGTAATCGATACTGCCGTCGGGCTGCATCGGGGTCACGAGCGCCACCAGGCTGCCGGCGAACATGCGTAAATTCCGAGGGTCGTTGAAGCGGTCGGGCATGGTAGGGCGCGATCCTCGGGTTCGCAAGCCACGGGGCTGCCTGTACACTCGCTGCCAGATGAAGCAACACCTCGCCGTATCCGCCATTGGCAGCGATCGGACCGGAATGGTCCACGACCTCACCCGCGTAATCTCGGACTGCGGCGGATCCATCAGCGAAAGCCGCATGGCCAGCCTCGGCAACGAATTCGCCATGCTGGTGCTGGTCACCGGCAACTGGCATTCGCTCGCCAAACTCGAAAGCGAATTGGCGCGCCTCGGCGAATCCACCGGCCTGTCGCTGCACATGAAGCGCACGGAGCCGCGGGCCGCGCGCGCGGAACTGCTGCCCTATTCCATCGACGTGGTGTGTCTCGACCAGGCAGGCATCGTCACGGGCCTGTCCGGGTTCTGCGCCAGCCGCGGCATCGACATCGCCGAGGTTTCCACGCGCACCTACCCCGCCGCGCACACCGGGGCGCAGATGTTCGCGGTGCAGATGATCATCAACGTGCCCAAGCGCCTGCAGCTGGCGCACCTGCGCGAGGAGTTCATGGACTACTGCGACGCGCAAAACCTCGATGCGATCCTGGAGCCCGTCAAGTCCTGATGATGGAAGTCGGCAAGAAGATTCCCGCCTTTTCGTTGCCGCGTTCCGACGGCACGGTGTGGAAAACCGCCGATGCCAAGGGCGGCAAACTCGTGCTCTATTTCTATCCGAAGGACATGACCCCGGGCTGCACGCTCGAGGGCCAGGACTTTCGCGACCTGCACGCCGCATTCAAGCGCGCCAAAACCACCGTGCTCGGCATCTCGAAAGACAGCTGCGAGCGCCACGCGAAATTTCGCGCCAGGGAAAAATTCCCGTTCGAGCTGCTGAGCGACGCGGACGAAAAGGTCTGCCGGCTGTTCGACGTGATCCAGGAAAAATCTTTGTACGGAAGGAAGTTCATGGGAATCGAACGCAGCACGTTCCTGATCGGCGCCGACGGCAAGCTCGAGCGCGAGTGGCGCAAGGTCCGGGTCAAGGGCCACGCCGCGGAAGTCCTAGAGGCGGCCAAGTCGCTGTGAGCGCGGGCAAACGCGCTGCCGGAGCGAAGCCGGCGATCACCCAGGAACGCCGTCTGTTCGTGCTCGACACGAATGTGCTCATGCACGATCCGACCGCGATCTTCCGTTTCCAGGAACACGATGTCTATCTACCCATGGTGGTGCTCGAGGAGCTCGACGCCAACAAGAAGGGTTTGTCGGAAGCCTCGCGCAACGTCCGGCAGACCAGCCGCTTCCTCGACGACCTGATGCGTGATGCGACCAAGGACCAGATCGACGCGGGGTTGCCGCTGCCGTCGGCCATCAACGGCCAGCAGCAGAACAATGCGCCCGGCGCCAGCGCCGGCAGCGGCCTGCCGGGTTCGGCCGGCCGGCTGTTTTTCCAGACCCGTCAGCTTTCCTCCGCCCTGCCAGACTATCTACCGGGGCACGGCGCGGACAACGCCATCCTGTCGCAGACACTCGCCCTGCAGGCGCTGCACCACGAAGCACGCGTCACGCTGGTGTCGAAGGACATCAACCTGCGCATCAAGGCGGCGGTGGTCGGCGTCCACGCCGAGGACTACTACAGCGACAAGACGATCGAAGACGCGGACGTCCTGTACACCGGGCTCGCGGCATTGCCGGCGGATTTCTGGGAGAAAGCCGGCAAGGACATCAAGTCGTGGAAGGAAGCGGATCGCACCTTCTACCAGGTGACCGGGCCCATCGTTTCCGATCTGCACGTCAATCAGTTCGTGCATGAGGCGGGCGAGCAAGGCATCGAAGCCATCGTGCGGCGAATCGAAGCCGGCACCGCGACGCTCGAACTGGCGCGCGATTTCCGCGGCGAACGGCACAGCGTCTGGGGCGTCAACGCGCGCAATCGCGAACAGAACTTCGCGTTGAATCTGTTGATGGATCCGGAAATCGATTTCGTCACCATCCTGGGGCCGGCCGGCACCGGCAAGACCTTGCTGACCCTGGCCGCCGGATTGATGCAGACACTCGAATCGAACCGATTCGCGGAAATCATCATGACGCGCGTGACGATCCCGCTCGGCGAGGACATCGGTTTCCTGCCCGGCACCGAAGAAGAAAAGATGGAACCCTGGATGGGCGCGCTGATGGACAACCTCGAGGTGTTGACGCAGACCGGCGAAGGCGGCAACTGGGGGCGCCAGGCCACCAACGACCTGCTGCGCAATCGCATCAAGATCCGCTCGCTCAATTTCATGCGCGGCCGCACCTTCCTGAACCGCTACGTCATCCTCGACGAGGCGCAGAACCTGACGCCCAAGCAGATGAAGGCGCTGGTGACCCGGGCCGGCCCGGGCACGAAAATCGTCTGCCTGGGCAACATCGCGCAGATCGACACGCCCTACCTCACGGAGACCACTTCGGGCCTGACCTATGTCGTCAACCGCTTCCGCGGCTGGGGGCATTCCGGGCATATCACGCTGGTCCGTGGCGAACGCTCGCGTTTGGCCGATTTCGCCTCTGATACGCTCTAGATCCGGTATCCACGAGAAACTCCCCGCCCGCCGCGGGGTCTGAATGTCGCGATGCGAAACGCGCTCAAATACCTGCTGGTGGCCCCTCTGTCGATGATGCTGGCGGTCTCCATGCCGCTGCAGTCGCTGGCCCAGTCCGCCACCAGCAACGATTTGCCCGACATCGGCAGCCCCGCCTCCTCCAGCCTCTCGCTCGATGACGAATATCGCATCGGCCTGCAGGTCATGCGCCAGCTGCGCGACGAAGGCCAGGTCATCGAAGACCCGGAGGCCACCGAATACCTGCAGGCACTGGGCTCGCGCATCGTCGCGCAGGCCACCGGCGATTCGGGGCAGAAGTTCCAGTTCTTCTTCGTGCGCGACAACACCATCAACGCCTTCGCATTGCCTGGTGGCTTCATCGGCGTGAACACCGGGCTGGTGCTGGCGACCCGCAACGAGGCCCAGCTGGCCGGCGTGATGGCGCACGAAATCGCGCACGTCACCCAGCGGCACATCGCGCGCCGGGTGCGCTCGCAGGGCCGGCAGAGCATCGCGACGGTGGCGACCATCCTCGCGGCCATCCTGGTGGGTGCTGCCACCGGGTCCAGCGACGCCGCGATGGCCGGCGTCACCGCGGCGCAGGGCGCGGCCATGCAGCAGCAGATCAACTTCACGCGCGCCAATGAAAACGAGGCCGACCGCGTCGGCATGAGTTTTCTCGCCGCGGCCGGCTTCGACCCGTACGGCATGCCAGACTTCTTCGAGACCATGGGCCGGCGCAATGCCATCACCGCCGGCAGCCGCAACGTGTTGCCGGAAATCCTGCAATCGCATCCGGTGACCACGAACCGCATCGCCGAATCGCGTTCGCGCGCCGCGCAGTTCAAGGACATCAAACAAACCGCCGAAACGGTCAGCTACGCATTGACGCGCGAGCGGCTGCGCGTGCTCGCGACTCCCGCCGAAGACAACGTGCGCCGCTACTACGCCGACCGGCGCGAGCACCAGGACCAGACGCCGGGCGAACAATACGGCGAAGCGCTGGCTAGCTACCAGGCCGGCAACGCACTCGCGTCACTCGACACGTTGACCGAGCTCGCGCGCGAATATCCGCAGGTTCCGATGCTGCAGTCGACGCTCGGACAGGCGCTGATGAGCGCGGGCGATTCCGAAGACGCGTTGGCCACGTTTCAGCGCGCGCTGACGCTCTCGCCGCGCAATATTCCGCTCACCATGCGTTACGCCGAAGCCCTGCTCAAGGCCGATCAGGCCAAGCAGGCGCATGCGGTCCTGCTCGACCTGTTCAACAACGTCGCGCCCTCGCCCGAGCAGATCCGCTTCACGGCGCTCGCCGCCAGCAGCGCCGGCGATAGCGGCGACGCGGCTTACTACATGAGCGAATATCACATCGCCACGGGCAACCTGCCGCTGTCGGTCAGCCAGCTCGAAATGGCGCTGGCGGCGCCGAACATCACGGGCGTGCAACGCAGCCGCTACCAGGCGCGGCTCGACGAGGTACGGGAGGTGCTGTTCCGCGACCGCAAACATCGCGACCGCCCCAAACCCGAGCAGGATCCACAACAAACCCGGCGGCCCGGCCCAAGTCGGACTGGTACAATTTCGCAATGAAAAATCTGTCGATATTGATTGCCGGTCTGTTGCTGACCGGCTGCGCGACACTGCCCTCCGGCAAACCCGATCCGCGCGATCCCTTCGAACGATTCAACCGCTCCTCGTTTGCATTCAACGACGCGCTCGATCGCGCGATCACCAAACCGGCGGCCAAGGCATACAAGAAGGTGACGCCGCGCATCGTGCGCACGGGCGTGAGCAACGCGCTCAGCAATCTCAACACCGTCAGCACCATTATCAACGACGTACTGCAGGGCAAGATGCGCCAGGCCGGCCAGGACTCGGGCCGCTTCCTGCTGAACAGCACGCTCGGATTGGGCGGCCTGTTCGATCCCGCGTCGGCGGCGGGTCTCGAAAACAACGACGAGGATTTCGGCCAGACGCTCGGCAAGTGGGGCGTGAAACCCGGCCCCTACCTGATGCTGCCGTTTCTCGGGCCGACCAACGTGCGCGACGGGCTGGCGCGTATTCCGGATCAGTACACCTATCCAGTGAACTACCTGGAAGACGACAGCACGCGTTACATCATTCGCGCGGTCGATTTCCTCGACCTGCGCGCCGGCCTGCTCGACCTCGACGCGCAACTCGATCGCAGCTACGACCGCTACGCATTCGTGCGCAACGCGTGGATGCAGCGCCGCGAATTCCTGGTCAAGGACGGCAACGTCGACGATCAGTCGGCGGAGCTCGAAGAAGGCATGGAAGAAGATCCGGCCGCACCGGCGCCTGAACCGGAAACGCCGCCGCCGGCCGCGCCCGGCATTCCTCCGCAGTAAGCGGCAGATCAGCATGACACCGAGGTCGGAGAAGTGAGCGCGCCTGGCGACAATGGCAAACTGCCGCCGCTGCTGTTGCTGCATCCGGACGACAACATCCTGGTTGCGCGCCGGGACATCGCGCAGGGCGAACGCGTCGAGATCGACGGCGCAAGCCTCGTGATGCCGGCCGCCGTGGAGCTCGGTCACAAGCTCGCGCGCCGCGCGCTTGAACCGGATACGCGGGTCCTCAAATACGGCGCTCCCATCGGCTCGATGAAAATCGCCGTCGCGCGCGGCGAACACGTGCATCTGCACAACCTGCGCAGCGACTACATTCCCTCCACTTCGCGCGATGGCACTCCTTCGAAAACGGACGCGGACGCACACTGATGACTTCCCCGGGCATGAAAGGTTACCTGCGCAGCGACGGCCGCAAGGGCATCCGCAACGTCGTCGCCGTGGCCTACCTGGTCGAGTGCGCACATCACGTCTCGCGGCTCATCGTGCAGAAGTCCGGTGCCGATGACGTGCACCTCATCGGCTTTCCCGGCTGTTATCCCAACAAGTATTCGCTCGAAATGATGGAGCGGCTGTGCACGCATCCGAACGTGGGTGCCGTGTTGCTCGTCTCGCTCGGTTGCGAAGGTTTCAACCGCGAACATTTGCGCAAGACCATCCTGGCCTCGGGCCGTCCGGTCCAGTTGCTCGTGATCCAGCAGTCCGGCGGCACCACGCGCACGCTCAACGCGGGC
Source organism: Pseudomonadota bacterium (assembly GCA_037200975.1). Classification (NCBI taxonomy): domain Bacteria; kingdom Pseudomonadati; phylum Pseudomonadota; species Pseudomonadota bacterium. The sequence goes on along the minus strand of JBBCGI010000001.1, from coordinate 4,190,462 downwards.
CTCGACATCGTGCGCAAGATGCGCGCCGAGCTCGCCGAGCAGACTGCGGTGCCGATGGCGCTGAACGAACTGGTGATCGGCACGGTGTGCGGCGGCTCCGATGGCACCAGCGGCATCACCGCGAATCCTGCGGTGGGCCGTTGCTTCGACTGGCTCATCGAGAACGACGCGGCCTGCATCTTCGAGGAAACCGGCGAACTGATCGGCTGCGAACGCATCATGGCCTCGCGTGCCATCACGCCGGCGCTCGGGCGCGAGATCGAAGCCTGCGTCGAAAAGGCGGCCAACTACTATCGCATCATGGGATACGGCAGCTTCGCGCCAGGCAATGCCGAGGGTGGCTTGACCACGCTCGAGGAAAAATCCATGGGCGCGTATTCGAAGTCGGGTTCCTCGCCCATCAGCGGCCTCATCAAGCCCGGCGACGTGCCGCCGCGCGGCGGGTTGTACCTGCTGGACGTTGTCCCCGATGGCGAACCGCGTTTCGGGTTCCCCAATATTTCGGACAACGCCGAGATCGTGGAGCTCATCGCCTGCGGCTCGCACCTCATCCTGTTCACCACCGGCCGCGGCTCGGTGGTTGGCTCAGCGATCTCGCCCGTCATCAAGGTGTGCGCCAATCCGGACACCTACGACCGCATGGCCGACGACATGGACGTGAATGCCGGGCGCATCCTGCAAGGCGCCGGACTCGACGACGTCGGCCGCGAGATCTTCGAGCTCGTGCAGAGTGTTGCCGGCGGCGCGTTGACGAAGTCCGAGGCGCTCGGGCACCAGGAATTCATCCTTACCTACAAACAATTCGAACCCATCGGCCCTGCCTGCCTGCCGGCGGCGTAGTGCCATCCAGAAATCATCGGAGAATCGCTTGAAACTCGTACGTTTTGGTTCCGCGGGCGCGGAACGGCCCGGTCTCGTCAACGCGGATGGCAGCATCAGCGACCTGTCGAGCGTCATCACGGATATCGCCGGCGCAGCGCTGTCGGCTGAATCATTGAAAAAGCTGGCCGCCACGGACGTCGCCAAACTACCGCGCGCGCCGGCGGGCTCGCGCCTCGGCCCCTGCGTGGGCGGCGTCGGCAAGTTCGTCGCGATCGGTCTCAACTACGCGGATCATGCCGCCGAAACCGGCGCGAAGATCCCGAGCGAGCCCATCATGTTCATGAAGGCCACGAGCTGCATCGTGGGCCCGTACGACACCGTGCTGAAGCCCCGCGGCTCCATCAAGATGGACTGGGAAGTCGAGCTCGGCGTCGTGATCGGCAGTGTCGCAAGTTACGTCAGTGAAGCCGATGCGCCCAAACACATCGCAGGTTACTGCGTGGTCAACGATCTTTCCGAGCGCCATTTCCAGCTCGAGCGCGGCGGACAATGGGACAAGGGCAAGGGTTGCGATACCTTCGGCCCGCTGGGCCCGTGGCTCGTCACGTCGGATGAAGTCGGCGATCCAGCCGCCCTTTCGATGTGGCTCGACGTCAACGGCACGCGGCGGCAGAACGGCTCCACGCGCACGATGATCTTCAAACCGGCCTTCATCGTGAGTTACCTGAGCCAGTTCATGAGCCTGCAGCCCGGCGACGTGATCACCACCGGCACTCCGCCCGGCGTCGGCATGGGCATCAAACCCGATCCGGTTTTCCTGAATGTCGGTGACGTCATGGAGCTCGGCATCGAGAAACTCGGCAGCCAGCGCCAGGTTGTTGCCGCGGCCTGACGGGCGGCACACATCCACTGGTCGGACATGGACGTCATCACCAGTATCTCCGACCTGCGTGAACTCGCGCGCCGGCGTGTGCCGCGCGCGCTGTTCGACTATGCCGACCGGGGCGCGTTCGACGAGTCGACGCTGCGGAGCAATCGCGACGACTTCGAGAATCTGCAATTGCGCCAGCGGGTCATGGTCGACGTGTCCCGGTTGTCCGTCGCCACGACCGTGCTAGGTGAACGCTGGGAGATGCCGATCGGCATCGCTCCCACCGGATTGACCGGGCTGTTTCATCGCGATGGAGAAATCCACGGCGCGCGCGCCGCGCGCGCGGCCGGCGTTCCCTTCACGTTGAGCACCATGTCGATCTGCTCGATCGAAGACGTGCGCGCGGCCGTCGAGGGCACATTCTGGTTCCAGCTCTACCTCATGCGCGATCGCGGCTTCACGGAAGCGTTGATAGGTCGCGCGCGTGAGGCGGGCTGCCCGGTGCTCGTGCTCACGATGGATCTGCCGATCCAGTCGCTGCGGCGTCGTGACGCAAAGAACGGTCTCGCCGTACCGCCGCGTTTCACGTCGAGAACCGCCTGGGAAATTCTCACGCGCCCTTCGTGGGCGCTGGGCGTGATGCTCGGCAAACGCCGCACGTTCGGTAATCTGGCAACATTTTTCCCGCGCCAGGGCGCGGCGACGCTGGCCGAATGGTCCAACGCGCAACTCGACCCGACGATGAACTGGAAAGACGTCGAGTGGGTCCGCGCGCGCTGGCCCGGCAAACTGGTCGTGAAGGGCATTCTCGACCCCGCGGACGCCCGCCTGGCGGTCGCGGCTGGAGTAGATGGGATGGTCGTGTCGAATCACGGCGGGCGCCAGCTCGATGGCGCAAGGTCGACCATCGCGGCTCTGCCCGACGTCGCCGACGCCGTCGCCGGGCGCTGCGAGATCCTGCTGGATGGTGGCATCACCAACGGTCAGTGCGTGCTGAAGGCGTTGGCGCTGGGCGCACGCGCCTGCTTCATCGGCAAGGGATTTCTCTACGGACTCGCGGCGCGCGGCGAAGCCGGCGTCACGCTGGCGCTCGATATTCTGCGACGCGAACTCGAGGTGAGCATGGCGCTCGCCGGGGTGACGGACGCGCGCGCCGTGGACCGGCGCATCCTGCTCTAGCAAACTTCAACCGGTCGCGGTCAGCAAACCATCCACTTCGGAAATCCGCGCGATGGCAACCAGCGCCTCGGGAAGATTTTCGAACGAAACCGCGCGCGACTTGCGCCGGCCCCAGGCCAGCCAGTCGAGCAGTACGGCGAGCCCTGCGCTGTCTGCGCGCGTGACACCCTTGCAATCGATGACGATGGCTCGCGCGCCGGACCCTTCGAGCACCTTGACTGCTAGCTGACGCGCGTCGCGCGCCGTGGCAAACGTGAGCTCGCCGGTTACGACGATGCGGCCGGCGCCCTGCTCGGAGACGGCGACTGACGACCTTGGTCTGGGCTCCCCGTCCGCCATCAGGTCGACTTCACCTTGGCGGCCTTCGCGCTGTTGGCCTTGGCTTCGAGCCGCGCGATGACGGCATCGAGACCCTTCTGGTCGACTTCGGCGCCGTAGTCCTCGCGATAACTCTTCACGTAGCTGATGCCGTCGATGACCACGTCCCAGGCTTTCCACTCGCCATTGACCTTGCGCAGGCTGTAGTTCACCTGGACCTTGGTGCCGTTCGAGCGCTTGATCTCCGTGCGCACCGTGGCCCTGTCGGTGGTGTCGTCCACCTTGGTGGGCAACACACGCAGGCGATCGGCCGTGAAATCGATCATCGCATCGCCGTAGGTATAGAGCAGCGAGTTGTAGAACGCCTCGACGAAACGCTTGCGCTGGTCAGCCGTCGCCGTGCGCCAGTATTTGCCGAGCACGAGCTGCGCCGAATACGGCGTGTCGAAATGCGGCAGCAAGGTCTCACCAACCAGTTTGTAGAGGCCGGTCGGGTCCTTGCGGAATTCGGCACGGCGCGAATCGATGCCGCTCAACAGGATATTGGCCGAGCTCTCGATGAGCTGGGAGGGCCCGCTGGTATCCACGGACGTCGGCGTGGCCGCCTTCGCGGGCGCGGCATCGGCCGCGACGGCAGCGCCACCGGCTAACAAACCCGCGATGAACCCAGCCTGAACAAATCGCTGCAACGACAACATCATTTCTTCTCCTCTGCCGCCGGCGCGTCGCTCTTGCTCTCATCCGGGCCCTTGCTCGCCATGTTGGCGAAGAACTTGTTTACCAGGGACTCGAGCACGATCGCCGACTGTGTGAACTCGATCTGACCACCCTGCTTCAGGAAGGTTTCCGAGCCACCGGGGCCGATGCCGACGTACTTGCCGCCGAGCAATCCTGCGGTCTGGATGCTGGCATCGCTGTCCTCCGGAATCTCGCCGTACTGATCTTCTATACGAAGAACCACTGCGGCCTTGTAGTCCTTTGGATCGAACTTGATGGACTCGACGCGACCGATGCGCACGCCGGCCATCGTCACCGGCGAACCGGGCTTCAGATCGCCGATGTTGTCGAACTTCGCGGTGACGCTGTAGCCGCCGTCGCCGCCGCCGAGCTTGAGCGACGTGCCGGGCAGCTGCGTGGTCAGGAACGCCAGCGCCGCGAAGCCCAGCAGCACGAAGGCGCCGGTGCCGATTTCGAGTGAGCGTGAGTTTTTCATGATTGATTACGACTTTGTTAGGAACGCTGCGGTCAGCAGGTAGTTGAGCAGCAACACCATCACCGACGAGGTGACCACGGTGCGCGTCGTCGCGAGGCCCACCCCCTCGGGCGTCGGTTCGCATTGATACCCCTCGTACACGGCGATGAGGCTGCAGGCCACGCCGAACACCAGGCTTTTCACGATGCCTTCGTTGACATCGCGCAGGTCGACGGCGTTCTGGGTCTGCGACCAGAACGCACCCACGTCGACGCCCATCTGCTGCACGCCGATGAGCTGCGCGCCGTACAGGCCGATCACGCTGAAGGTCGCGGCCAGCAGCGGCATCGCGATGATCCCGCCGAGGAACCGCGGCGCGACCACGTAGCGCAGAGGATCCACCGCCATCATCTGCATGGCTGTCAGCTGATCGGTGCTTTTCATGAGCCCGATTTCCGACGTCAGCGACGTGCCGGCGCGGCCGGCAAACAACAAGGCGGTCAGCACGGGCCCGAGCACCTTCAACATGCCGAGCGCGGCGAGTACGCCCAGCGAGTCCTCGGAACCGAAGCGCTGCAAGGTGTCGAAGCCCAGGAGGCCGAGCACCATGCCGACGAACAGGCCCGACAGCATCACGATCACGAGTGAACGCGCGCCGGCGTTGTAGATCTGCTTGACGATGAGGCCCGGCTTGCCGAGCGACGGGATGACGCGCGCGCAGATCTGCCCGAAGAACAGCGTGATCGCGCCGAGGCGGCGCAGCCAGGCAATCGGCATCGAATCGCTTGGCACGCTCAAGAGGCCGTCTCCAGCAACTGCGAAAAATAATCCGGCGCCGGATAGTGGAACGGCACCGGGCCGTCGGCGAGACCGCCCATGAACTGCTTCACTTCCGGCAATTCGCTGGCGTGTAATTCCTGCGGCGTCCCCGCGGCGACCACCTTGCCGCCCGACAACAGGAAGCTGTCGTGCGCGATGGTCGACAGTTCCTGCACGTCGTGCGACACGACGATGCTGGTGATGCCCAGCGCCTCGTTCATCTGCTTGATGAGCCGGCAGATCACGCCCATGGAAATCGGATCGAGACCGACGAAGGGTTCGTCATAGATGAGGATGTCCGGATCCATGACGATGGCACGCGCCAGCGCCACGCGCCGCTGCATGCCGCCCGACAATTCCGCGGGCGTCAGCCGCGCGGCGCCACGCAGCCCCACGGCGTGCAGCTTGGTCAGCACCAGCTGGCGGATCAGCGATTCGGGTAGTTTGGTGTGCGCGCGCACCGGGAACGCGACGTTTTCGTACACGTCCTCGTCGGTGAGCAGCGCGCCGTTCTGGAACAACATGCCCATGCGTTGGCGCAGCGCGAACAGCTCTTTGGTCGACATCGTCGACACTTCCTGGCCCCAGACCTTCACGCTGCCGCGCTCGGCCACGGACTGACCGGTGATGAGCCGCAACAGGGTCGTCTTGCCCGTCCCCGAAGGCCCCATGAAGGCGGTGATCCGGCCCTGGCGCGCCGTGATGTTGAGGCCGTCGAAAATGGTTCGCCCGCCGACGGCATAACGCACATCGCGGACCTCAATAACGGCATCGCCGGCGGGTGCCGGCGATCGGGGGTTCGTGGCTTTCGGAGATTCGCTCAAGCGGCGCGCGTCTCTTGGGATATGAAGGCCGCGAAGGATAACAAATGGTGTCCGCCAACGGCTTTCTGCGCGATTGAATCCGTACTAAACTGGTCCCACTTAAAAGGACCCCGAAATCGGGGCTCCAAGGACCCTCAGACGCAATGCTGCGAATCGGCAAATTGACGGACTACGCGACCGTGATCCTGGGCACCCTGGCCAGCGATCGGGCGCGCCTGCAGAACGCGGGCGCCCTGGCCGAGCAGACGCATATCGCGGCGCCCACGGTCAGCAAGCTGCTCAAGCAGCTGCAGCGGGCCGGCCTGGTCAAATCCACGCGCGGCACTCATGGCGGCTACCAGCTCGCCCGCTCTGCCGACGACATCAGCGCGGCGGCCATCCTGGACGCTCTCGAAGGGCCGATCGCGCTCACCGATTGTTCCGTGGGGACCGGCCATTGCTGCCTGGAGCAGAGCTGCCAGGTCGGGCGCACGTGGCAACGGTTGAACGTGGCGATCCGCAAATCGCTGACTGAGATCTCGCTCGCGCAGCTGGCCGGCCTCGATTCGCGATCGACCGCCGTGCCCTTCGAACGCGAGCTCAGGCAATTCACGCGCGCCAAGGTTTCGCCATGAGCTCCGACCCGAAGAGCATGGAAAACCTCGATGCGCTGCTGTCGAAGTCCTACCGCCACGGCTTCGTGACGGACATCGAATCGGACACCCTGCCGCCGGGTCTCGACGAAGACGTGGTGCGCTTCATCTCGCGCAAGAAACGCGAGCCGCAATTCATGACGGACTGGCGCCTCAAGGCGTATCGGCACTGGCTCACGATGCGCGAGCCGCACTGGGCGAAATTGCGCGTCAATCCGATCGACTACCAGTCCATCTCGTATTTCTCCGCGCCCAAGCGCGACCCGAACGCGCCGAAGAGTCTCGAGGAAGTCGACCCCAAGCTGCTCGCCACCTACGAGAAGCTGGGCGTTCCGCTGCACGAGCGGGCGCGCCTGGCCGGCGTCGCGGTGGATGCGGTGTTCGACAGCGTCTCGGTGGCCACCACGTTCAAGGCGCGCCTGAGCGAAGCCGGCGTGATCTTCTGTTCGTTCTCGGACGCCGTGCAGAACCACCCCGCGCTCATCGAGCAGTATCTCGGCACCGTCGTGCCGCAGGGCGACAACTTCTTCGCCGCGCTGAACTCGGCCGTGTTCTCCGACGGCTCGTTCGTGTACGTACCGCCGGGTGTGCGCTGCCCGATGGAGCTGTCGACCTACTTCCGCATCAACGCGAAGAACACGGGGCAGTTCGAGCGGACGTTGATCATTGCCGCGCCCGGCTCCCATGTGAGTTACCTCGAAGGCTGCACGGCGCCGATGCGCGACGAGAACCAGCTGCACGCGGCCGTGGTTGAGCTGATCGCGGAAGACGACGCGCAGATCAAGTACTCGACCGTGCAGAACTGGTATCCGGGCGATGAAAAAGGCGTCGGCGGCATCTACAACTTCGTCACCAAGCGCGGCGAGTGCCGCGGCCGCAATTCGAAGATCTCCTGGACGCAGGTGGAAACCGGTTCCGCAATCACCTGGAAGTATCCGTCCTGCGTGCTGCGCGGCGAGAACTCGGTGGGCGAGTTTTACTCCGTTGCCACGGCGAACAACTACCAGCAGGCCGACACCGGCACCAAGATGATTCATATCGGCGCCAATACGAAGAGCACGATCGTGTCGAAGGGCATCTCGGCCGGGCACGGCCAGAACAGCTACCGCGGCCTGGTGAAGATCCTGCCGAGCGCACATGGCGCGCGCAATTTCACGCAGTGCGATTCTTTGTTGATGGGTCCGCACTGCGGCGCGCATACCTTCCCCTACATCGAGACGCGCAATCCTTCCGCCACGGTGGAACACGAGGCGTCGACCTCGAAGATCAGCGAGGACCAGCTGTTCTATTGCCTGCAGCGTGGCATCGAAGAAGAAGACGCCGTGAACATGATCGTGAGCGGTTTCTGCAAGACCGTCTTGAAAGAGTTACCGATGGAATTCGCCGTGGAGGCGCAGAACTTGTTAGCCGTGAGCCTGGAAGGAGCCGTCGGATGACGCCTGCTCCGTTGCTGAAGATTTCGAATCTGTCCGCCAAGGTCGGCGGCAAGAACGTGTTGCAGGGAGTGTCGCTCGAGCTCAAGGCCGGCGAAGTACACGCCATCATGGGGCCCAACGGATCGGGCAAGAGCACCTTGTCGTACGTGCTGGCCGGCCGCCCGGGATACGAGATCACCGGCGGCAGCGTGGAATTCCAGGGTCGCGACATCACGACGATGGAGCCGGAGGAGCGCGCCCGCGCCGGCCTGTTCCTCGGCTTCCAGTACCCGGTCGAAATTCCCGGCGTCAACAACGTCTATCTGCTGAAGGCCGCGGTGAACGCCAAGCGCCGGGCCGAAGGGAAACCCGAGGTCGATGCCTACGAGTTCCTGCAGCTGGTGCGCGGCAAGATGAAAGTCATGCAGATGGACGAGAGCTTCCTGTCGCGCGGCGTCAACGAAGGCTTCTCGGGCGGCGAGAAGAAACGCAACGAGATCCTGCAGATGCTGGTGCTCGAACCGGCGCTGGCGGTGCTCGACGAAACCGATTCCGGCCTCGACATCGATGCGCTCAAAGTCGTGGCGCGCGGCGTCAACAGCCTGCGCTCGCCCGAGCGTGGCGTGCTGCTCATCACCCATTACCAGCGGCTGCTCGATCACATCGTGCCCGACTACGTGCACGTGCTGGCGCGCGGCAAGATCGCGCGCTCGGGCGACAAGACACTGGCGCAGGAGCTAGAGAAGCGCGGCTACGACTGGGTGCTCGAGGTCGCGTGATGGTGACGATGCCGACGAATCGCGACGAGAACTGGCGCTACGCCAATCTGCGCCCGCTCGCGAAGGCAAAGGTCGATGCCGTCGCGGACACCGCACCAGTCCCCGCGATCCCGCTGCCGCCCATCCTGCCCGGCTACGAGCGCTGGGTCTTCGTCGACGGCCGGTTCGACGCCGGACTGTCCGCAACCGCGCCGGACACTCCCGCCGCGCTGCTGGATGTGGGCGACGCGGGCGATGCGTTCGCCGTGCTGCTCGATTCCGAAATCGCCTCCGGCGGCATCGATTTCTCGCTGGCGCGTATCAACGCGGCGCGTGGCGCGCGCGTGCTGCACATCAATGTCGCCGATGGCGCGCAGGCGCGCATCGAGATCACGTTTGTTGCCACGGCCTCCGCGGCCGCGGGCACTTCCTATCCGCGCGTCCAGGTGCATGCCGGCCGCCAGTCGCACCTGCGCCTGGTCGAACGCCACGTCAGTGCGGGTGCCGAAGATCCTTCGATCAACGCGGCCTTCGATCTGGCGTTGCGCACCGACGCGGTGATCGATCACTGCCGCCTGCAGAACTGCGCCGATCAGGCGAGTTGCTTCGACACCTTGCTCGCACACGTGGGCGAGCGTGCTACCTACCGCTTTCGCACCGTGACGCTCGGCGGGCTGTCGTCGCGCTCGACGATCCTGGTGAAACTCGCCGGCCGCGCGGCGCGCTGCGAATTCACGGCGGCGAGCATTGCGAACGGCATCCAGACCCAGGACGTTTACGCAGAGATCGAACACGCCGGCCCCGACACGGTGACGCGCGAGTTGTATCGCGGCATCGCCACCGACCGCGGCAAGCTCGGTTTCAACGGCATGATCAAGGTGAACGAAGCGGCGCAGGGCGCCGACTCGGAGCAGTCGCTGAAGACGCTGTTGACCGGCGCTGGCGCCGAGGCTTCCGTGCGGCCGCAGCTCGAGATTCACACCGACCGGGTACGCGCCATCCATGGCGCCACCACCGGCAAACTCGACGATCAGATGTTGTTCTACCTGCTGTCGCGCGGCATCGACCGCCGCACGGCGCAAACGCTGCTGCAGTGGGCCTTCATAGAAGATGCCGTCTCACGCATCGAGGTGGCGGAACTGCGCGCCGAAATCGAAACGCTGATCGCCGCGCAACTCAATGAAGTTTCCGCGCTCGACGGATTGTTGGGCAAGCCATGAACGCGAACCTCGCCGCTTCGAATCCTTATGATGCCGAGCGCGTCTGGCGCGACTTCCCCATCCTGCGCCGTGAAGTCCACGGCAAGCCGCTGGTGTTCCTCGACAGTGCCGCCTCTTCCCAGCGGCCCGCCAGCGTCATCGCGGCGGTCGACCGCTACGAAACGTACTCGCATGCGAACGTGCATCGCGGTGTACACCAGCTGAGCCAGGAAGCCACCGCGCTTTTCGAGCAGGCGCGCGAACGCGTGCGCGTTTTCGTCAACGCGGCCTCCACGCGCGAAGTGATCTTCACGCGCGGGACCACGGAATCCATCAATCTGGTCGCGCAATCGTACGGCCGCGCGCGCCTGCGGCGCGGCGACGAAATCCTGCTCACCGCGCTTGAACACCACGCGAACATCGTGCCGTGGCAGCTGGTCGCCGAACAGACCGGCGCCGTGATCAAGGTGGTGCCGATGGATCGCCGCGGCGTGATCGACATCGACCTGGTCGACTCGCAGCTGAGCGAGCGCACGCGCATCGTGGCTTGCGCGCACGTGTCGAACGCGCTGGGCACGGTGTTGCCGGTGCGCGAGATCGTGCGGCGCGCGCACGCACGCGGCGCCGTGGTGCTCATCGACGGCGCACAGGCCGTGCCGCATCAACGTGTCGATCTGCAGGCACTGGATTGCGATTTCTATGCGTTCTCGGCGCACAAGATGTACGGCCCGACCGGCATCGGCGTGCTGGTGGGGCGCGAATCGCTGCTCGAGGCCATGCCCCCGTGGCAGGGCGGCGGCGACATGATCCTGACGGTGAGTTTCGAGAAGACCACCTACAACACACTGCCGTTCAAATTCGAAGCCGGTACGCCCAACATCTCGGGCGCGGTGGGCATGGCCGCGGCGATCGACTACATCGACAAGCTCGGCATCGACAACATCCATGCACACGAGCAGCGGTTGTTGAAGATCGCCACCGAAAAACTGCAGCGGGTCCCGGGGCTGACGATCATCGGCACCGCGCCGGTCAAGGCCTCGGTCATCTCCTTCACTGTCGACGGTATCCATCCGCACGATCTCGGCACCATTCTCGATGCGGAAGGTGTCGCGGTACGCACCGGACATCACTGCGCCATGCCGGTGATGGAATTCTTCGACGTGCCGGCCACGGCGCGCGCGTCGTTCGCCTGTTATTCACGCGATTCCGATATCGACGCGCTGGTTGCGGCGCTCGCCAGGGCGCGCGAGGTATTCGGCTGATGGACCTCAAGGATCTCTATCGCGAGGTAATCCTCGACCACAACAAGAGCCCCAGGTTGTTCGGCCGGCTCGACCCCGCGGATTCTTCGGCCGATGGCCACAACCCGCTGTGCGGCGACCGGCTGCACGTCTCGCTGCGGCTCGACGGCGACCGCGTCGCGGACCTGCGCTTCGACGGCAAGGGTTGCGCCATCTCCGTAGCGTCGGCTTCGATGATGTGCGAGGCGGTCAAGGGCAAACAACGTTCCGAGATCGCGCATCTGTTCGACGAAGTGCACGAGGTGATGACGCATCACGACGCACCGATCCCGGAGGATCTCGGCAAACTCGCCGCGTTGTCGGGCGTGCGCGATTTCCCGGTGCGCGTCAAATGCGCGACGCTGTGCTGGCACACACTCAATGCGGCGCTTGCGCGTTCGCCCGAGCCGGTCAAGACCGAATAATGCGTACCCACGACAACGAACCGTTCGTCCTCAGCCGCGACGTGAAGGCGGTCATGGTGCCGGCCGGCATCGACATCGAATTGAAATCCGGGCAGTCGGGGTTCATCACCCAGGCGCTCGGCGGCAGTTTCACGCTGTACATGGAAGGGAATCTGTTCCGCCTTGCCGGCACCGATGCGGATGCCATCGGCAAGGAACTGGTCAAGACCCCTGAATTGCCACCGAACTCCACCGAGAACGACGTGCTGGCCGTGGCCTGGGATCAGCTCCGCACCTGCTACGACCCCGAAATCCCTATCAACATCGTGGACCTGGGTCTCATCTACGAGTGCACGGTCAGCGCTCGGCCTGATGGCCAGCGAGAGCTCCATGTGCGCCTGACACTGACCGCGCCGGGCTGCGGCATGGGCGACGTGCTGGTCCAGGATATCCGGCAGAAGTTCGAGATCATCCCGACCGTGGCGGCCGCCAACGTGGAACTGGTGTTCGATCCCCCATGGAACCAGTCGATGATGACCGAGGCCGCCCGCCTGCAGACCGGGATGTTCTAGTTGCCCCATGTCCGCCTGGACTGACATCGGAAGCAGCGCCGATCTCGCCGCCACGCAACGTCTGGAAGGCGACGTCGACGGTTACCGCGTGCGCGTCGCGCGTGTTAGTGGCACGCTGTACGCCTTCGAAGACCGTTGCACGCATGACGACTCCCCTTTTGACGACGCACCCATCGAGGATTCGGAAATCATCTGTCCGCGCCATGGCGCGCGTTTCTGCCTGCGAACCGGCGCGGCGCTCTCCCCGCCTGCCTACGAACCGCTGCGCGTCTTCGAAGTACGCGCGGCCGGCGATCGCATCGAGGTGCGCACGTGAGCGCGCCTAACAACTCCCGGCGCCTGGCGCTGGTGCGGCACGCCAACGCCGAACAGGATGCGGACGTGCGCGATTTCGAGCGGCCGCTCAGCAAGAAGGGGCTGGGTGAAGCCAACGACATGGCGAAGCGTTTTCAGGAGCGCGGCCTGATACCCGACCTGATCGTGACGAGTGCAGCGACGCGGACGCGCGAGACCGCCGAAATCTTCGCCAAGGTGCTGGGAGTGCCCGCGCGGCTGCTCCAGGCCGACGATTCGCTGTATCTCGCCGAGGGCGATCACATCATCGGCACGATCCGCGCGGTCGGGCCGCGCGTCGGGCACCTGATGGTCATCGGCCACAATCCGGGAATCTCGGCCGCCGCGATCTCGCTGGCGCCGGAAGCCGTGAAGAGCGACCTGCCAACCTGCGGCGCGCTGACGATGACCGTGAAGTGCAAGACCTGGAACCTGATCGACCGCCGCTGCGTCGTCGACCCCGAGCGCGACGCCCCCTCGAAAAAGTTCTTCGACTTCGGCTGAAAAGGGGGCAGGAAAAGGGGACATGCCTATTTTTCGAGTCGGGGTTTTTTCCGGCGCGGATTTGAACCCTTCGCTCGCGCTCCCTTGAGTACGGGCGAAGGGTTCAAATCCGCGCCGGAAAAAACCCCGCCCCGAAAAATAGGCATGTCCCCTTTTCCTCTGCCCCCTTTTCAGCTCGCGTTCTTGGCGATCTGCTTGATATCCAGGACCGCGCCTTCCTGATCCCGCTCGCGACGCACCGCGAATGATGTCGCCTGCGGGTCCGCGACCGTGCAGGTGTCGCGGCCCGTCTGCTTCGAGCGATACAACGCCTCGTCGGCCAGCCGGATCAACGTCTCCCGGTCGCGCGACATGGTCGAGTCCGAGATGCCGAAACTCGCGGTGAATATCGGCGTGCCCGCGACCAGGTGCGCCTGCGCCAGCGCGACCCGCAACCGGCCGACGACTTCCGCGGCACGTTCGGAATTGGCGCCCGGCAGCAGCAGCGCGAATTCCTCGCCGCCCCAACGCACCACGTGATCGCGGTCGCGCACCACGCCGCGCGCCGTGTCGGCAAACAGCTTGAGCGCGCGATCCCCGGCTTCGTGGCCCTGCGTGTCGTTCAGGCGCTTGAAGAAATCGAGATCCGACATGACGACGGCGAATGCCGCGTCGACCGCCATCAGGTTGCTGAGCACTTCTTCGGCGGCGCGCCGGTTCGCGAGACCCGTCAGACTGTCGGTGCTGGCCTGCAGCTGCGAGCGTTCGAACGCGCGCAGCGTTCCGATGCGATTCCCGGCATGCACGCCGAGCGCCGTGAGCTGCGCGATCTGTTCGGGGTTGGGGGGCTTGCCCTTGGCGCCGGCCACGTGCAAAACACCAAGCGCGCGGCCCATGAAGTTCACCGGCACGCAAGCCGCGGATACCGATCCGCCCATGCGCCCTAACAACTTCGGGCAGGCGTTCAACGCCTCGGCGTCGGGAAAGATCTGTGGATGCCCGCGGCGCACGGCGATGCAGCTGTAGGGCGACTCGACCATGCAATTGGGCGAGCCGGTCTTGGGGTGCACGCAGGCGCGCTCGAGATGTGCGCGCGACGAATCCGCCAGCAACAACTCCATCGGATGTACATCCGAGATCGCCGCCATGGCGCGCGCGATGACACGATCGGCTTCGGCTTCCGAGTCCGCCATCTCCAGCGCCTCGACCAGTTGATTGCTGAACGCGCTGCGGCCGGCTTCCGAGCGCAGGCGCGTCAACATGCCCTGCATGGTGTCGGCCAGCAGGTTGATCATGCGCGCGAGGCCGCTGATTTCATCCGAGCCATGCGTCTCGCAGCGATTGTCCATGTCGCCGGCAGCCAGCGCCTGCGCCACTTCACCCACCGCGTGGATCGAACTGCGGATGGAACTCGCGATCGCCCACACCAGCAACGCCGCGAGGATCGCCGCGACCAACGCGCCGCCGAGCAGCCAGGCCGTCACCGCGCCCGAGCGGTCTGCCTCGGCCAGCACGCGCGTCTCCACGCGTTGCAGGACTCCGCGCATGCGCGACATGGATTCGATCAGCGCGGTCTCGAGCGCAGCCCGGCGCGGCTCGACGTCCGCGAAGGCCCAGGCCGTCCCGCTGGCGGCATCGGCACCGGGACGTACGTACGCCTCCGCGCTCTCGAGATACTGCGCCGCGGGTGCACGAAGACTGTCGGTGATCGCCCCGACTTCGGGTGTGGCGGGCAGTGCCCAGGTGGCTTCGAGCTGCACTCGCAGGGCGGTGAGCAGATTTCTCGCGCCGCTGCTCGGAGCAGTGCCGGTCGCCTGCAGCTCCGCGCCGATGGTTTTGTGGATGCTCAGCGCGCGGTCGAGCGAGCGCTGCACGGCGGCGACGCGCGCCAGATCCGTGCTCGCTTCCGACTGCAGCTGCGTCACATGCAATGCGCCGAGGACGACGCATGCCTCCGCCACCAGCAGGATGGCGAACATAATGTAGAAGCGCCCGGTGATCGGAATTGCGGTGAACCACCGGCGCGTGTCTCGAGCTGTCATTACCCTGGTCGCCCCCCGCGAAACGCGTCAAATCGCTATCGGCGCGGCCGGGGTAGACGTTAGGGGCAAGGAGGCCCTGCGCAGCCCGCATGGCGCGACGCAGTCCGCAGTTTTGACGCTCCGGGAAATCCTCCGACGTGTTACCTCGCCGCCAGCGACAGCAGGCCGGCGTTGCCGCCGATCGCGGCGGTATTCGTGGTGATCGTCTGCTCGGTCGCCAGGCGATGCAGGTAGTACGGCCCACCGGCCTTGGGGCCCGTGCCCGACAAGCCCATTCCGCCGAACGGCTGCACGCCCACCACCGCGCCGATCATGTTGCGATTGATGTACACGTTGCCCACGCGCAGCTCGCGCGCCACTTTCTGCGCCAGTCCATCGATGCGCGTGTGGATGCCGAGCGTCAATCCATATCCCATCGCGTTGATCGCCGCGATCACGGCGTCGAGATCGCGGGCGCGGTAACGCACCAGGTGCACGATCGGACCGAACACCTCGCGCTTGAGATCCGCGAGCGCGCCGATCTCCACCGCGAGTGGCGCGAAAAAGCGCCCCGCTTCGGCCGCGGGTGCGGCCGCGCGATGACTCCAGCGCGCGCCCTTGACCACTTCGGCGGCATGTCTGCGCAGCATCGACAACGCGTCGTCGTCGATCACCGGGCCCACGTCGGTGGCGAGATGGGCCGGATCGCCGAGCACGATCTCGTCCATCGCCCCGGCCAGCAATGTCTGCACCCGCGGCACGATCTCCTCCTGCACCAGCAGCACGCGTAATGCCGAACAGCGCTGCCCCGCGCTGTTGAAACCCGACTGCACCGTGTCGAGCACCAGCTGCTCGGCGAGCGCGGAGCTGTCGGCCAGCATCACATTGAGTCCGCCGGTTTCCGCGATCAACGTGCCGATCGCGCCGGGCCGCGCGGCCATCGAACGCTCGATGAGACGCGCCGTGTCGGTGGAACCCGTGAACACGATGCCCGCCAGGCGCGGATCGCGCGTCAACGCGCCGCCGACCTTGGCGCCGTCGCCAGGCACGAATTGCAATGCCTCGGGCGGCACACCCGCCTGCAGCAGCAGGCCCGTGGCGAACGCGGCGGTCAACGGAGTCTGCTCGGCTGGTTTGGCAACTACCGTATTGCCTGCCGCCAGCGCGGCCGCGACCTGCCCGGTGTAGATAGCCAGTGGAAAATTCCACGGACTGATGCAGCCGAACACACCCTTGCCGCGCAGACGCAGCAGATTGCGCTCGCCGGTCGGGCCCGGCAGCGTCGCCTCGTGCGAAAAATCGCGCCGTGCGCGTGCCGCGTAGTAACGCAGGAAATCGACCGCTTCGCGCACTTCGCCAAGCGCGTCGGGCAGCGTCTTGCCCGCTTCGCGCACGCAGCGCGCGATCAATGCGGCACTCTGCTCTTCGAACAACACCGCCGCCCGTTCGAGCACGGCGGCGCGCTTCTCGCCACCGGCAGCATCCCAGTCCTCCTGCGCGCGCAACGCGGCGCCGATGGCGGCATCGACGGTCGCCGCATCGGCGGATGCGACGGTGCCGATCTGCTCCGCGGTATTGGCCGGGTTGACGATGGCGCTGACGGCGCCCGCGCGGATCTGCCCTGACACGACCGGCGCCGCGCTCCAGGGTTGTTGTGAGGCGCGCTGACAATCGCGCAGCAACAGATCCACCGCCTGGCCGTCGGCGAAGTTGAAACCGGTGGAATTCAACCGTTCCGGCGCGAACAGATTCACCGGCAGAGGAATACGCGGATGCGCGACCCGTTCGAGCGCATCGACTTCGGCGATCGGATCGGCAACGACCTCCTCGGCCGGCAGGCTCGCATCGACGATGCGGTTGACGAACGAGGTGTTGGCGCCGTTCTCGAGCAGGCGGCGCACCAGGTACGGCAGCAGGTCCTCATGCGCGCCGACCGGCGCATACACGCGGCAGGCATGTTGCCCCCACGGGCCGCGCACCACGCTGTCATAAAGTTCTGCGCCCATCCCATGCAGGCGCTGGAACTCGAACCGGCCCGCGTCGCCGCCGAAGACCTCAGCCACCTGCGCAATGGTGTGCGCGTTGTGGGTCGCGAATTGTGGATAGACGCGCTCGCCCGCACTCTCCAGCAATTTCGCGCACGCCAGGTACGACACGTCGGTGTTGGACTTGCGCGTGAACACCGGATACCCCGCCAGTCCACGCTCCTGGGCGCGCTTGATCTCGCTGTCCCAGTACGCGCCCTTCACAAGGCGCAGCGTGATGCGCCGGTCGGTGGCGCGCAGACGGCCCATCAGCCAGCCGAGCGTGTCGTAGGCGCGTTTCTGGTACGCCTGTACCGCGAGCCCGAAGCCCCCGTAGCCGCGCGTCACTTCGCTCTCGAGCAGCCGGTCGACCAGCAACAACGAAAGCTCCAGCCGCTCCGCCTCTTCCGCATCGAGCGTCACGCCGATGCCCGCATCGCGCGCCTCGCGCACCAGCTTTTCGATGACTGGATAGAGCTCCTTCATTACCCGCGCGCTCTGCGCGAATTCGTAACGCGGATGCAGCGCCGACAACTTGATCGACACGCTGTGGCGCGCGGTGATCGACTCGCGCGTTTCAACCGCACGGCCCACCGCGGCGATCGCCGCGGAATATTTCTCGCGATAACGCTCCGCATCGGCACGCGTCAATGCAGCCTCGCCCAACATGTCGAACGAATAGCGGTACGCGCGCTCGTCCTTGCCCGCGGCACGTTCGAGCGCGCTGGCGATGTCGCGCCCCATGACGAACTGATGGCCGAGAATACGCATGGCCTGCTTCAGTGCGGCGCGCGCCACCGGCTCGCCGAGCTTCCCGACCAGGCGCGCATACCAGGAACGCGCTTCGCCCACGTCATTGCGATCGAGCGACACGACGCGGCCGGTGAGCATCAGCCCCCAGGTGGAAGCATTCACCAGCATCGATTCGGAGTCGCCCAGGTGTTCGTCCCAGGCACCGCTCGGGATCTTGTCGGCGATGAGCCGGTCCGCGGTTTCGCCGTCGGGAATGCGCAGCAGCGCCTCGGCGAGGCACATGAGGATGACGCCCTCGCGCGAAGCCAAGCTGTATTCGCGCAGGAAGGCATCGAGCGCGCCGCCGCTGCCGCGCGCCGCGCGCACGGCCTGAACCAATGCCAGCGCACGCGCTCCAACATTGCGGGTGGCGCCTTCCGGCAGCCGGGCGTGATCCGCGAGCTCGCGCACAAGTGGTTGTTCTTCGGTGAGATATCTGGAATTGATCGCCTTGGCGATCGAGTCAGGCCGGTCGAGCGAGGCGAAATTTGTCATGACCGAAATTCTATTGAATATGGGCGCTTGCGTCCCAACACCGTGGCGATGAACTCATCCGTACGCGCCGTCACCACGGCCAGTTTTCCCGCCGAGGTCGTCAACGCCTCATCCTCACAACCCGTCCTGGTCGACTTCTGGGCGCCTTGGTGCGGGCCCTGCCGCGCGCTGGGCCCGGTGCTCGAACAACTTGCCGACGAACATGTCGGCGCGGTCAAGGTGGTCAAGGTGAACACCGACGAAAACCAGGACCTCGCGCAGCAGTTCCAGATCCGCAGCATCCCGGCGGTCAAGTTGTTCCGCGGTGGCCGCGTGGTGGACGAATTCGTCGGCGCGCAGCCGCTGGCGCGCGTACGCGCATTTCTCGCGCCGCACCTCGCTCCGGCCGAAGCACCGCCCGAATACATCGCGGCGCGGGAGCTCGCCGCGCAGGGCGATTACGCCGGCGCGGTGACCAAACTACGCGCGGTGGCGGACGCGAACCCCGCCAATCTCGATGCACGCCGCGATCTCGCGCGTTATCTCGCCCTCGGCGGGGAGGTCGTCGAGGCGTCGAAAGTGCTGGGTCAACTGCCACCGCAGGCACAGAACGATCCGGCCTCGAATGCGGTACGCGCGATCATCCATTTCGCTGCGCTCGCCACGGACGAGGCGGCACGGACCGATTCGCTGCGCGCCGCCGCGGCCCGCTCGATTCTCGGCGGCAGTCCGGATGCCGCGGTCGAGAGCCTGCTGACACGGATGCAGGGCGACCGTGCCTTCGCCACGCGGGCGGGTCGCGAGGATCTGCTGCAGGCATTCGCGCTGCTGTCCGCGGACGATGCCCGCGTATCCGGCTGGCGCCGCCGGCTCGCGGCACTGCTGAACTGACCCGCCGCGTAACTAGTTAGTCGGACGCCGCCTCGCGGCGCAGCCGTTCGGCCTCGCCGCGCCCGAGGTAGGCGACGATGCCGACGCGCGCGATGTACAGCAGCGGGATCAACGCGACGGCGGCTGTCATCTTGTAGACGTAGTTGACGGTGCCGATCGCCAGGAACTGCGGAATCGACCAGTGCTGGGGCCCGATCACGAACGCGATGTACAACACGACGAAGCTGTCGAGCAGCTGCGAAACGGCCGTTGATGCCGTGGCACGCAACCACACGAAGCGCTCGCCGGTCACTTTCAGGATGCGGTGAAAGATGACCACATCCACCAGCTGCCCGATGAGGAAGGCGACGATGGATCCGCAGATGGTCCACATCCCCTGCCCGAACAGGATCGCGTACGCCTTCTGGATGTCGGGGACGCCCATCCCCTTGTTGATGTCCACCCAGAACGCGGCGGGCGCCAGTGAGATCGCGGCATAGGCCGCGATGAAGGAATAGGCGATCAGGCCCACGGCGATCCAGGAGATCAGCCGCACGCCGCGGACGCCAAAATATTCGTTGATGACGTCCGTCATGATGAATACGAACGGCCACACCAGCACGCCGGCGGTGAAATTCAACGTGCCGCTGATGCCGAACAGCGACCAGTTGAAGGGCTGGGCCCCGACGCTCGCTTCGAGCGCGAAGATCTTGACCCCGACGAATTCGCCGATCAGCGCATTGGTGAGAAAGAAGCCGGCGAGAAAGATGAACAGGCGCGTCGCGCGATGATCGGTGATGCGCATTCAGTCCCTTCCCCGCAGGCGCCGCAGCTCGCGCCGCCCGTGTTTGTCGGGGCGCTCGAGCGAGGGAGGCGGCGCGAAGGCCGCGGCCAGCTTCGCATTCGCCACGTGTTTTTCGCGCGCCGCGCGCGCGGCATCGGTTTCGGCGTAGCAGACCTGGGCCACGGTGGCCGAGCCGCGCCGGTCCGGGAGCTTGAGGACTGCGCACTCGAACTGGAATCCGGGCCTCGTGATCTGCACGCTGTCGCCCACCTTGAGCGTGCGCGACGGCTTCACCCGCGCTCCATTCAGATGCACCTTGCCGCCCGAAACCGCGTCGGCCGCCAGCGAACGAGTCTTGAACAGCCTCGTGCACCACAGCCAGCGATCGATGCGCAGGGTGCCACCGCCCCCTTCCGCACCCTCGCCCGATTCGCTTTCGAACGCATTTGCCATGTCGGCGGTCAGTATAATTGCGCCCTCTTTCCCTTACCCGAGGTTCCTTCTTGGATCTGCCATTTTTCGATCGTCTCGACTCGCAGCTCGAGGAATTGCGCCAGCAGGGCCTGTTCAAGTCGGAGCGCGTGATTTCGAGCCCGCAGGCCGGGTCGATCCGCGCCAACGACGCCGACGTCATCAATCTCTGCGCTAACAACTACCTGGGCCTCGCGAGCCACCCCGCCATCCGCGAGGCCGCGCATCGGGCCATCGACCGTTATGGCTACGGCATGGCGTCGGTGCGTTTCATCTGCGGCACGCAGACGGCGCACAAGCAGCTCGAAGCGGCGCTGTCGAAATTCCTCGGCACCGAGGACACGATCCTCTATTCGTCGTGCTGGGACGCTAACGGCGGGCTGTTCGAGACGGTGTTGAACGAAGAAGACGCGATCATCTCCGACGCGTTGAACCATGCCAGCATCATCGATGGTGTCCGCCTCTGCAAAGCCCGGCGCCTGCGCTACGCGAACCGCAACCTCGCCGAGCTCGAGCAGCACCTGAAGGACACCCAGAGTTCGCGCACCCGGCTGATCGCAACCGACGGCGTGTTCTCGATGGACGGCAGCATCGCGCCGCTGCGCGAAATCTGCGAGCTCGCCGGCAAATACAACGCGCTGGTCATGGTCGACGACTCGCATGCGACCGGCTTCATGGGCGCCGGCGGCCGCGGCACTCCAGAACACTGCGGCGTCGCGGGCCGCATCGATTTCCTGACCGGCACGTTCGGCAAGGCGCTGGGCGGCGGCAGCGGCGGATACACCAGCGGGCGCGCGAATGCGATCGCCTGGCTGCGGCAGCGTTCCCGGCCTTACTTGTTTTCGAACAGCATTCCGCCCGTGGTCGCGGCCGTGACGCTGCGCGCGCTCGACCTCGTCGAGAACATGCCCGCCCTGCGTGAAACCTTGTTTGGTCACGCCCGCAAGTTCCGCGCCGGCTTGCAGGCCGCGGGTTTCAAACTACTGCCCGGCGATCATCCGATCATCCCGGTGATGATCGGCGATGCGGCGCTGGCGGCCCGCTTCGCCGATAAATTGCTGGGCGAAGGCATCTACGTCATCGGTTTCTCTTTCCCCGTGGTCCCGAAGGGCGAGGCGCGCATCCGCACGCAGATGTCCGCGGGGTTGACAGACGCGCAGCTCGATCGCGCGCTCGCGGCGTTCATCAAGGTTGGCCGCGAACTGGAGCTCATCAAGTGAAAGCATTGGTCAAAAGCGAAGCAAAACCCGGCATCTGGATGAAGGACATCGAGGTGCCGAAGGTCGGCCCCAACGACGTGCTCATCAAGATCGGCAAGACCGCCATCTGCGGCACCGACATGCACATCTACAACTGGGATGCGTGGGCGCAGAAGACCATCCCGGTGCCCATGGCCGTCGGCCACGAATACTTCGGCCGCATCGTCGACATGGGCAGCGAAGTGCGCGGCTTTGCGGTCGGCGACCGCGTGTCGGGTGAGGGCCATCTGACCTGCGGCTACTGCCGCAACTGCCGCGCCGGCCGTCGCCACCTGTGCATCAACACCGTGGGCGTAGGAGTCGACCGGCAGGGCTGCTTCGCCGAGTACCTCGCGATCCCCGCCAGCAACGCCTTCAAACTACCCGACGCCGTCACCGACGACATCGCCAGCATTCTCGATCCATTCGGCAACGCAACGCATACCGCCCTCGCCTTCAACATGGTGGGCGAAGACGTGTTGATCACCGGCGCCGGCCCCATTGGCATCATGGCGGTAGCCATCGCCAAACGTGTCGGCGCGCGCCACGTGGTCATCACCGACGTGAACGACTATCGGCTGGGCCTCGCGCAGAAGATGGGCGCCACGCGCGCGGTGAATGTCACGCGCGAGAAGCTCGACGACGTGATGAAAGGCCTGGGAATGCAGGAAGGCTTCGACGTTGGCCTCGAAATGTCGGGCAACCCCACGGCTTTCAGGGACATGCTGCGCACGATGCACCACGGCGGCAGCGTCGCGTTGCTGGGCATCCCGCCCGGCGAGACCGCGATCGACTGGAACCAGGTGATCTTCAAGGGCCTCAACATGCGCGGCATCTACGGCCGCGAGATGTTCGAGACCTGGTACAAGATGGCGGCGCTGCTGCAGGCCGGGCTCGACATCACGCCGGTGATCACGCATCACTTTCCCATCCAGGAATTCCAGCGCGGCTTCGAGACGATGGGCTCGGGCCAGTCGGGCAAGGTGATCCTCGACTGGGGCACGCTCAACTGACGTCGTTGAGCGTTAATAAACCCGTGCGTGCCGGGTCAAAATCTCGGCGGGATCCGGCGGACGCCTAGCGGACGTCGCAGAAGCAGTAGACGTAGCGGTGATCGCGCGCATTCATGCGCGTCCAGCGGGTGAGCTCCCGCTGCAGCGGCTCGAGGTCGTGCGCCACCTGGAGCGCGGGCACGCGCGCAACCACTTCACCCACGAACGTCCGCGCGAACCAGACCTTGATCTGCAGCGCGATCGATTCCGCCCACGTGAGTTCGGGTTCGATGCGCTCGACATCGTAGGTCTCGAGCTTGGCGCGCTTCGCGGCCGATTTCACCGCGTCGTCGAACAGGCCGAGCTGGTCGACCAGGCCATTGTTCTTGGCATCGGTGCCGATCCACACCCGGCCCTGCGCGATGGCATGCACCTCGTCGCGCGTCTTCTTGCGGCCATCCGAGACGCGCTGCAGGAATTCGTCGTAGCCGTGTTCGATGGCCGACTGCAGCAGCTTCTTGGCGTCTTCGCCGAGCGCGCGATCGAGCCGCAGCTGGCCTGAAAGACTGGTGGTTCCGACACCGTCGACGTTGACGCCGATCTTCTGCAAGGTGTTCTGGAAGGTCGGAATGGCGCCGAAGATGCCGATCGATCCGGTGATCGTGGCCGGATGCGCCCAGATCTCATCGGCCGAAGCCGAGATGTAGTAGCCGCCGGATGCCGCCAGGTCGCCCATCGACACGACCACCGGCTTGCCGTCCTTCTGCGCGGCGCGCACTTCGCGGTAGATCTGCTCGGAGGCGAACACGCTGCCGCCCGGGCTATCCACCCGCAGCACGATGGCCTTGATGTCGTCGTCATGGCGCGCCTGGCGGATCAGCTCCGAAGTGCTCTCGCCACCCACGGTGCCCGGCGGCTGCGAACCGTCGAGAATTTCACCCGCCGCCACGATGACACCGACCTTCTTCTTGCCCGCGCCACGCGCCTTCTGCTCGGCGTGCACGATGCGCAAGTAATCTTCGAGCGACGTGGAATTGTAGGTCTCGCCAGCGTCGCTCTCGTCCGCTTCGATTTTTTCCTTCGTGTCCTCGTCTGAATCGCTGCCGACCAGCTCGACCATGCGGCGGTCGACTTCGAGCGAGGACTTGAGCGCGGTGACGAGTTTGGCGTCGAGCGCCATCTTCGCGGCGTCACCCTTGAGCGCCAGCAACGCGGGCACGGAATTCGCCACGTAGGCGCTGATGTCGTCGGCCTTGAGGCCGCGCGCCTCGGCCACCGCGGTGCGGTAACTGAGCCACAGCGCATTGAGATACGCGAGACTCTCTTCGCGTTCTTCGGGTGACATGTCGGTGCGCACGTAGACTTCCGCCGCGCTCTTGTAAGCGCCCACGCGGAACAGGTTCATCTCGACACCGAGCTTGTCGAACAGATCCTTGTAGAACATCCGGTAACGTTCGTACCCGTCGATGGCCACCATGCCCATCGGGTCGAGGTAGACCTCATCGGCGGAGGCGCCGACGTAGAACTGCTCCTGGCCGAAGTAGGTGGACTGCGCGATCACCTTCTTGCCTGAGCTGCGGAAGTCCTTGATGGCCGCCGTGAACTCGGCGAGCGTGGGCTGGCCGCCGCCCGACATCTCGTTGAGATCGAGCACGACCGCCTTGATGCGGGAATCCTTCTTCGCCGCCTTGAGCGCGTCGATGAGATCCCACAGCAGGGTTTCGCTCTGCGCGTCGCCCTGGGCACGGGCGATGGCCTGGTCGACCGGGCTGCCACTCAGCTGCTCGACGATCGTGCCTTTCGGCCGGATGACCAGCGCGGAGGCGTCCTGGATGTGCGGAATCGAAGTATTCAGCGCCCCGACGACGACGCCGAATATCAGCAGCAGCAATAAAAGGTGCAGGAACTTGCGCAGCCCGTCGAGGCCGCGCCAGATGCCGACGAAGATCCGGCCGATCATGTTTCCTGCACCTTCAAAGAGTGGTTAGACCTTCTCTTCGATGCGGGCAGCCTTGCCCGACAGATCCCGCAGGTAGTACAGCTTGGCGCGACGCACGCTGCCGCGGCGCTTCACTTCGACTTCGCTGATCGACGGGCTGTGCGTCTGGAACGTGCGTTCCACGCCTTCGCCGTGCGAGATCTTGCGCACCGTGAAAGAGGAGTTGAGGCCGCGATTGCTCTTGGCGATCACGATGCCTTCGTAAGCCTGTGCACGCTCGCGATCGCCTTCCTTCACCTTGACCTGCACCACGACGGTGTCACCAGGATTGAAGTCCGGCAGCTTGCGCGTCATGCGCGCCTTTTCGAGTTCTTGAATGATGTTAGCCATGTCGTTCACCTTCGCGTTCAGCGAGAAATTCATCGAGGAGTTTCGCCGCATCAGCCGGCAATCCGCCCCGCGCAATCAAATCGGGCCGGCGCATCCAGGTGCGCGCGACCGCCTGCTTCAAACGCCAGCGCTGGATATCAGCGTGGTTGCCGCCCTGCAGAACCTGCGGCACCGTCCGGCCCTCGAACTCCACCGGCCGCGTGTAATGCGGCCAATCGAGCAACCCCTGGTCGAAAGACTCCTCGACGTTCGAACGCTCGTCCCCGAGCACTCCCGGCAGCAGTCTCGCCACCGCGTCGATGATCACGAGCGCCGGGAATTCGCCACCGGACAACACGTAATCGCCTACCGACACTTCTCTATCTATACGCGATTCGATGACTCGTTCGTCGAGACCTTCGTATCGCCCCGCCACCAGGACCAGGCCCGGCAGCTTCGAAAACTCTTCCGCCAGGCGCTGCGTGAAAGGCACGCCCTGCGCCGACATATAGATGCGCGGCGAAACTGCCGGCGCCCGCCCCGCCGCGGCATCGATTGCCGCCGACATCGGCTCGGGCTTCAGAACCATTCCCGGGCCGCCGCCATAAGGCCGGTCGTCCACGGTGCGATGCACGTCGCGCGTATGTACCCGTGGGTCTTCGCAACCGACCCGAATCAACTGCCGCTCGACCGCGCGCCCGAGCACGCCCATCTTCAGCGACTGCTGGATGAGCTCCGGAAACAATGTCACGACTTCGATGTGCATGAGTCGTGTCAGAAATCCTCGGGCCAATCCACGACCACCGCGCGAGCGACTTTGTCGACACTGCGCAGGTGCTCGCGCGTCACCGGTACCAGGTACTCGCGCACACCCTTGATGATCATCACCGCGTTGCCCGGCGTGTCGATGAAATGATCGACCACCCCCAGCAACACTCCTTCGACATTCTTCACCTCGAACCCGACCAGGTCGTCGCGATAGTGTTCGCGCCCCTCGGCCGGCGGCAGCAGCTCGCGCTCCACCAGGACCATCTGCCCGGTGAGCCGGGCGGCGCCGTCGCGTTCGTCGACACCTTCCAGATGCACGATCCAGCCATTACCCTGGGGTCGCACTTCCAGCACTTTCACTTCGCCGCGGGATTGCAGGTGCCAGACGCGCCACTCGAACAACCGTTGCGGCGGCTCCGTGAAGGATTGCACCCGCAACCAGCCGCGCACCCCGTGCGCCGCTCCCAATCTGCCTACTTCAATGCGCTGGGGGTCGCTCAAACAAGCACCCTCCAACTAACAAGCTGCGATCAGGCGTTCGCTTTGCGGAACGTGGTGACCAGCTGCTTCACGCGGTCGGACTGCTGCGCGCCCTTGGACAACCAGTATTCGATGCGCGCGATGTCGAGCTTGAGCTTGGTCTCGGACTTCACCGCTTTCGGGTTGAAGAAACCGACCTGCTCCAGGCTCTTGCCACCCTGGCGCTTGCGGCTGTCGGTCACCACGACGTGATAGAACGGCGTGTTAGTGGCACCGCGGCGGGTCAGACGAATTGTCACCATGTCATTAAACCTTCGAGTTACGTAGCCCCGGGTCGGAAAAGCCCCACCCGGCCGGCCAAAAAAGAGCGCGGATTCTACGCAAATCAGTACCTTGGGGGTAGTCCTGTTTGGGGCCTGGCCTCAATTTCGTCCCGCGCCAGCGGAACCCCGGTGCAAGCCGTTGAAAACCGGCTCAGACCTCGATTCCAGCCCGTTCCCGGCGCCACTCAGCGGCCAGGGAAGCCCGGCGGCATCCCGCCGCCCTTCATGGCCTGCATCATGCGTTTCATTCGCCCCCCGGACATGCTTTTCATCATTTTCTGCATATCCAGGAACTGCTTCATGAGGCGATTGACGTCCTGGACCTGCACTCCCGCCCCGGTGGCGATGCGACGGCGGCGGGAGCCGTCGAGCAGCCCCGGATTGCGGCGCTCCTTCCGGGTCATGGAATTGATGATGGCGATCTGGCGCCGCACGTCCTTGTCGCCCTGATCCGGCGGCATCGCGGCGCCTTTCATGGCCGCCGACGGCAATTTGTCCATCAGCGCGCCGACACCGCCCATCTTTTGCAATTGCTCGAGCTGGCTCTTGAGATCCACGAGGTCGAAGCCCTTGCCCTTCGCCACCTTCTTGGCGAGCTTCTGGGCTTCCTCCACGTCGACTTGGCGTGTGACCTGCTCCACCAGCGCGACCACGTCGCCCATGCCGAGGATGCGGCCGGCCATACGCTCCGCATCGAATGGCTCGAGCGCATCGAGCTTCTCGCCCATGCCCACCATGACGATGGGTTTGCCGGTGACTTCGCGTACCGACAACGCGGCGCCGCCGCGCGCATCGCCATCGGCCTTGGTAAGGATGACGCCAGTAAGATCGAGCGCGGCCCCAAAGGCCCGCGCGGAATTCACCGCGTCCTGCCCGGCCATCGCGTCGATGACGAACAGGCGCTCGTGTGTTTCCACCGCGCGCTCGATCTCCTTCACCTCTTCCATCAATTCCGCATCGACGTGCAAACGGCCGGCGGTGTCGACGATCAACACGTCATACACACCCTTGCGCGCGGCATCGAGCGAGTCGCGTGCGATGTCGGCGGGCTTGTGTTTGACGTCGGTCGGGAAGAAGCCCGCGCCCACCTGCTCCGACAACCGCTGCAGCTGCAGCACCGCGGCCGGGCGGCGGATGTCCGTGCTGACTAACAAGACGCGTTTTTTCTGTTCGATCAACCAGCGCGCGAGTTTGCCGGCGGTGGTGGTCTTGCCGGCGCCTTGCAGGCCGGCTAACAACACCACGACCGGCGGCTGCGCGCGCAGTTCGAATCTCTGGCGCTCGCCACCCATCAACGCAACCAGCTCCTTGTGCAGGATGCCGACAAAGGCCTGGCCGGGGGTGAGGCTGCCCGTGACTTCGGCGCCCAGCGCCTTCTGCTTGACGCGCTCGATGAAGGTCTTGACCACCGGCAGCGCGACGTCGGCCTCGAGCAGGGCCATGCGCACTTCGCGCAGGGACTCGCCGACGTTTTCCTCGGTGATGCGGCCGCGCCCGCGCAGCGTGTCGACGGTGCGCGAAAGGCGTGCAGTCAGGTTTTCGAAAAGTGCCATAGGGGCGGGATTATAGAAGCCCTATGCTATGGGGCATATGCAAAACGCACCGTCCTACATCCTCGGCATCGCGTTAGTCGTGCTGCTGCTGCTCATCGCGTTTTCCTCGGGCACCGAAGTCGCGATGTTGTCCGCCAACCGGTACAAGATCCGCGCCGCCGCCAAGGCCGGCAAACGCACCGCCAAGGCGCTCGACGCGTTATTGGCGAAGCCCGACAACTGGCTGGGCGCGAACCTCGTGCTGCTCGCCCTGGCCAGCGTCGCCGCCTCTTCCATCGCCACGTTGTTAGCGCAGCGCACCCACTACGAACACGCGATCCCCGTGACGATGGGCGTGTTGTCGGTGTTCATGATCGTGTTCTGCGAGCTCGCGCCCAAGATCTACGCCTCGCTCAAGCCCGATCCGGTGGCGATGTCGTCCACCTACATCTACAAGCTGCTGGTGTTCGTCATGACGCCGATCAGCTGGTTCACCAACAAGGCGGCGTACGGGTTCCTGCGCATCTTCGGCGTGAAGCCCACGCGTGCCGATGGCAGCACCATGTCGGCGGAAGAACTGCGCTCGGTGGTCGCCGAGGCGGGCCCGATGATTCCCACGCGCCACCGGCAGATGTTGCTCTCGATCCTCGATCTGGAACACATCACCGTGAACGACATCATGATCCCGCGCCAGGACATCGCGTCGATCAACGTCGACGACAACTGGGAAGACATCCTCGATCAGCTGCGACAGACGCCGCACACGCGCCTGCCTTGCTACGAGGGCGAGCTCGACAATCTCATCGGCATCGTTCACATGAAACGTGTCGCGCAGGAGCTGGCGCGCGACACCCTCACCCGCGAGCGGCTCATCGAACTCGCCCAGGCGCGCGAGCCGTACTTCGTGCCCGAAGGCACCGCGCTCACCGTGCAGCTCAACCAGTTCCAGCGCAACCGGCGCCGCATGGCGTTCGTGGTCGACGAATACGGCGACATCCAGGGCTTCGTCACGCTCGAGGACATCCTGGAAGAGATCGTCGGCGAATTCACCACCGATCCGGCGACCGTCACACACAAACACGTGCATCGCGAAGGCCCGGGCGTGTTCATCGTCAATGCCAGCGCCACGATCCGCGCGCTCAACCGCTCGCTCGGCTGGCAGCTGCCCACCGACGGCCCGAAGACGCTGAACGGGCTGCTGGTCGAACAGCTCGAAACGCTGCCCGAAGCCGGCGCACACGTGACCGTGGGCGAATACGAGTTCGAAGTGCTGCAGATCGGCGAGAACACGATCCGCACGGTGCGCGCGCAGAGATCGGCGTCTGCCGCGGCCGCGGACTAACCGAGCGCTGCCTGTAGCGCCGCGTCGATGCGGGACAACTCGCGGACCGCCAAGCCCTCGATGGGCACGCGCGGGGCGTTCTCCCTGGCGATCAACGCGGTGGTGAAACCCTGCTTGGCGGCTTCGCGCAATCGCTCCTCTCCGTAGGCGACCGGGCGCAGTTCACCCGTGAGACCGATCTCGCCAAACGCGACGATCGACTGCGCGATGGGTTTGCCGGCCAGGCTCGACGCCAGCGCCAGCACGACCGGCAGATCGCAGGCGGTCTCGGTGACCTCGAGCCCGCCCACCAGGTTCACGAACACGTCGTGTTCCTGCAGTGACACGCCACCGTGGCGGTTCATCACGGCTAACAACATGGCGACGCGCTGCGCATCCAGGCCCTGCGCGACGCGCCGCGGCGAACCGAAGCGCATGCGATCGACCAGCGCCTGCAACTCCACCAGCAGCGGCCGGCGGCCGTCACGCGTCACGGTCACGATGCTGCCCGGCGCGGGCGCGCCCGAGCGCGCCAGGAATATCGCCGAGGGGTTGCGGACCTCGCGCAGCCCCTGCTCGTCCATGTGGAAGAACGCCAGTTCGCCCACCGAACCGAACCGGTTCTTGGTGGCGCGCACGTTGCGAAAACGGCTCGAGGCATCGCTCTCGAAGTACAAGACCGTGTCGACCAGGTGCTCGAGCACTCGCGGACCCGCGATCGCGCCGTCCTTGGTCACGTGACCCACGATGACCACGCTGGTACCGGTGCTCTTGGCGAAACGCACCAGCTGCGCCGTGCATTCCTTGAGCTGGGTGATCGCGCCGGCCGCCGTACCGAGCGATGCAATCTGCACGGTCTGGATGGAATCGACGATCAGCACGCGGGTCTGCTCGTCGCGCGCCCGGGCCATGACGCCTTCGAGATCGGTGTCCGCGATCACCCGCAGGTTCGAAGCCCCGACCGAGAGCCGCCGGGCGCGCAGACCGATCTGACCCACCGATTCTTCGGCGGACAGGTACAGCGTCGGGGTGGAGCGGGCCACATGGTTGGCGAGCTGCAGCAGCAGCGTGGACTTGCCGATGCCGGGTTCGCCACCTAGCAAGGTCACCGAACCCGGGATCAAGCCTCCGCCGAGCACCCGGTCGAGCTCGCCCATGCCGGTCGAAAGGCGCGGCAGATCAAGTGTTTCCAGCTCCCGCGGCGGCGCGGCCGGCGCGTTCGAGGCGGGCGTGGCGCCCGCCGGCCGCCGCGCGACGGCGCGCTGTTCCAGGGTGTTCCACTGCCCGCACTGGGGGCATTGCCCCTGCCATTTCAGGGTTTCGGCGCCGCATTCGGCGCAGACGAAAACGATCGCCGGCTTGGCCATTTTTCAGCAAATCCCTCTTTTCACCGGTCCGGAAAGCGTGACGAAGTTCATGGGGCTGACAGACTTTGGGCCGGCGGAGCACCTAGTGTGCAGTAGTCCGGTGCACCACGACCCGCTGTGGCTTAGCATTGCGGTCCTAGGTCGTTGATTTTCGTCGCTCACCGCTGGATGAAGTGTGACTTATTGCACCGGCACACGCCCGTGCTGCTGGTAGGTTATGGCATTCGCGGGGAAGCGGACGGAAGCAATGCTGCCGTTGAGGACTCATTTTGGTGTTGACGCCTTGTGAACGAAGAACACGCTGAACATCGATGCGTCCGTGGGGTTCGCCCGTGACTTTGAAGGGCAAGCTCACCTTTGTTGGCCAGACCGACACGGGACGCGTCCGCGAACACAACGAGGACACCATCGCATCCGACGTCGAAGTCGGCTTGCTGGTCCTTGCTGATGGCATGGGCGGCTACAACGCCGGTGAAGTTGCCAGCGGCATCGCGGTCAAGACCATCACGAACCTGGTCCGGGAAGGATTGGCGCGCGAGGATCTCGGCTCGATCGACCGCAGCACCGGCCTCACCCGCCCGTCCATCGTGCTGCGAGACGCCATCACTCGCGCAAACAAGATCATCTATCAGACCGCGCGTTCGCAGGCCGAATGCGAAGGCATGGGCACGACCGTGGTCGCCGCCCTGTTCTACGACAACAAGATCTCCATCGCGCACGTGGGTGACTCGCGCCTGTATCGCCAGCGCGGCAGCGCCATCGCCCAGGTGACCATGGACCACTCACTACTTCAGGAACTGGTGGATCGCGGCTTCTACTCACCCGAAGAAGCGCAGCGCGCCGCCAACAAGAACTACGTGACCCGCGCGCTGGGAGTCGAACCCCAGGTGGACGTCGAGGTGCAGGAACACCCGGTGGACAAGGGCGATATCTTCATCCTGTGCTCGGACGGTTTGTCCGACATGGTCGAAGATGAAGACATCCGTTTAACTATAAGCACCTTTGGTGCTAACCTAGATACGGTTGCTAAGCAGTTGATTCAGTTAGCCAACGAGAACGGCGGTCGCGACAACGTCTCGGTGGTGCTCGCGCAGGCGAACGAAGCGTTCCCGGCGAGTCGCGGAGTGATGGACAAACTTCTTGGCTGGTTCAGTTAAGGGACGAAAACAATGGCACGTCTGGTCTTAAGCCTGGATAACCAGGTCCTCGCCGAATACAACATGAACAAGGAGCGGTACACCATTGGCCGGCTCCCCGACAATGACATCCGCATCGACAATTCGGCGGTGTCGGGTCATCACTCGCTGATCATCAACATCCTCAACGATTCATTCCTCGAGGATCTGAACAGCACCAACGGCACGTACGTGAACGGCAAGCTCATCAAGAAGCATGCGATGCAGCACGGCGACGTCGTGACGGTGGGCCACCACCAGCTGCGCTTCGTCGAAGACGACGAGGCCCAGGACGAATTCGAAAAGACGATGGTCATCCAGCCGTCGTCGCGCCCCGCGGCCGAGAAGATGCAGGCGGCCAAGGACCGGGCGGAAAAAGTTTCCGCGGATGTGTCCGCCAGCGGCGTGCGCAAGAGTCTCGACGGCAAGACGCCGGTCAAGAAGGCCAAGCTGCAGGTTCTCTCGGGCTCCTTCGCGGGCCGCGAGCTGGAGCTGAACAAGGCGCTGACGACGCTCGGCCGGCCGGGTATCCAGGTCGCCGCGATCACGCGCCGGCAGGATGGCTTCTTCATCGTGCACGTCGACAGCGATACGCCTAACAATTATCCGCTGGTCAACGGCACCGCCATCGGCAGCCAGGCTCGCAAGCTCACGGACAACGACGTGATCCAGCTGGCGGGCGTGAAGATGGGCTTCTTCGAAGCCTAGGGTCAGCGCAGAAACAAAGAAGGGCCGGGTTCGCGAGAACCCGGCCCTTTTGTTTGCCCCACGTTGTG
The DNA here is from genome assembly GCA_037200975.1 of Pseudomonadota bacterium. Taxonomy (NCBI): domain Bacteria; kingdom Pseudomonadati; phylum Pseudomonadota; species Pseudomonadota bacterium. The sequence goes on along the minus strand of JBBCGI010000001.1, from coordinate 4,157,645 downwards.
CGGGCTACTTCTTCTTCACCGCGTACAGCGTCACGGTGCCGCTGATCTCGTTGGCCACCGCCACGAGCGGCTGGCCGTTCGGGCTTTCGCGGGCGGGGATGAAGTGCACACCTTCGGGTCCCAGGTCGCCGGTGCCAGCGTCGAAATCCCGGTTGTTGAGAAAGTCGACGAAGAAGGTCTCCGACGGGTCGGTCACGTCGTACATCATGAGCCCGCCAGTGCGCTCGAGGCCGATGAACGCATAGGTGCGACCGTCGATCTCGCCCAACGCCACTCCTTCCGGCTCCGGTCCCTTGTTGTCGGAACGGTCGTCGAAGTTGGTGTTGTCGTTGCTGGCATTGAAGTGCGCCGCGTCATCGAACGCCGTGATGCGCTCGAACCCCGCGCCGCTGTCGTAGACCTGCTCGCCCGACGTGGACCAGATCGAGAATGAACGGCCGCCGAGCGTGTACAGGCGGTCGTAATCTCCATCACCATCGACATCACCCAGCGCCTTGGTCACGGTGTGGCGGCCCAGATTGGCGTTCTGCTTGAGCACGGCGCCATTCGGGAATGCCACCGGGTCCAGCGCGAGCGCGCTGACCCGCGACTCTTCGGCAAAACCCGGCCAGTCGCGTGCGTCGCCTTCGTTGGCGGTGACCAGGTAGGTACGTCCGCGAGCCTGGTAGGCCGCGATGGCGTCGGGTTGATACATGCCGAGCAGCGGCCAGTCGCGGATGCTGATCTTCGAATCGCGGTCCGAGGCGTCGAGGCCCGGTACATCGATGAGTCCGAGCGTCACGGGCTCCGGGTTGTAACCGGGCGCGAGCTTGAACAGGCCCGTGGCATTGTCCACCTGGATCTGCGCGACTCCGAAGTCGTTGTCGTTGATCACGGCAATGCGTCCATCGTCCAGGATGGTCAGACCCTCCACTTTCTGCACCGAGGCGTAGCCGGCCGCGGCGAGGTCCACGTGCAGCGTCTTGACGACGCCGCGCACGCCCACGGTGGCGAGTTCATCCACCGTCATCTGGTCCAGCGAGAGGTTGACCGTCGCGCCGTTGCGCACCACTGGGTAGATAGTGTCCAGCGCGGTGATGTCGGTGGCCGTGCCGAGCGTGAACGAATACACCTTCTTGGTGATGGCCGGCAGCTCGATGGCGGGCACGTTGTCGTCGTCCCGCTCCACCACCAGGAATTCACCGCTGCCCGACACCGTGGCGTCGCCGATCTTGTCCGCGCGCGTGTCGGTGGCATTCAGCGGCACGGGATTGTCCATCTCGTAGAGGAACTGGCGCGTGGCCAGCGTCTCGGGATCGAACTCCACCACACGCACGTTGCGCATGGCGTTCAACGCACCGTTGGTGAGAGCAACCGGGTTGCGGACCGGGCTCTGCACGAACGCGTACAACTTGCCGTCGAGCTCCGCCAGCGCCTCGACGCCGCGATTCTGGCGCCGCTGCGCGATGACGGCCGGCAGCGCTTCGATGCCGAACTCCCCGGCCACTCCCGGCGCGGGCACCGGCTTGCCGGCGGCGGCATGGGTGCCCACCGGGATGTACCGCTGCAGCAGGACGCCCTTCTTGTCGAAGTGGTAGATAGCCGGGCGGTACTCGTCGCCGAGCCAGAAGCTGCCATCGTCGCCGACCACGATCGCCTCGAAGTCGCCGCCCAGCGGATCGAGCGGCAGCACCTTGCCGAACAGATCCACCGGCACTTCATCGTTGTAGGCCTGGTTGGCGTCGCCCGAAAGCGCGGTGTTCGGCAGACCCGTCAGCGGCCTGCCATCGGGACGCTTGAATTCGATCTGCTCGGTGAGATCGAAACGGCCGTTCGAAGGATCCAGCGTGAAGCGCACGATGCGCGGGTGGTACTGCGGCAGCACGAAGGGGCGCAGGATGCCCGTGGGCTCGGCATTCGGGCCGCGGTCCGTGTGCGTGATGAACTTCAGTTTTCCGTCACGCGTGGTGCCTTCGTACGCCAGACCCGAGAAGCCGCCCAACGTCATCTTCTGGCCAGCGGCGGTCCTGCCGATGGACGGCAGGTTGTCCCACTCGTAGGTGGCGCTCACCGCGGGCGTCGCGCTGTAGTCTTTGTAGCCCAGCGGCAGCAGCTGCAGCACCTTTGCCTTGTCGATATCGATCACCGCGATGGCGTTGTTTTCCTGCAGGGTCACGTAGGCCTTGCGGGAGTCCGCCGAGGCCGCGATGTATTCAGGTTCGAAGTCCTGTGCGGCGGTGGCGCCCGGCCCATAGATCCGGATGCCTTTGGAACGCAATGCAGCTTCCTGCCCGTTGAACTGCGTGAAGCCCACGGTGCGCACGCTGCCGTTGCCGAATTTTTTCCATTCGTTGCGGTTGTGAGGCACGCGCACGATGCTGACAGTGCCTTCCGGATCCGTGAAACCCGCGCCGTAACCACTGGGCTCGGCTTCATTGGCCACGAGCACATTGCGCCCATCGGGCGTGAACGTGAGCATGTCGGGCAACGAGCCGACCTTGGCCGAACCGAGGGACTGTCCGTCGGTCGTGTAGAAGGCAACGAGACCGGGATCCGTCTTCACCACGGCCTGGATCGCAATAGCCAGGACACCGTCGTACACGTCCACGCTGTTGGGTGAACCCAAGGCGGACAGGTCGAGCCGCTTCAGCAGCGTCGGAGCTGCGGGGTTGCGCAGGCTCAGGATGTCGACGCTCGAAGCCGTCGCGTTGATGAGGAACAGACGGCGAGAATCTTTATCGTAGGCGACGATTTCCGCCGCGCCCGCGCCGAGGCCGGTCGAATACGAGCCCAGCACGTCGAGCTCGAAGGAGGCACGGCGCTGGTGCCGGAGCTTCCAGTGGTGAAAATAACCGCCGTGGTACGAAGACCCGTGGCGGCTATCGTGCGCCGCCGCGGGAGCGGCAGCGCAGATGACTGTCAATGCGGCAACAGTTGCCGCAACGAAGCGGCCGGAAACTCTCGTCATGATTTCTCCGTTCAGGATTTACCGGCGCGACGCCGGTGTTTGTTTGCCGCGATTAACCCAAGCGGCCGTTGCATTCGTGTGACAAGGCACACGTGCTGGAGCGCAGCGTTATTTTCGTGCCGCGGTTCGCAGCGACTGATCGCGGCTACGAAGGATCCGCGTTCCCGCTGGCCGCCCGCGACTTACTGTTCGAATCGTCCCGTAGTTTCACGGTCGCGCGCGTAACGCCGCGCGAGCGGAAATGGCGGTAGCCAGGATTCGCGCCGCACGATCCAGTTTTCGTAAGTCGGCTTCAGCCGGTCGGGGGCATCCAGCGATCCCAGGCTCACTTCGATTTCATCCGCCGTGCGCGCAAAGACAGAAGAGCCGCAGCGGGGACAGAAAAACCGCCCGGCGTAATCACGCGTTTCACCTTCGATCGTCACCGCGTCCTGCGGAAAGATCGCGGAGGCGTGAAACAGCGCGCCATGGTGCTTGCGGCAATCGAGGCAATGGCAGAGGCCGACCCGGTAGGGAGCCCCCGTCGCCACGATACGCACATCGCCGCACAGGCAACCGCCGGTGAATCGGTCCATTGCGCCTCCTCCGATGCAACGCTAGGTGAGCTCGAGCGGCACGCGCTGACTCACGCCGCACAGTAGTTCGTACGGAATGGTATCCGCATGGATGGCGATTTCCTCGACCGGCAGCCCCGCCCCCCAGACCACCGCGCGATTGCCCGCGGCGATTTTGCCCGCGCCGGTCACATCCACCGCGATCATGTCCATCGAGACGCGCCCGACGAGTGGATAACGCGCGGCGCCGATCAGCACGGGCGTGCCATTGTTCAAATGACGCGGCAGCCCGTCGCCATAACCGGCCGCGAGGATGGCGATGGCGCTGTCACGCTCGGCGCGCCAGGCGCCCGCGTAACCGACCGTCTCGCCGCGTTTCACCTCGCGCACCGTCAGTACCGTGGTCTCGAGCGTCATCACCGGCTTCAGGCCATGTTTCTCGGCGGTCTCACCGGCGAACGGCGATACGCCGTAGAGCGCAAGCCCCGGGCGCACCCAGTCGCCGTGCGCGCGTGGCCAGCCGAGCGTGCCGGCGGAATTGCCGATGCTGGTGGCGAGGCGCTGCTTTCCCGTGAGCTCGGCTTGTTCGAGCGTGCGCTCGAACGTGGCGAGTTGTTCGCCGGTCATGGATACGTCGCGCTCGTCGGCGCGCGCGAGATGCGTCATGACGCGCAACTCGAGCGCGGGCACGGTGAGCGCCCGCAGGCGCGTCAGCGCCGGCTCAAACGCCTCGGGCCGGAACCCCAGGCGATTCATGCCGGTATCCATCTTGATCCAGACGATGAATCGCTCGAGACCGCGATGCGCCTCCAACAGCTTGATCTGCAGCGGGTCATGTACGACCAGTTCGAAGCCATGGTGCGCGGCTTCGGCGAGTTGCTCGGCGCTGAACACGCCTTCGAGAAGGACGACAGGCGCGCGCACGCCGGCGCTGCGCAGCGCGATGCCCTCTTCGAGACGCGCCACCGCGAAACAATCCGCATCCGCCAATGCAAGGGCTGTCGAGACAAGGCCGTGGCCGTATGCATTGGCTTTCACGACCGCCATGACCTTCGCACCGGGCGCATACGCGCGAATCGTGCCGAGGTTGTGTCGCAGAGCCGCGCTGTCGATCAGCGCGCGGATCAGGCGGATCAACGCATGATTCCTTCGCCGTACGCGGGGTCGGCATAATTTTCGAAGCGGCTGAATTGACCGCGGAAAGTCAGACGGATATCGCCCGTCTCACCATTACGGTGCTTGGCGAGGTCGATGTCGGCAACGCCTTTCTTCGGCGTCTCCTTGTTGTAGACTTCTTCGCGGTAGATGAGCAGGATCATGTCTGCATCCTGCTCGATTGCCCCCGAATTGTGCGTAACGATCCCATCAGCTAACCAGTTCGCGTGTCCAGGTACGGTCAGATCGAAGGTCTCGACTTCACCGCCAGCTTCCACGGCAACGACCCGATCCCAGAACAATGGCGCTTCGGCCCAAGCCTTGAGTTCCGGCGCATCGAGTAGTTCGGCGTACTCGGCGATCACTTCTCTCGAAGGCGCAAACTTGAAGTGCGCGCTTCCGCCATACCGCGTGCCGCGTAATGCGGCCATGGCTCGCTGACTGATGCCGCCGGATTTCATGCGTTGCCGAACCGCGCCGAATATTTCTTTTGGCAGGGTGTCCACATTGGTGTTGGCCGATATGCCGGCCAACAGCGTCCTGAGGTGCGCTATCGGTGCTGCACGTGGGCCGAATCCGCCGACCCGTTCGACAAACAACTTTTGATCCCCCGATCCAGAGACATCGACGCTAAAAACGGGCCTGCCCAGCGGAGCATGCGTAACACGGGTGCGCGCAACGATGCCCAGGCGCAGCAGCAAAGCGGAAACATCTCCAGCCAATCCTTCGCTGCAAGTCGCGAAATACACGCGCGGCGATCCGCGCTGAGTCGACGGGCGTAATGAGACGCTTCCATCAGTCGCCCAGAGATGACGCAGCAAGAGTGCGATCTGCGAATTGCCCAGTTGGAAAACTGCGGATGGAAGACGCTTCTCGTGCGAACGCTGGCCGAAAAGGCCCAATTCCTTGAGCCACGCACCGACGCCACTGGCGTGCCAGCGGTTGCCATTGCCGGCAATCACCAGTTGATGCCAGTTTCCGCGACCAATATGCCGCGAGACTCGACTGCCAAATTGCCGAGCGCTCTCCGCGACGGCCGAACTGTTGAGTTCGGAACCGGTGGTGTATCGAAGGGGTTGATGCTTGAGATAACTACCGTCGCCGACGAGGTGCCCTAGCAGTACGAGCCAGTGCTCCGGCCATTCAATCGGAGACGCGACGTCCGGAACTGAACGAGCCAACGCCACCCTGTCTCCTGCACCGCAATCTCCGAGCGCCTTCCATCCGGTCCCGGTCAGCACGCGATGATCACGAGTGGCACGAATCCGGCGGCCACTGGCCAGCTTCAGGTCGAACACCGGCTTCATGCCGGTTGACCAGACGATTTCCGCCCGGGCAGGAGCGGGTTTCTGTTGTTCGTCCAACGCCCAGACTTCGGGTTGTTGCCCGACAAGCGAGGCGATAGGGACGCGGCGGCCATCGGTCAGGCAAACCAGCGTATCGCCCGCCACGCACTCGCGAAGATCCGACATCACCGGCCGCTTGTTCTCGCGCTGCTCGACACCGCGATTCAGCTGCGACAATGCGATCACCGGGCAATGAATCTCCTTGGCCAGCGCCTTCAGGCCACGCGAAATTTCCGATATCTCCGTCGCGCGGTTTTCCTTCGTGCCGGGCACCGACATGAGCTGTAGATAGTCCACGACGATCAGATCGAGCCCATGCTCGCGCTTGATGCGCCGCGCACGCGCGCGCAACTCCGTCGGCGTGAGCGCCGGCGTGTCGTCGATGAAGATCTTCGCGTCCTGCAGCTGCTTGGTCGCCCCGGTGATCCGCGGCCAGTCGTCCTCGGACAGCTTGCCGCTGCGGATATTGCCCAGGTGCACGCTGCCCACCGACGACAGCAGGCGTGTCAGCAGCTGTTCCGCGGGCATTTCGAGCGAGAAGATGGCGACTGACGCGCGCACGCCTTCTTTCAGTGCCGCGTGTTCGGCGATATTGATGGCCAGCGTCGTCTTACCCATCGAGGGGCGCCCGGCGATGATCAGCAGATCGCCGCCGCGCAGGCCGCCCGTCTTGGAATCGAAATCGATGAAGCCGGTCGGCAGGCCGCGTGGCTTGTTGGGGTTGTTGTACAGATCGTCGATCTGATCGATCAACGCCGGCAAGGCGGCTTTGGCGCTTACGTATCCCTTGCCGCGGCTCGAGCCTTCCGCGATCGCGAAGATGCGGCGCTCGGCCCTATCGACGAGATCGCGCGCGCTCTCGCCTTCTTCGCTCCACACCGAGCTCGCGATCTCACCGCCCGCGCTGACCAGGTCGCGCAGAAGCGAGCGCTCCTTGACGATCTCCGCATACGCGCGAGCATTCGCCGCGCCCGGCGTATCGCGCGTCAGCGTGCCGAGGTAGGCAAGGCCACCCGCGTCGTTGAGAACACCGAGCCGCTGCAAGTGTTCGGACACGGTAACCGGATCGCAGGGCTGCGCCTCGCTCGCCAACGCCGCGATGCTTTCGAATATGAGTTTGTGATCCGGGCGGAAAAAATGATCCGCGACGACGATGTCGCCGACGTTGTCCCAGGCGGTCCGATCGAGCATGAGCCCACCGAGCACCGCCTGTTCGGCTTCGACGGAATGGGGCGGCGCGCGCAGATCGCCCGCGCCTGAAGATTCACGACGGAACTTGGGTGTGCTGGACATTGGGTACCCCGTAAGACGGGGAATAGTTTCCCCTCTCGCGCGACCGTCGCCTAGATCAATTTCGCTTTGGCGGGCTCAAAAAGAAACGGCACCCGCAGGTGCCGTCTCGCAAGCGCTTGAAAGTGCTCTTAGTCTTCGGCAGTGATCACCACCGGCAGCTGCACGTCGATGTCCGTGTGCAGATGCAGTGTGATCGTGTGATCGCCAACCGTGCGCAGCGGCCCCGTCGGCAGACGCACTTCCGAACGCGCGACCTTGTGTCCAGCCTTCGTGGCAGCCTCGGCGATGTCCGCCGTGCCGATCGAACCGAACAGTTTGCCCTCGGTGCCGGCCTTCGCCGAGATCTGCAGCTTGAAGTCCTTGAACGCGGCCTGGCGGCTCTCGGCGTCCTGGAACTGCTCGCGTGCAACCTTCTCGAGCTCGGCGCGGCGCGCCTCGAACTTCTTGACGTTGTCCGGAGTCGCCAGCGTGGCCTTGCCCTTCGGCAGCAGGAAGTTGCGACCGTAACCCGACTTCACCTTGACGCGATCGCCGATGGTGCCGAGGTTGGCGACTTTCGTTAAAAGAATGACGTCCATGATGGCCTCAATGCTGGTCGGTGTACGGCAGCAGCGCGAGGTACCGCGCACGCTTGATCGCCGACGAGAGCTGGCGCTGGTAGAACGCTTTCGTGCCGGTGATGCGGCTCGGAACGATCTTGCCCGTCTCGGTGATGTACTGCTTGAGCGTGCCCAAGTCCTTGTAGTCGATCTGCTTCACGCCCTCGGCGGTGAAACGGCAGAACTTGCGACGGCGCGAGAACGAACGGTTGCCACCGCCGCCTGCACCACCGCCACCCGGACCACTACGACGCGGTTTATCGTCTTTCATTACGCGTTTACTCCCATGTCGTCGTCATCCGAAGCGAACGGCGAATCGTCGCGACGATCGCGGCGCGGTCCGCCTTCCTTCTCTTCCTGCGCAGCCTTCGCCATCGGCGAGGGCTCGACCACGGCTTCGTCCATGTTCACGACCAGGTGACGCAGCACCGCATCGGAGAAACGGAACGCGCCGGTCAGTTCGCCCAGCGTCTTCTGATCGCATTCCACGTTCAGCAGCACGTAGTGCGCCTTGTGGACCTTGGAGATCGGGAAAGTGAGCTGGCGACGGCCCCAGTCTTCGTGACGATGCACGGTGCCGCCATTCGCGGCGATCATGCCGCGGTAGCGCTCGACCATGGCCGGGACTTGTTCGCTCTGGTCCGGATGGACCAGGAACACGATTTCGTAATGCCTCATGAATGCTCCTTGTGGATGTGAGCTACCCGCCTGAGGGTGGCGGTGTAGCAAGGAGAACCGGTCGAAAGCCTTCGCAGGCCTCTCCCGGCTCAAAACGGGCGCGAAGAATACTCAAGGGGCGGTGCATTGGCAAGCCACGGTGGGCCGGCCGGGACTGGCGATTCAATAACTTACGTGATCAACCCGAAGCCTTCGCCTGCTTCCTGGGTGCCAGACGCTGGCGTAGCGCCTCGTACAGCAGCATCCCCGAGGCGACGGAGACATTCAGGCTCTCGACCGCGCCCTGCTGGGGCAGCCGGACCGTCAGGTCGCAGGTGTCGCGCGTGAGCTGGCGCAGACCGGTGCCCTCGGCGCCCATGACCAGCGCGATGGGGCCTGCCAGATCGGTCTCATGGGCGAGCTTGGGCGCATCGGCATCCGCGCCCACGATCCACAGACCGGCGTCCTTGAGCAGCCGCAGCGTGCGCGCGAGATTCGTGACTACGGCGATCGGCGTGGTTTCAGCCGCGCCGGCCGCCACCTTGCGCACCGTCGCGGTCATCTGCACCGCGCGATCCTTGGGGATCACCACGGCCAACGCGCCGCAGGCGTCCGCGGTGCGCAGGCAGGCGCCGAGATTGTGCGGGTCCTGCACGCCATCGAGCACCAGCACGAGCGGCGCCTTGCCCTCCGCCGCCACCAGCGCGGCTAACAACTCTTCCTCGCGCCAGGGCGGCAGCGGCGCCACCTCGGCGAACACGCCCTGGTGCGTGGCATCGCCGAACAGCTGCTTGAACACCTCGGGCTTGACCCGCTTGACCGTCTTGCCCGCATCGCCCGCGAGCTTGAGGATCTCGGACACGCGCGGATCGGTGCGCTGCTCGGCGACGGTCACCGAACTCACGCGCTCGGCGTGCCGCGTCAGCAAGGCACGCACCGCGTGCAATCCATACACCTTCTCGCTCAACGTCTATCTCCCGCGCTGGCCGCGCCGCTGCGAGCCGCGCGGTGGCGCCTTGTTAGGCGATTTGCCGGGGGCGGACCGGTGCGGCGACTTCTGCGGCTTGCGGCCCTCGTCCGCCTCGACTTCCACCAGCGCGAGATCGACCAGGCCTTCGATCGGATTCACGCTCGTGACGATGACGTGTACCCGCGCGCCCAGCGCCAGGCGGCGCTTGTGGGCGCGCCCGACCCAGGCGCGTCCGCCCGGCTCCATGATGTATTCGTCATCGCGCAGGTTGTCGATATGCAGCAGGCCGTCGGTGCCGATGGCCGTCAGTTGGACGAACGCACCGAACTCGACGACGGTCGTGATCAACCCTTCGAAGGTCTGCCCGATGCGATCGCGCAGGTATACGCACTTGAGCCAGGCGTTCACGTAGCGATCCGACTCGTCGGCGCGTTTCTCGAGCAGCGTGAGATCGGCGCCGGCCAGCGCCAGCGCGCCGCCTTCATACCGCTGCCCGAAGGGATCGGCATCCGACAACAACGCGCGCAGGCAGCGATGCACCACGAGATCCGGATAACGGCGGATCGGCGAAGTGAAGTGCGCGTACTGCGTGAGCGCCAGCCCGAAGTGGCCGATGTTCACCGGCTGGTAGATAGCCTGCTGCATCGTGCGGATGACCAGCGATTCGATGAACGGCCGGCGCTCGTCGTGCGCGAGGCGCTCGGTGATCGCGCGGAAATCGCGCGGCCGCACGTCCTCGGGCAGCTCGGCAGCCACGCCGAGCGCGGTCAGTGTTTCGAGCAACACGTCGATCTTCTTCTCTTCCGGCTTGCCGTGCACGCGGTACAACGTACCGATGCGCCGCGTCTCGAGCTCGTGCGCCACCGCGACGTTGGCGAGGATCATGCATTCCTCGATGAGCTTGTGCGCCTCGTTGCGTTCGTACATGTAGACGCGCTGGATGCGTCCAGCCGGGTCGATGTCGAATTCCGCTTCGGGGGCATCGAACTCGAGCGCGCCGCGTTTGTGCCGCGCCTTGAGCAGCGCGTGGTACACGTCGACCAATGGCAACAGCCGGTTCATCAAACTACCCGGCTGGGAACGCGCCTCCGAGGCGTCCTTGATGAGCGCCTCGAACGCCTGGGTGTAGGTCAGACGCGCCGCCGAACGCATCACCGCCGGATAAAACTTCGATTCCAGCAGGATGCCGGTCTTCGAAATGATCATGTCGGCGGCGAAACACAGCCGGTCGACGTTGGGCTGCAGCGAACAGAGCCGGTTCGACAAGGCGAACGGCAGCATCGGAATGACTCGCGAGGGGAAGTACACGCTGGTGCCGCGCTCACGAGCGCTGGCGTCGAGCGCCGTGCCGCGCCGCACGTAGTAGCTGACATCGGCGATCGCGACGATGATGCGGAAACCTTTCGGATGCGCTTCGGCGTACACCGCGTCGTCGAAATCCTTGGCATCCTCGCCGTCGATGGTGACCAGCGGCAGGGTGCGCAGGTCCACGCGCCGCGCGGATTCGGCCGGGTCGACCTCGGCGCCATACGCTTCGGCTTCGCGCACCGCTTCCGGAGAAAACTCCTGCGGCAGATTGAAGCGTGCGATCGCCGCTTCGCAGGCAAGCTCCACCGGTTTGTCGGGATCGAGCCGCTTGACGATGCGCGCCTGCGGCGAGGCGCCCTGCCCCGCGTAGCGCGTGACCGCCGCGATCACCCAGTCGCCATGGCGTGCGTCGGCCAGTTCCTCGGGCGCCACGAAGCAGCGCATGCCGATGCGACGGTCGGCCGAGGTGACGAATGCCGAACGGCCGTGCACTTCGAGCGTGCCGACGAACGACTTGGTGGCGTGTTCGATGATCTTCTCGAGCCTGCCGGAGTAGCGGCCGTCGCGGCCGCGTTCGACGGACACACGCACGCGATCGCCGTGCATGACCCCGGCCATCTGCGGCGGCGGCAGGAAGACGGACTCTTCCATCCCTTCGACGCGCACGAAGCCGAAGCCGGCGCGGTTGGCGCTCACCGTGCCTTCGGCCGTACTTCCGTGACTGGCGGACGTTTGGGATCCGGCGCGTTGCGCGGGGGGACCCGCGCGTCGCGGGTCGTCTTTCTGGTGGCGGGAGTTTTCAGACTGCCCGCGCGATTTGTCATTACGACGTTTCAATGCTTATTTTCCATTTGAGATGAGGCGCCCTCGTTCATGCGACGGGCCTCGATTGACAGCTTACAAAGCGGTGCGTACCTTTCGCCGCTCTTCGCACCCTGCCCGGGTGGCGGAATTGGTAGACGCACTAGTTTCAGGTACTAGCGAGTAACATCGTGGAGGTTCGAGTCCTCTCCCGGGCACCAATAAAAACAATGGCTTAGGGTTCTTTTGGACTCTGGCTTCGGGGATGGGTGAGGGATTCTACCCACTCTTCTTCTATATGCGTGACTGACTGCGGGCCGGCCGGGAAGGCCGCTCGACGGCAGTCGCCGGATTTTCGGCAGCCAGCAGGCCAGTCCGGCGCCGGATGACGCTGAGACCGCCGACCCGGCGCGGAAGTTCCCAGGCGCCAATCGGCGCACACCTCGCCCCCACCGGTTATCTAACTACTTCAACGTGCGCTGTAGGCTCTGGCCGACGCGGCGCGCACGTCGATGGCGCAATCGCATGCCGGGCGCTACGCTCGCGTCGACTCGACCTCCTTCCACGGTCCGAGGAGTCATTCATGCGACACGGTATGCGTCCGATCGATTCTCGCCGCGTGACATCCACGCTCGTGACGGCTCTGGCTATTTTCCTGGCTACGGGCGCGGCGCTGCCGACCGCGGCGCGGGCGGACAATTACGCACCGCCGCCGAACCAGGCCGACGCCGCGCTGCTTGCGCGCATGACTCTCGGTGAGAAGGTCAACCAGCTCATGTTGCTCAGCAAGGGCACGATGACCGGGCCGGACTCCGCCGGGCGGCCTAACAAGTCTGCCGAAGAACTGGCGCGTGAAGGCATCGGTTTCCAGATGTCGGGTTTCGAATCGGCGGCCGAGGTGAATCGCATCCAGCGCATCGCGATGCAGGAGTCGCGTCTCAGGATTCCCGTGGTGTTCGCCACCGACATCATTCACGGCTACTGGACCGTGTTTCCCGTGCCGCTGGGATTGGCCGCGACCTTCGACCCCGCCGACGCGAACGTGGTCGCGAAGATCTCCGGGCTAGAAGGCTACTCACACGGCCAGCGCTGGACCTTCGCGCCGATGGTCGATCACCCGGCCGATCCGCGCTGGGGTCGCGTCGTCGAAACCTTCGGCGAATCGCCGCTGGTGAGCAGCGACTACGCGGTCGCGACGATCCGCGGTTTTCACGGTTCGCTGGCCGGTCTGCCCGGATCTCCCGCGCCCGCCGACTTCGGCGTTGCGAGTTGCCTCAAGCACTATCTCGGCTACGGCGCGGTCCAGGGCGGCAAGGACTACGCCTACGTGGATCTCACCGAACGCACGCTGCGCGAATTCCATCTGCCACCTTATGCCGCAGGCATTGCCGCGGGCGCGCCCAGCGTCATGCCCGCCTTCACCACCGGGCCCGGCGGCGTGCCCATGTCGGCTAACAAACATATGTTGATCGACGTGCTGCGCAAGGAACTCGGCTTCGAAGGATTGCTGGTGTCCGACTACGCCGCTATTACCGAGATGCTCAAACACGGCACCGCGCGCGACGACTACGACGCCGCGATCCAGGCGATGAACAACGGCACGATGACCGTCGACATGGAAGACGGCGTGTATTACGCGCAGCTGGCGAAGGCGGTTCAGGCGGGCGCGGTCAGCCTGCAATCGCTCGATCGTGAAGTGCTGCGCGCGCTGGCGTTCAAGCGCCGCCTGGGCCTGTTCGAAAAACCTTATGTGCCCGAGGACCTGGAGAAGCGGGTCCGCCTGACGCGCGAACATCGCGCTGCCGCGCGCGAAATCGCGCGCAAGTCCATCGTGCTGCTCAAGAACGACGGAAACCTGCTGCCGCTGAGCGGCGGACGGATCCTGGTCACCGGCCCGCTGGCCGACGCGCCAGCCGACTTGTTAGGCCCGTGGCACGCGCGCGGCCGCGCGGAAGACGTCGTAAGCGTGCTCGCGGGAATCCGCGAACGCGCCGCCGCAGGCAAGCCGGCGAGCCAGGTCGCGTACGAGCCGGGAGTCGGCCTCGAAAGCGCAGGCAAGGCAGGCACGGGAGACGACGCGAAGATCGCCTCGGCCGTCGCCGCTGCGCGCAACAACGATCTCGTCATCGCCGTCGTCGGCGAACGCGAATCCATGAGCGGCGAGGCGAAGAATCGGGCCCGTCTCGACCTGCCCGGAAACCAACAAAAGCTCGTGGATGCCCTGCTCGCGACCGGCAAACCCGTGGTCGTCGTGCTGCTCACCGGCCGGCCACTGGCCGTGACTTCGTTAGTGGAAAATGCAGGTGCGCTGGTGCACGCATTTTTTCCCGGCGTCGAAGGCGGTCACGCGCTCGCCGATGTGTTGTTCGGCGATTACAACCCGGGCGGCAAGGAACCCATCACCTCGCCACGCAGCGTCGGCCAGCTGCCGATTCATCACTACGACCCGCCCAATGGCCGCCCTAACATCCCCGAGCGCGGCGACTACAAGGCGCACTGGCTCGACGAATTCGATGAACCGCTGTTCCCGTTCGGCTTCGGCCTGAGTTACACAAGCTTCACGTTCAGCGGACTCGAGATGCCGCAGAGTATCGGCCGCGACGACACGTTCACCGTCCGCGTGCGGCTCACCAACACCGGCAAACGCGATGGTGACGAGGTGGCGCAGCTCTATGTGCGCCCGCGCGTCGCGAGCGCTGTGACCGGGAAACGGCTGCTCGCGTATCGGCGCGTGCACCTCGCCGCGGGCAAGAGCGAAATCGTCGAGTTTTCGCAGCCCGCGACTTCGCTCGCGGTGCTCGATTCGCGGAATCGCTGGACGCTCGAGCCGGGCGTATTCGAAGTCGTGCTCGGCGCGAGTTCGGCGGCGGAAATCTCCGGAACATTCACAGTCGAAGACACCGCCAAAGTCGCCGCACGCACTGCGGCAATCCACTAACCACTCGCGTGTAAGACGAATCCCTCACTGAATACGTATGCGTCCGACATTACAAACTCGTAAACATCGAGCTTCACTACGGCGTTGGGTGTAACAATTCACCAACACTAAGCACGTCGCGCCTGGGAATTTGCGATCGCAGCGGTTTCGGCCACGCGACGCCGGCGTGCAGCAAACTTACGAGGGTTCACGCATGCGCAACTTTCCGCGTTCATTGATCGGAGCGGCGGTCGCCGCCGTGCTCGCCGCACCCAGCGTTTCCTGGTCACAATCCGCCGACGCCACGCTGCGCGGAAAGGCTCCCGCCGATACGGACGTCACCGCAAAGAATGTCGCCACCGGCACGACGCGCCGCACCAAGTCCGGCGGGGACGGTAGTTATACGCTCGCCGGTCTTCCGCCCGGCACCTACCGCGTCGATGCAGGCCCGGGCACCGAAACCGTCGTCACGCTGACCGTCGCGTCGACCGCAATGCTGGATCTCGGCGCGAGCAGTGGCGCGGTCGACACCGAAGCGCCACTGCAGGAAGTCACGGTGACCGGCCGGCGCCTCAACGAAGTGCGCACGTCGGAAATCGGCACTACCGTTTCGTTGCAACAGATCGAGTCGACACCTCAGCTCACGCGTAACTTCCTCGAGTTTGCGGATACCGTTCCCGGCGTCGTGTTCGAGGTCGACGGCCGAGGCCACACGTCGATCCGTGGCGGTGCCCAGAACGACAACGGCGTGAACCTGTACATCGATGGCGTCGGCCAGAAAGGTTATGTGCGTTCGGGCGTCTCCGGACAGACGCAAGATACCCAGGGCAACCCGTTCCCGCAGCTTGCGATCGGCGAATACAAGGTCATCACGTCAAACTACAAGGCGGAGTACGACCAGATCTCGAGCGCCGCGATCACCGCCCTCACGCGCTCGGGCACGAACGATTTCGAAGGCCAGGCCTTCGGCACGTACACCGCCGACAACTTCCGCGCGAAGACGCCGGGCGAGCTCGCCTCGGACACGAAGACGGAATCCGAGGTCAAGGAGTATGGCCTCGCGTTCGGCGGTCCGATCATCGAGGACAAGCTGCACTTCTTCGTCACGTACGAAGCCAAGCGTTATCAGACGCCAATCACGGTCGGACTCGAGAACATCCCGCCGCAAGCCTTCATCGACAACATTCCACAGGTCGCGCTCGATCAGCTTGGACCCGCCACCGTCGCATTCGACGAAGACCTGTTCTTCGGCAAGCTCGACTGGGCGCTTTCAGACAATGATTCATTCACCCTCTCTGCGAAAATCCGCAAAGAGACGGCCGAGGGTGACGGCATCAACAATGGAACGGCGCCGTCCGCGTCGAAGACCACGGACAGCGACGACAATCGCTTCGAGGCGAGCTGGAAGCACAGCGGCAACAACTGGCTGAACGAAGTACAGGCGACCTACGAAGACGCTTTCTTCAACCCGACGGTAGGCAACGCAAGCCGCAACGGAACTGTCTATACAGCCCTCTTTGGCGGGCAGGATCGGAACATGATCCGCATCGACGGCGCGGATCCGCGCGCCGGGCAAAATAAAGGTCAGAAGGGCTGGGCCCTCAGCAACACCATCACGTTCACGGACCTCGACTGGCTTGGCTCCCACACCGTCAAAGGGGGCGTGAAGTACAAGCAGGTGGATCTGACTGCCGCCGACTCGCTGCCCGGTCAGCCGGTGTTCTATTACGACGTCTCCGCCACCACCGCGGCGACGACTCCGTGGAAGTCGACCATCGCCCTGCCGTTCCCGCAATTCAGCTCGGAGGCCACGTCCGCCGACAAGCAGTTCGGCGTCTTCCTGCAGGACGACTGGGAATTGAACGAACACCTCACGCTGAACATCGGTGCGCGCTGGGATTACGAGAAGAATCCCTCGTACCTCGATTTCAAGACACCACAGTTCGTGATCGATTCATTGAACACGGTCGTGCCGGGCACGGGCGGTCTGACCTATGGCCAGACCCTCGGCCTGTCGTCCGATCCGAACGTCGCGATCGACATCAACGACTACCTGAGCGACGGCAGCAATCGCGAGGCGTACAAGGGCGCATTCCAGCCGCGTCTCGGCTTCTCGTACGACCTCGGCGCCGATCAGCAACACGTGATCTTCGGTGGCGCGGGTCGCGCGTATGACCGCACGTTGTACGACTACCTGCAGCTCGAGCAGACCAAATTCGCGCTGCCGGCCACGGACGTCCGCTTCAACACGGCGGATCATCCCTGCACGGTCGTTGGCGCGGGCGATGCAGGTTGCATGGCATGGGACCCGGCTTTCCTGGCCGATCCCAATGCGCTGGCGGCCCGCCTCGCGGGAAGCTTCGGCGAAGTCGACCTCATCAACAACGATCTCAAGATCCCATACTCCGACCAGTTCAGCCTGGGGATGCGCAACCGCCTCGGCGACTGGAATACCAGCGCCGCCGTGTCGCGCGTGAACAGCTACAACGGCTTCGTATTCACGCTCGGCAATCGGTATCCGAACGGGGATTTCTGGCAGGACCGCTCGCAGCCGTGGGGCAGCCCACTGCCCGGCGCCGGCTCGCTGATCATCGGCGACAGCGGCATCGAGACCCGCAGCACCCAGGTGCTGCTCTCGGCCGAGAAACCATTCACCGAAGAGTCGAAGTGGGGAACGACGGTCGCTTACACCTTCACGAACGCGAAGCAGAACCGGAACATCGACGAGCACTATTCGTTCGATCAATCGTCGATCAAGGAGTACCTCTTCATCACGTCGAACGCGACCCCGAAACATCGACTGGTGGCAACGGGTTCTTATTCGGCGCCATGGGGCCTGATGATCGCGGGCAAGCTGACCTACTCGACCGCCACGCCACACACGGTGGACGCGTCGTGCCTCGCTGGCCCCGCGACGTATCCGAACGGCTCCGCGTGCCGCCCGGTGACTTACATCGTCGGCGGCGCCGGCTACAAGGCGCTCGATCTGCAGGTGACGAAAAACTTCCAGGTCGGCGATCTGGGTTCGATGTACTTGCGCCTCGACATGATCAACGTGACCAACGAGCAGAATCTCGTCGACTACTTCGACGAGGTGGGCGAAGACGGCACGGTGATCGGCGGGCGATTCAACCCGGATGGCAACATCACCGGCCTGCCGCGCACGCTGCGCATGAGTTTTGGCGTGAAATTCTGACAGGAAAGCAAGGACGAACGCCGGGGCTGTTAGCTCCGGCGTTCGGTGCGACAATCGCGTCCGTGAACGACGGACTCACAAGCATCGTCATCGTCGGCGGCGGTTCCGCCGGTTGGATGACCGCCGCGGCCCTTTCGCACCTGGTGCCGGGCCTGCGCTCGATCCAGCTCATCGAATCCGACGAGATCGGCACCGTCGGCGTGGGTGAAGCCACCGTCCCCCATCTGCGCCTGTTCAACGAAGCGCTGCAGATCAACGAAGCCGATTTCGTGCGCGCGGTCGGCGGCACCTTCAAACTCGGCATCGAATTCGTCGACTGGGGAAGTCTCGGTTCACGCTATATCCACGGCTTCGGCACGATAGGCCACGAGTACCGCAGTCTGCCGTTCCACCAGTACTGGCTGAAGCTCAATGCCCAGGGCAAGGCGCGCGATATCGGCGAGTACTCGCTGAACACCGCAGCCGCGCCGGCCGGCAAGTTCATGTCTTCGGCCAGCGACGTGCCGCCCCAGTCGCCACTCGCGAACATCTCCTACGCCTACCACTTCGACGCGGGACTGTATGCAAACTACCTGCGGCGCATGGCTGAGGGTCGCGGCGTCAAGCGGATCGAAGGCCAGGTCGTTGATGTCACGCTGCGCGCCGCGGATGGTTTCATCGAGTCGGTGACGCTCAAGAGCGGCGCGCGCATCGCCGGTGAGCTGTTCATCGATTGCTCCGGCTTTCGCGGCCTGCTCATCGAACAGACTTTGAAGGCCGGCTACGAGGACTGGACTCACTGGTTGCCTTGCGATCGTGCGGTCGCGGTGCCCAGCGCCAAAACCGCCGCAGCCACGCCGTACACGCGCTCGACCGCGCGCGGCGCCGGCTGGCAGTGGCGCATTCCGCTGCAACACCGCACCGGCAATGGCTACGTCTATTCGAGCGCACACATCAGCGACGACGAGGCCGCAGCCACGGTGCTCGGCAATCTCGATGGCCGCGCGCTCGCCGAGCCGCGCGTGCTGAAATTCGTGACTGGCCGCCGGCGGCAAGTGTGGTCGCGCAACTGCGTGGCGATCGGTCTATCCAGTGGCTTTCTCGAGCCGCTCGAATCAACCAGCATCTATCTCATCCAGTCCGGCATCGCGCGCCTCATCGACATGTTCCCCGACCGGCACATGAACACGGCGCTTCGCGACCGGTACAACGCACAGGCGGCCTTCGAAACCGAACGCATCCGCGACTTCCTGATCCTGCACTATTGCGCCACCGAGCGGCGCGACACGAAGTTCTGGGAGTACTGCGGAACGATGGAGATACCGGCCAGCCTCGCGGACAACATCCGCCTGTTCCGCGACAGCGGGCGCTTCTACCGCAACAGCGACGAGATGTTCGCGCTGACCAGCTGGGTGCAGGTGATGCTGGGTCAACACATCGTTCCCGCCTCATGGCATCCGATGGTCGAACGCCTGGGCGATGCCGAGCTCGTGAAACTCGCCGAGGGCGTGCGAAGCGTCATCGCGAGCTGCGTCGCGGCGATGCCGATGCACGAACAATTCATCGAACGGCATTGCAAATCGGCGGTGGCGGCATGATGCGGCGCCTGGCGGCGGTCTGCATGTTCGCGCTGCTGGTGTCCTGCACGGCGCCGACGCAGCGCCTGGACCCGGTGGTCGTGCGCGCCACTCCCGTCGTGCCGCTCAAGCGCCTGGACCCGCTGTTCGAGGACATCGAAAAGCGCACCTTCAATTTTTTCTGGGAGACCGCCGAGCCCGGCACCGGTCTCGTGCCCGATCGCTGGCCCAAACCGCCGTTCTCGAGCATCGCGGCCATCGGTTTCGCGCTCAACGCCTACGCCATCGGCGCCGAGCGCGGCTACGTGACGCGCGCCGAGGCGCGTACCCGCGTGTTGACCACGCTGCGTTTTCTCGCCAAGGCGCCGCAGGGCAGCGACCCGTCCGAGACGGCCGGTTACCAGGGGTTCTTCTACCACTTCGTCAACTTCACCACCGGCAAGCGCTACGGCAATTCCGAGCTATCTACCGTCGACACCGCGCTGCTGATGGCAGGCGTGTTGTTCATGCGCGGGTATTTCGATGGCGACCAGGCCGAGGAAGCCGAAATCCGCAAGCTGGCGGAGGATCTCTATCAACGCGTGAACTGGCCCTGGGCCATCGAACATGCGATCGACATCCGCATGGCCTGGAGCCCCGAGGGTCAGTTCGGCAGCCACGACTGGCGCGGCTACAACGAAGCCATGCTCGTCTACGTACTGGCGCTCGGCAGCCCGAGTTTCCCGGTGGCGACGCGCACCTGGGACGCGTGGACCTCCGACTACTATCTCGCCTGGGGCACGCTCGAAGGACAGACCCACCTCACTTTCGGTCCCCTGTTCGGCCACCAGTTCAGCGCCGTGTGGATCGACTATCGCGGCATCAAGGACGAATTCATCTGGCCGCAGGGCATCGACTACTTCGAGAACAGCCGGCGCGCGACGCTCGCGCAGCGTGCGTACGCGATCCGCAATCCGCTCGACTGGAAGGGTTACGGGCCCAACATCTGGGGCATCACGGCCTGTGACGGGCCTGGCTACATGAAATTGCCCTACCTGGGCCAGACGCGGCAGTTCTATTCCTACGTTGCGCGCGGCGTCGGCCTCACCGAGGTGATCGACGATGGCACCATCGCGCCGACCGCCGCGATCGCCTCACTACCCTTCGCACCCGAAATCGTCGAGCCGGCAGTGCGGGCGATGCACGACCAATACGGCCGGCATCTGTACGGCAAGTACGGCTTCCTCGACTCCTTCAACCCGAGTTTCGACTACGACGCACCGCTGCAGCACGGCAAACGCGTCCGCGGCGTCGGCTGGTTTGCCACCGATTATCTCGGCATCGACCAGGGCGCGATCATCTCCATGATCGAGAACCATCGCAGCGAGCTGATCTGGTCGGTGATGAAACGCGACCCGTACATCCGCCGCGGCCTCGAACGCGCGGGCTTCGAAGGCGGCTGGCTCAGCCGGCCTTGAGCTTGAACTGCGGCGTTTTGCCGCCCACCGATTCGAGCGTGTCGACGAAGCTCGAGTGCCAGGCGGAAATCGAATTGCGCACCAGCACCTCGAGCATCGCCTGGTGCCGGTCGCGCCGCTCCGACAGCGGCATGTTGAAGGCCTGCTGGATCGCGTGCGCCATGCCGCGTGAATCGTAGGGATTCACCATCACCGCGGCGGTCATCTCGCGCGCCGCACCCGCCATGGTCGAAAGGATCAGCACACCCGGGTCCGCGGGATCCTGCGCGGCGACGAATTCCTTCGCGACCAGGTTCATGCCATCCCGCACCGGCGTCACGATGCCGATCAGCGCGGCGCGCATGAAGCCCATCAGCACATCATGCGGGAAATTGCGGTTCAGATAACGGATCGGAGTCCAGTCCGTGTCGGCAAAACGGCCGTTGGTGCGGCCCGTGGTCTGCTCGAGCTCGCGCCGGATTTCCGCGTAGGCGCGCACGTCGGCGCGCGACAGCGGCGCGATCTGCAGGAAACTCACGCGGTTCTGGTTTTCCGGATGGGTCTCGAGGAACCGCTCGTAGGCCTTGAAACGTTCGACCAGGCCCTTGCTGTAGTCGAGCCGGTCGACGCCGATCATGAGCCGCCGGCCTAACAACCCGGCGATCATGCGTTTGACGGAGTCGGTCTGCTGCGATTCGATGGCTTCGCGCTGGATCGCATCGACGTCGACGCCGATCGGGTACACGCCGGTCTGCACGCACCGTCCACCGAGCGTGACGGTGAAACCCGGCGTCAGCGCCTGCGCGCCCCACACGGACGCGACGGCGCCGCGGAACGCGTCACGATCCGTCTCGGTCTGGAAGCCGAGCACGTCGTACGCCAGCATCGCCTGCAACAGCTCCGCATACACCGGCAACACGCGCAACACTTCGACGTTCGGAAACGGAATGTGCAGGAACAGCCCCATCGGCTGCGTGGCGCCTGCCTCGCGCAGCCGTTGCGCGAGCGGCAACAAGTGATAGTCGTGGACCCAGATCAGGTCGTCCGGCTCGAGCAGCGGCAACAGCTCGCGCGCGTAGCGCTGGTTCATGCGCTGGTAGGCCTCGTACTGCGCGTCGTGATACTTGAAGCCGTCGATGAAATAGTGGAACAGCGGCCACAACGTGCCATTGCAGAAGCCGAGGTAGAAGTCTTTGTATTCGGCCTGGTCGAGATCGATAGACGCGAAGGTCACTCCGTCCTTGCGCACGATCGATGGTTCGCCGGAGGCCACGTCGGCCGTCTCGCCGTCCCAGCCGAACCACAGGCCGCGCCGCGCCTGCATGGCGGCCAGCAGTCCGACCGCAAGGCCGCCCGGCGCCGCGCCACGTTTCGGCACGCTGATGCGATTCGACACCGCGACCAGCCGGCTCATACGATTTCCTCCCAGCTGCGCGACAGGCGCAACGCACTGCCGATGACGCCGACCATGCTGTAGGTCTGCGGAAAATTTCCCCACAGTTCGCCGGTCGCCGGTGTGATGTCTTCGGACAGCAGGCCGAGCGGATTGCGCAGCTCGAGCAGGCGCGAGAACCGTGCGCGCGCTTCGTCGACGCGGCCGGAGGCGGCCAGCGCGTTCACGTACCAGAACGCGCAGATCGTGAAGGCGTTCTCGGGCTTGCCGAAGTCATCGGCATGTTTGTAGCGGAACAGCAGGTCGCCCTCGCACAGCTCTGCCTCGATGCGTTCGAGCGTCTTGAGGAAACGCGGATCGGTCGCGGGCAGCAGTCCGAGCTCCGGCAGCAACAGTGTCGTGGCGTCGAGATCGCGGTTGCCGAAGGCGGACGTGAACGCCTGCAGGTCCTCGTTCCAGGCGCCTTCGAGGATCTCGGCGCGCATGCGGTCGGCGTGTGCGCTCCACTCGCGCGCCGCGATGAGGTCGCCCACACGCCGCGCGATACGCGCCAGCCGGTCGCAACCGGCCCACGAGATCGCGGCCGAGAAGGTATGGCGCTGCAGCTTGCCGCGGAATTCCCACGGACCGGCGTCCGGTTGTTCGAAAGTGGCGACGGCGCGTTTGCCCAGCCGATACAACCGCTCGAGCAGCGTCTGGTCGCCCGAGCGCACCAGACGCTCGTCGAAGAACAGCTGCGTGGCGGCGAGGATCACCGAGCCGTATACATCGTGCTGCACCTGTTCGGCGGCCAGATTGCCGAAGCGCACCGGCCCCATGCCGCGATAACCGGACAGCGAGGTCGCTATCTTCTCCTCCGCGTGCGGATCGCCCGTGATGCCGTACAGCGGCTGCAGCTGATCGGCCGTCGACGAGGCGATGATGTGATCGATGTAGTGCAGATACGCTTCCATCGTGCGCGTGGCGCCCAGACGATTGAGCGTCTGCACCACGAAGTAGCTGTCGCGCAGCCAGCAATAACGATAATCCCAGTTGCGCGTGCTGTTCGCGGCTTCTGGAATCGAGGTAGTTAGTGCGGCGAGGACGGCGCCGGTGTCCTCGTAGGTGCACAGCTTGAGCGTGATCGCGGCGCGGATCACCGCATCCTGCCAGTCGGCCGGCACCGCCAGTGTGCGTACCCATTCCTGCCAGTAGCTCAAGGTCGCACCGAGGAATTCGCGCGCCAGCGCCGCCGGCGATTCCTGCAGCGTTTCATCCGGACCGACTATGAAATGCAGCGGCTGCTCCAGCACCACCGGCCGGTTTTCGAGCAGCGACGCGAGCGAGGCGTCCGTGGTGACGCGATAGTGCAGACCATCGGCCGCGTAGCGGATGTGATGGCTGCCCGTGATTCCGGCGTCGCAGCGTTCGCCGAAACCGGCGGTGGGACGCAGCCGCAGGCGCAGTGTCGGCCGCCCGGCGAGCGGCTCCACGCTGCGCACGAACATCATCGGCCTGAACACGCGGCCGCGGCTGCGAAACCGCGGAGCGAAATCGAGGATACGCACCGCGCCGCCGTGCGCATCGTACAGACGGGTTTCGATGATCGCGGAGTTGCGCAGGTAATTCTGTTCGGAGCGCGTGAGATCGATCATGTCGATCGCGAACACGCCCTGGTCCGAATCGCCACCCTCCTTCTGCAGCAGCGCAGAGAACACCGGGTCACCGTCAGGCCGCGGCAGACACGCCCATACCATGCGCGCCTGTTCGTCGATCAGCGCGGCCACCTGGCAATTGCCGATGACACCGTAGTTCATCGCAGCTCCGCCAGATGGTCGAGCCAGCGATGCACGGCCGCCGGACCCGGCAGCCACCATTCGGATGTGACACGCGGACCCACCGCGATCGCGAGCCCACCCTCGCGCCGCACGGCGTCGAAGCCGCCGTAATCGGTTTGATCGTCGCCGATGAAAATGGGAGTACGCCCGGCGAACGGCGCTTCGCGCATGAACGCACCCACGGCGCTGTCCTTGCTGTACACCGCGGGCTTCACCTCGATGACGCAATGCCCGTCCAGCAGTCCATAGGCCGGCACCAGCGGCGCCGCCAGCAGCGCCACCTCCGCGCGCAACTGGTGTTCGAGCTCGCGCGCGCCCTGGAAATGCAGCGCGAGACCCGCGCCCTTGTCCTCGAGCATCAGACCGCGATGGCGCGAGACCAGCTCCCGCAGCCCGTCGCGTACCTCGTGGAGCTGGGCGTGGACGATGTCCGCCACGTAGGTGTCGCCGTTGGCGCTGCGCCGTTCGCCGCCGTGTAAACCGGCGCATGGCAGGTGCAGCACGCCGAACAGGCGATCGAGATCGGCGATCGTGCGGCCGCTCACCAGGGCGAGCGCGCCGCCGGCCGCTTCGCGCAGCCGCGTCAGCAGCGCGAGCAGATCGGGCCCGACCACCACCGCCTGCGGAGTGGCGGCCAATTCCAGCAGCGTGCCATCCACGTCGAGAAACAGACACCAGGAACTGACTGGAAGCGGCACGGCGTGCACCGCTGCCGCCTCGTGCGCCGCAAGTTGCATCATCCGGGGAGTATAAGAACCCGCGGCGGCCTTGGCCGCGCCAATTTCAGTAGTTAGGCGTGAGATTTTTTGCGCAAGCGGCGCAGCACCCGGCTACGCGTAAGACTTTGCCTACGTCGCCGCGATCTCCGCCCGGGTCAATCGAACGGATGTCGCAAGACGATGGTCTGATCGCGATCCGGCCCGGTGGAAATGATGTCGATGGGCACGCCCGCCAGTTCCTGCAGGCGTTCGAGATACGCCCGCGCCGCCTGCGGCAGCGCCTGGTAAGACGTCACGCCGATCGTGGATTCCTTCCAGCCCGGCATCTCTTCATATACCGGCTCCACGTCCGCGAACGCATCGGCATACATCGGCGGCTCTTTCGATACGACGCCGCCGGATTTGTAACCCACGCAGATCTGCAGCGAGTCGAGCCCGTCGAGCACGTCGAGCTTCGTCAAACAAAGGCCCGATACGCTGGAGTGGATGATCGAGCGGCGCAGCGCCACCGCATCGAACCAGCCGCAACGGCGCTTGCGCCCCGTGACCGCGCCGAACTCATGGCCGACCCGCGACAGGTGCTCGCCGTATCCGTCGAACAGTTCGGTCGGAAACGGCCCGCCGCCCACGCGCGTGGTGTACGCCTTCACGATGCCGAGCACGTAGTCGAACGAGCGCGGGCCTATGCCGGTGCCCGTGGCGGCAAATCCGCCGGTGGTGTTCGACGACGTGACGAACGGGTACGTACCGTGATCGACGTCGAGCATGGCGCCCTGCGCGCCTTCGAACATCACGTCTGCCTTCTGCGCGCGCAGCGCCGCCAGCGTGCCGGTGATGTCGCTGACCAGCGGCTTCACGCGCTCGGCGTACGACAGTTGCTCGTCCAGCGTCTTCTGGAAATCGACGGCCGGCTGCTTGAAGTAGTGCTGCAGCACGAAGTTGTGGAAGTCGAGGATCTCGCCCAGTTTGGCCGCGAATTTCTCGCGTTGGAACAGGTCCTGCACGCGGACCGCGCGGCGCGCCACCTTGTCTTCGTAAGCCGGGCCGATGCCGCGGCCGGTGGTGCCGATGGCGTTGGCGCCGCGCGCCGCTTCGCGCGCCTTGTCGAGCGAGACATGCGACGGCAGGATCAGCGGGCAGTTGGGCGAGACGCGCAGGCGCGCAAAGACATCTACACCCGTGTCGATCAATGTCTGCGCTTCGCGGAACAGCGCCTCCAGCGACAGCACGACGCCGTTGCCGATCAGGCACAACACGTTCTTGTGCAGGATCCCCGACGGGATCAGCGACAGCACCGTCTTCTTGCCGCCGATCACCAGCGTGTGGCCCGCGTTGTGGCCACCCTGGAAACGCGCCACCGCGGCGGCGCGTTCCGTGAGCAGGTCCACGACCTTGCCCTTGCCCTCGTCACCCCACTGGGTGCCGATGATGATGACGAACTTGCCCATGGTTAATGTATGCCGCGTTTCACGACTAGATAGGTACGGGGGTGGCTCGCGTCAGCGCCGCGCGGGCGTCGGACTCTTCATGTACCGGAAGAACTCGCTGTCGGGCGAGACCACCAGCACGTCGCGATCCTTGCCGAAGGAATTCCGGTACGCCTGCAGGCTGCGGTAAAAGGAATAGAACTCGGGATTGGCGTTGTAAGCCGTGGCGTAGATGGTCGCGGCGGTCGAATCGCCCTCGCCGCGGATTCCGGCCGCATCGGACTGCGCCTTGGCGATGATCTCGATGCTGCGACGCTCGGCTTCGGACTTGATGATCTGCGCCTCGCGTTCACCCTCGCCGCGCTGCGTGTTCGCGATGCCCTCGAAGCTCTGCTTCATGCTTTCGTACACGCGCGAGGCGACGTCTTCCTGCAGGTCGATGCGCTGCACGCGCACGTCGATGAGCTGGATGCCGAGCTTCTGCAGCGCGGTGCGCGACACTTCCTGGAAATCGCCGGTGATCTTCTGGCGGTCCGAGGTGACGATCTCCTTGAGCGTGCGCCCGGCGACGGCGTTCTTGATGCCGTCCTGGATGTTGTCGCCCACGAGGATGGCGGCCTGGCCTTCATCGCCCTGGGTCGCCTGGTAGAAGGTCGCCGGGTCGAAGATCTGCCACTTGATGTAGTAGTCGACGGTCAGGCCCTGGCTTTCGCTGGTCAGGAACTGCTCGCCGTCGAACTTGCGAGTGAGCACGCGCCGGTCGAACTTCACCACGTCTTCGACGAACGGAATCTTGAAATGCAGGCCGGGCTTGTAATCCGACTCGACGATGGCGGACAGGCGCACGCGCAAGGCGAGCTCCTGTTCACGCACCATGAACGTGGAAGTGCCGAGCAGCAGTACCGCCGCCAGGACCAGGATCAATACCGGCAGGATGCGCGCGCCCATCAGCGTTCCACCCGCTGGCGCGAGTCGGCGTTGGCCGCGGGCTCGGGTTCGACGGTGACCGAGGGCCGCACGGTGACGGCCGCGTCGGATTGGTTGCGCTCCATCAGCTTGTCCAGCGGCAGATAGAGCATGTTGCCGTTGCTCGACTTGGAATCGACCACGACCTTGCGGGTGCGGCTCAGCACGTTTTCGATGGTTTCGATGTACATGCGTTCCCGCGTGACATTGGGCGCCTTTTCATACGCGGAGCGCAGCTGGCTGAAACGCGACGCCTCGCCGGTGGCGATCTGCACGACCTGCGATTTGTACGCCTGCGCTTCTTGGACTTCCTTGGCGGCACGGCCTTCGGCCTGCGGAATGATGCCGTTGGCGATGGCCTGCGCCGCCTTGATGGCGCGCTCGCGATCTGCTTTCGCTTTCACCGAATCGCGCTGCGCCTGCTGCACGGCCTCGGGCACCTGCACGTCGGTGATGTTGACCTTGCGCACCTCGATGCCGGCGCCGTACTGATCGAGCGTGCGCTGCATGATGTCGCGGGTGTCCTCGGCGATCTTGAGACGGCCGGCCTCGAGGATGGCCTGCTGGTCGCTGCGGCCGACCACTTCGCGGATGGCGCTCTCGCTGACTTCCGCCAATGTGTCCTTCGGCTCGCGCACGCGGAATAGATAGTCCTCGGCGTCCTTGACCCGGTACTGCACGGCAACCTGCAGCTCGACCATGTTGGGCTCGGCGGTCAACACGCGCGATTTGTAAGACGTAGTGGAGACACCCTGGGTATCGACCTTGGTGACGGTTTCGATGGGCCACGGCAGGCGCCAGTTCCAGCCGTCACCGACGGTTTCGACGTGGCGGCCGAACCGCTGCACCACGCCCTGCGTGCCGGTCTTCACCTGGTAGAACCCGGTGAACATCCAGCCGGCGACGATGAACGCCAGGATGATCAACAGGGGCGTCGACGACCCGCCGCCGCCTCCACCACCACCGCCAAACAGGGATTCGATGCGCTTCTGCCAGTCCTTGAAGGCCTGATCGAGATCGCCACCGCCCGAAGAAGGCTTTTTGCCCCAGGGGTTGTTGTTCGAGTTTCCGGGTTGATTCCAGGCCATATTCAGGAGCTTCGCAAGGCGGGCGACGATTGTAGGTAGGCACCTGCGGCCGTACAAGTTGAGTCGTCCGCGAGTGTCAGGACCTCGACACCGGGCTCCTGCGCCCATTTGAGCAGCTCGACCTCGGAGAGTTCAGTGTCGATTTCGAAAGCCCCGTCCTCGGCGATGCGCTCCGCCAGCACGAGATTCGCGGCATACAGCCGCGCCCGGACCTCGCCGCCCGATACCGGCAGGCGCAGCGTCGCGCGGCGCGCCACGCGCGCCAGGCGTTCGGTGACGCAATCGCGCAGCAAATCGAGTCCCTGGGCCTTCGCGGCCGAGATCCAGACGTGGCTCACGCGGCCGTTTTCGTCGCGGTCGGCATGCGGCTGCGATTCGATGCGGTCGATCTTGTTGAATACGAGGATTTGCGGCAGATCGCCGGCGCCGATGTCGGCGAGTACGCGGTTGACTTCGTCGATGTGTTCTTCGCGCCGTGGGTCGCTCACGTCGACCACGTGCAGCAGCAGCGTGGCTTCGCGCGCCTCGGTGAGCGTCGACTTGAACGCCGCCACCAGTTCGTGCGGCAATTCGCGGATGAAACCCACCGTATCGGCCACCACGACCTTGGTGTTGCCCGGCAAAACAATGCTGCGCACCGTGGGGTCGAGCGTCGCGAACAGCTGGTCCGCGATGTAAGCGTCGGCGCCCGTGAGCGCCCGAAACAGCGTCGATTTGCCGGCGTTCGTGTATCCGACCAGCGCCAGCGACGGAATCGGGATCTGCGCGCGCTGCTGCCGCCCGGTCTCGCGCTGTTGATTGAGCTTTTCGAGTCGCGCGGTCAGCGTCTTGACGCGTTTGCCGAGCAGCCGGCGATCGGTTTCGAGCTGGGTTTCACCAGGGCCGCGATTGCCGATGCCGCCGCCGCGCTGGCGCTCGAGGTGGGTCCAGCCGCGCACCAGCCGCGTGGCGATGTGTTTGAGCTGCGCGAGCTCGACTTCGAGCTTGCCTTCGTGGCTGCGCGCGCGCTGCGCGAAGATGTCTAGGATGAGCCCGGAACGGTCGAGCACGCGGCGCTCGATGAGCTTCTCGAGATTGCGTTCCTGCGAAGGCGACAGCGGGTGATCGAACAACACCACGTCGGCATTCTGTTCGGTGACGATGTTCTTGATTTCGTCGGCCTTGCCGCTGCCGACGAACAGGCGTGGATCGGGGCGATCGCGCCGCCCCGAAACTTTCGCGACCGGGATCGCGCCCGCGGACAACGCGAGCTGCTCGAATTCCAGAAGGTCTTCGGGATCGGCCGGCGCGCCTATGCCTAAGCGCACGAGCACGGCCCGCTCACCTGCGCGTGGTCGCTCGAACAAGATGAATTCTCGAGAAAACGGTGAGCGAGCGAGCCAACGCCGGGAAGATCACTCGCCGGCAACCGCCTCGATCGTCGTTCCGTCTTCGTTGGTGATGCGCACGTTGCGCGCCGGGACAACTGTCGAAATCGCGTGTTTGTAAACCATCTGGCTCACGCTGTTCTTGAGTAGTACGACGAACTGATCAAACGAATCGATCTGGCCTTGCAGCTTGATTCCATTCACCAGATAGATCGACACCGGGATACGTTCCTTGCGCAAAGTATTCAGAAACGGGTCCTGCAGTGACTGGCCCTTGGCCATGACGTTCTCCTTATTTTTCGAGCAAGCGGACGCGCCGGAATATAACACGGGGGTCCCGACCGGCAACGCGCGCGCATGTCACCCAAAAGAGGGAGTCAGGGATTCACGTACGCCTACAAAGCTTTGCGCGTCATGGGGATCGAACGCCTGGATGTTTGGCATGGTGCGCAACCAGGTCAGCTGCCTTTTCGCGAGCTGGCGCGTGGCGGCCATGGCCCGGTCCACGGCAACTTCCAGCGAGTAGCTGCCCGCCAGATGCGACCACAGCTGACGGTAACCGACCGCCCGGATCGCAGGCTTCTCGTCGCTCAGATCGCCGCGCTGGTAGAGGGCGCGCACCTCATCCAGCAGTCCCGCGCCCATCATGCTTTCGAAGCGCTGCGCGAGGGCTGCGTGCAGACGCGCGCGATCGTCCGGAACGAGCGCGACGCAGATGAAATCGCGCGCCAGCGTCGGAGTGGTCACCGTCTGCAGCTCCGAGATGGGCCGGCCGCCCACCGCATGTACTTCGAGCGCGCGCTGGATGCGCTGCGCGTCGTTGGGATGGATACGCGCCGCGGCCGCCGCATCGACCGCGGCCAGCCGCTGGTGCATGGCCGGCCAGCCGATCCGCAGCGCGTCGGCGTCGAGCGTGGCGCGCAGCTGCGCACTGCCCTGCGGCAGCGTCGCGATTCCACCGATCAGCGCACGCAGGTACAACATCGTGCCGCCGACCAGCAGCGGCACGCGCCCGCGAGATTCGATGTCTGCTATGGCGTCGGCGGCATCGCGCACGAACCGTCCGGCCGAATAACTATCCGCGGGGTCTACCAGGTCGATCAGGTGGTGCGGCACCGCGGCGCGCACCGCCGCGTCCGGCTTCGCGCTGCCGATGTCGAGGCCGCGATACACCTGCGCCGAATCCACGCTGACAATCTCGAGCGGGAACTCACGCGCCAGGCGCAGCGCGATATCCGTTTTGCCCGTGCCGGTGGGGCCGGTGAGGACCGCGAGTGGTTTGGTGCCGGGGTGCAATGGCAGCTGCGGACGCGGTTCAGCGGCCGCGCAGGAACATGCGGTCCAGTTCCTGCAATGTCACCTGCGTCCAGGTCGGCCGGCCGTGGTTGCACTGGTCGGCACGCGGCGTCTGCTCCATCTGCCGCAGCAGCGCATTCATCTCGGCGAGCGTGAGCCGCCGGTGCGCGTGGATGGCCGAGCGGCAGGCGATCGTGCCTAACAACCGGTCGGTGGCGCCGTCGAGGTGATGCGAGGCGCCGTCGGAGGTGACGTCGCCCACCACGTCGCGCACCAGCGCGGCAATGTCTTCGCGCGGCAGCAACGCCGGCACCGAACGCACCACCAGCGTCTGCGGGCCGAGCCGTTCGAGATCGAAACCTGCCGCCAGCCACTCGTCGCGATTCGCGAGCAATACGTCGAGTTCGTCGACCTTGAGCTCGACGGAGATGGGCGCGAGCAGCAGCTGTGTCGCCGCCCCGCCCTGCTGCGCTTTCATCTTTTCGTACAACACCCGCTCGTGCGCGGCGTGCATGTCCACCAGCACCAGGCCGTGTTCGTTCTGCGCGAGGATGTAGATGCCGTGGATCTGCGCCAGCGCTTCGCCGAGCGGGGCAGCGCCCGGCTCGGCCGCGGCGGCGGGCAGGTCATACGGAATCTCGCCCTCCTTGAGCTCGCTGCCACCGCCGCGCAGCATCTCGGCCACCGCCCAGACGCCCGGCAACGCACCGTCCGCGGCGCGTAATGGCAGGCCCTGCGAGTAGTGGCCATTCGCAGCGATTGCCGGCGGCACCACGCTCACACCGGGCTTCGTGCCGGCGAGTTTGCGTTCCACGGCACGAAACACGAAGTCGTGGATCTGGCGGCTGTCGCGGAACCGGACTTCGAGTTTCTGCGGATGTGCATTGACGTCGACCAGCCCGGGATCGAGCTCGAGATACAACACGTAGGCCGGTTGCCGCCCGCCATACAACACGTCGCGATAACCCAGACGGACCGCGTTCATCAACAGCCGGTCGCGCACCGCGCGCCCGTTGACGAAAAAGAACTGCATGTCGCCGGTTGCGCGCGCGGCCGAGGGCGCGCCTATCCACCCGCTGATACGTACCGGACCGGCGGAGTGGTCGAGCTCGAGCGATCGTTCGAGGAATTCCCGGCCGACGACCCGGCCGATGCGATCCGCCGCGCTGCCATCCTTGAGCGCCGGCGCGTCCAACAAGGTCCGCGAACCGCTGCGCAGCCGGAACGCCACGTCGCTGCGCGACAGCGCCAGGCGCTCGACCAGCCGCACGATGTGACCCTGCTCGGTGACTTCGCTGCGCAGGAATTTGCGACGCGCCGGCAGATTGAAGAACAGATCGCGCACTTCGATGGTCGTACCCGGCGGATGCGCCGCCGGGATCGGATCGCTCACGGCACCGGCCTCGGCGCTGACGCTGGCGGCGCGCTCTGCATCGACGTGGCGCGAAGTGATCTCGAAGCGCGAGACCGACGCGATCGACGGCAGCGCTTCGCCGCGAAATCCCAGCGTCATGATTTGCGCGAGGTCGTCCGAGGTCGAAATCTTGCTGGTCGCATGCCGCGACAGCGCAAGCCTGAGCTCCTGCGCCGGAATGCCGAAACCGTCGTCGCGCACGCGCGTGAGGCGCACGCCGCCCGCTTCGATCTCGACTTCGATGCTCTGCGCGCCGGCGTCGAGACTGTTCTCCACCAGCTCCTTGACGATCGAAGCCGGGCGTTCGATGACCTCGCCGGCGGCGATCTGGTCGATGAGGTGATTGTCGAGAACGCGGATGGTCATGGCGGGCCTGTTCAGGCCGCGCAGTTTACCGCGCGAAAATGGGGTCTGACCCCATTTACGTATCCCTATCGCAGCTCGAGCGAACTGCCCGCGCCGCCACTGCGCCGCGCCGCCGCGAGCCGCGTGCCGTCGGGCGCATTGCCCTGAAAGTACTGCTCTATTCCGGCGAAGATGGCATTCGCCAGCTTCGCGCGATGCGCGGGCAGGGAGAGCTTGCGCTCGTCTTCGCGGTTCGAAATGAAGGCGGTTTCGACCAGCATGGATGGCACGTCGGGCGATTTGAGCACCACGAATCCGGCCTGTTGCACGCGCGGCTTGCGCACTTCGCCGATGCGGTCGAGCGCCTTGAGGACATTGTCGGCGGCGACCATGCTCGCCGAGATGCTGGCCGTCTGCGACAGATCCATCAGCACGTTCGCGAGCACCGGATCCTTGTCATCGAGCGTGACGCCACCTTTCAAGTCGGCGGCGTTTTCACGCTCCGCCAGCCAGCGCGCCGCTTCGCTCGATGCGCCGCGATCCGACAACACGTAAACCGACGAGCCGGAGACATCCGGGTTCGCGATCGCATCGGCGTGGATGGACACGAACAGGTCGGCCTTTGCGCGGCGCGCGCGTTTGCTGCGCTCCTGCAGCGTGATGAAGTAATCGCCGTCACGCGTCAGCACGGCTTTCATGCCCGGCTCCGCGTCGATGCGCGCGGCCAGTGCCTTGGCGATCTCGAGCACCACGTCCTTCTCGCGCGTGCGGCGCCCGGATGCACCCGGATCGACGCCGCCATGGCCGGCATCCACCGCGATCACGATGTCGCGGCCGGATTCGGTGGGGGCATGCGCGGGGCGGATCGCAACCGGGGCTAGCGGCGCTGCGGGTGTCACTGAGACCGCCCGTGCGGCGCCCGGCGTGGCGATGTCGAGAATCAGGCGGTGCCCCGCATCTGCGGCGGGTGCGGCCGACGAGGTGTCGATGGTCACGGGCCCTTTCACTTCGAATACCAGGCGCAGGCCGTTATGTGGCAGCTTGCCCGAGCGCAGCGCGGTGACGGCGCCTGCTGCTTCGGGAAGCCTGACGCGCAGCGTCGACTTCGCGACGTCCAGCACGACGCGCGATGGGTTGTCTAACAAGAATGCCTTGCTGCTGACGGGGCCGGACAGATCGAGCACGACGCGCGTGCCCGATTCCGTAGCCGCCACGCGCACCGCGCGGACCTCAGCGGCGACGGCGCTCCCGGAAACTCCCGCAAGGATTGCGAGCAGTGCCAGGCGGGCGGTTAGCTTCTTCCCCAAGAAAACCCTTCTCCATCATGGAGTTCAACAACTGACCTGCGGCGCAATTTACTTATTCGGCGCAAGGAATTCAATCCTCTCGATACGGTGGCTGTCCTTCGCGATCGAAAACTCGAATCGCAGGTCGGGAGAGGGAAGCCTTCCGGCACCCCGCTCCGGCCACTCGATGAACCAGAGAAATCCGGGGCGGTGATAGTCGGGCAGGCCCAGGTGCTCCAGTTCGTCGGGGTCATTGAGGCGGTAGAGATCCAGATGCACCACACGTACGCCGGGCGGATCGTAGGTTTCGAGCAGCGTGTAACTCGGGCTCTTGATGTGCCCGGTGACCCCCAGTTCCCGCAACACACCGCGCGTGAAGGTCGACTTGCCCGCACCGAGCTCCCCGCGCAGCTCGATCACGCGGCACGGGGTGCCCGGCGGCGGCGCGCGCCCCAGGAGCCTCGCCCCGAGCGCTTCGGTCTCCTCACCGCTGCTCGTGTGCCAGACGTTGCCGGTCACGGATTGACCCAGCCTCGCAGCTCGGCCAACACGTCACTCGCAACCAGCCCGCGCTGTCCACCCTGCGCCGCCGAATCGCCCGCCAGCGCATGGACCAGCACGCCGACCCGCGCCGCGCCGGCACTATCCGGGATCTGCGCGCGCAGCCCGGCGATGACGCCGGTCAGCAGATCCCCCATGCCGGCGGTCGCCATGCCGGGATTGCCGCGTTCGCAGATGAAGACTTCGGTGGTATCTCCCGTGGCGCTCGCCACCAGCGTGCCGGCGCCTTTCAGCACCGCGACCGCGCCATAACGCGCCACCAATTCGCGCACGGCGCCCAGCCGGTCGCGCTGCACGTCGGGAATCTGCACCCCCAGCAACCGCGCGGCCTCGCCCGGATGCGGGGTCATGATCCAGTGGGCCGGTAGTTTGACGGGATTCGACGCCAGCAGGTTCAACGCGTCGGCGTCGACGATGACCGGCGTCGCGGAAGAGGCCAGCGTCTGCGCCCACAGGCGTTGCGCCCACTCGCCCTGCCCGAGGCCGGGGCCGATGGCCAGCACGTCGGCGGCGCGCATCGGTTCCTGCAGGCTGCTCGTGTGCGAGGTGGGTAGATAGATCAGCTCGGGGTTGGCGGCGGTGACCGCAACCAGGTTTTCCACCGCGCCGGCGACGCTCACGAGCCCGGCACCGACGCGCAGCGCCGCCGTGCCCGCCAGGCGCAGCGTGCCCGGCATGCCACCGCCGCCACCGACGACCAGCACGCGTCCGCTCGTGCCCTTGTGCGCCTCGCGAGGGCGGCGCGGCAGGCTGGCGGCGATCTCGGCCTCGTCGATGCGGCGCATCAGCGGCGCGAACTGCGGCAGTGCCGGGGCGACCACGCCGAGGTCATCCAGCAGCACCACACCCGAATATTCCGGGCCCGCGCCGAGGAACAGCCCCGCTTTGAAGCCCACGAAGCTCAAGGTGATATCCGCGCGCACCGCGGCTTCGTCCACCACGCCCGTGTCCGCATCGACACCCGAAGGAATATCGAGCGCCAGCACCGGGCGTTTCGCCGCATTGATCGCGCGGATCACGGCGAGCGAGTCCGGACGCGGCGCGCCCTCGAGGCCGATGCCTAACAACCCGTCGACGATCACGTCGCTGCCCGACAACGCGTCGGCGGCGAACGGATGCGCCCGTCCGCCCGCGGCCAGCCACTCTTCCTGCGCGCGCCGCGCATCCCCGGCGAGTTTGTCGGGCGGCGCGGCCGCGAGGACCAGCGCGTCGAGGCCGGCCGCCTGCGCGAGCCGCGCGAGGACATAACCGTCGCCGCCATTGTTGCCGGCGCCGCAGACCACGGCGATGCGTTTGGCCTCGGGCCAGCGTCCGCGCAGCAACTTGAGAGCACCCTCGGCTGCGCGCGTCATCAAAGTGAAGCTGGGAACGCGCCGCTTCTCGATCTCGAAGGCATCGAGCGCGCGCGCCTGCGCTGCGGTGTAAATGGCGGTCGGGCGGTCCATGGGCGCGAATTATACTGGCCGCGTCGCATGAACCTCGCTTCACCCCCAAGTGCCGCCGAAACTCCGTCCGCAGAGAAACTGGCGGCCCTGAAGACGTCCTTGTCCGCGCTTGCCCGCGCGCGCGGGTTCGACGCACTCGGCGTGAGCGACATAGCCCTCGACCTCGACGCCGCCCATCTCGAGGCCTGGCTCGGCACAGGACGGCACGGTGAAATGGGCTACATGTCCCGCCACGGTACGCGGCGCACGCGGCCGGCCGAGCTCGTCCCGGGTACCGTGCGCGTCCTCTCGGCGCGCATGAACTACTGGCCGGGAGACGCGCGCGATGCCCTCGATGTATTGGCCGACACGGCATCGGGCTACGTGTCCCGTTACGCGCTCGGCCGCGACTATCACAAGGTGTTGCGCCAGGCGCTGCAGGGCCTGGCCGACGACGTGATCGAGCAGGTTGGCGACATGGGATATCGCGTGTTCGTCGACTCGGGCCCGGTGCTCGAGAAGGCGCTGGCGCGCAAGGCCGGCCTCGGGTGGATAGGCAAACACACCAATCTCATCGCGCGCGATGCGGGCTCGTATTTCTTCATCGGCGAGATCCTGACCGACCTGCCGCTGCCGGTGGACGAACCGGCCAGCGCGCACTGCGGCACGTGTTCGGCCTGTATTCCCGCCTGCCCCACCGGCGCCATCACCGCGCCCCAGCAGCTCGATGCGCGGCGCTGCATCTCCTACCTCACCATCGAACTGCATGGCGCGATACCGGTCGAGCTGCGGCGGATGATGGGAAATCGCATCTACGGCTGCGACGATTGCCAGCTGGTGTGCCCGTGGAACAAGTTCGCGCGCGCCGCCGCGCATCCGGATTTCAAGACGCGCCACCGGCTCGATGCGTCGCGGCTCAGCGAGTTGTTTGCGTGGAGCGAGGAAGAATTCCTGGCGCGCACCGAGGGTTCGGCGATCCGCCGTATCGGTTACGAACGCTGGCTGCGAAACATCGCGGTGGCGCTCGGAAACGCGCCGGCCAACGAAGAGACCACCGCGGCGCTGCGCGCGCGGCGCGACGATACGTCCGCGCTGGTGCGCGAACATGTCGAATGGGCGTTGGCGGAACAGGCGCGCCGCGGCGCGGCCTGACGCGGCAGGCGATCAGCCCGCGGAGAATTGCACGTTGTCGATGAGGCGCGCCTTGCCCAGCCGCGCCGCGGTCAACACCACGTAATCCTTCGTATCCGGCTGCGCGGGCGCGAGCGAGTTCGCATCCCGCACCTTGAAGTAGTCGGTGCGGAATCCGGCGTCGTTGAGCGCAGCGATACCCGCGGTTTCGATATGCGCGAAATCGCGCACGCCGGCCTTCAACGCCGCCACCGCCTGCTGCAGCTGCCGGTAGATAGCTGGCGCAATCCGGCGCTGCGTTTCGTCCAGGTACTGGTTGCGCGAGCTCATCGCCAGGCCGTCGGCCTCGCGCACCGTCGGCGCGCCGACGATCTCGACCCGCAGGCACAGGTCCGCGACCATGCGGCGGATCACGGTGAGCTGCTGGAAATCCTTCTCGCCGAAGATCGCGACGTCCGGATCGACGATGTGGAACAGCTTGGCGACGACGGTCGCCACGCCTTCGAAATGACCCGGGCGAAACTCGCCGCACAGGATGTCGGAGATGCCGGGCACTTCCACGCGCGTGGCCTGGGCAGCGCCGTTCGGATACATCTCGCCCACTTCCGGCATGAACATGAGGTCGCAACCCGCGGCCGCGAGCATCTGCGCGTCGTTCGTCGGGGTGCGCGGATAGTGCGCGAAATCCTCGTTGGGCCCGAACTGCATCGGGTTCACGAAAATACTCGCCACGAATCGTTGCCCGAGTTTGCGCGCCGCCTCGATGAGGC
Source organism: Pseudomonadota bacterium (assembly GCA_037200975.1). NCBI lineage: Bacteria > Pseudomonadati > Pseudomonadota > Pseudomonadota bacterium. Next base: position 4,119,906 of record JBBCGI010000001.1, on the reverse strand, counting down.
TCACGTGACCGGCGTGCAGGTTGCCCATGGTGGGCACGAACACGACGCGCTCATTCGCCGCGTGCCAGCGGGCGACGTGTTCGCGCACCGCGGCGATCGTCGTGACGGTGATCAAGCGTGAAACTCGTGCTCGGGCGCGGGGTAGGTTTTCTGCTTCACGGCGTGTACGTAGCGTTGCAGCGCGTCGAGATTGGAAGTCGCACCTTCCATGAAATTCTTGACGAAGCGCGGCTTGCGACCCGAGGTGATGTCGAGCACGTCGTACAACACGAGGATCTGTCCGTCGGTGTCCGGGCCGGCGCCGATGCCGATCACCGGCACGTGCAGCGATTGGGTGATCGTCGCGCCGAGCGCGGACGGAATACATTCCAGCAGCACGATGTCGGCGCCGGCGGATTCGAGCGCCTTCGCCTGGTCGATCATGCGCTGCGCCGCCGCGTCGTCGCGGCCCTGCACGCGGAAGCCGCCGGTCTTGTGCACCGACTGCGGTTTGAGCCCGAGGTGCGCACACACGGCGATGTCGTGCCGGGCGAGGAACTCGACGATTTCCAGCTGCCCCAATCCGCTTTCGAGCTTCACCATCTCGGCGCCGCCCTCCTGCATGAGACGCACGGAATTCGCCAGCGCGATGTCGGCGGTCGGATAACTCGCGAACGGCAGGTCGGCCACCAGGAACGGACGATGTAATCCGCGCGCCACGGCTTTGCAGTGATACACGATGTCGTCCATGGTCACGGGCACGGTGGTGTCGTGACCCTGCAGCACCATGCCCAACGAGTCTCCGACCAGCACGAGGTCCGCGTCGGCGTTGTCGCAGAGCACAGCGAAGCTCGCGTCGTAGCAGGTGATGCTGGCGATCTTCTCGCCTTCGCGTTTCATGCGGTCGAGCGTGCCGAGCGTGACCGGCGGCCGCGTGGAATCGCGCTGCTCGAGATGTGTGTACATCAGCTAGTAACCCTCGTCCCCCCGCAGGGCGTCAGATAGTACCGTGGCGCAGGGGGTTGTAATACATGCGGCCCTTCTTCATGCGCCGGATGGCGCCCACCAACTCATCGAAGTCCGCCTGGTTCTGCACGGGATCTATGCTCGCCGCGTTCACAATCAAGAGCGGCGCGCGGTCGTACTCGTGGAAGAAACGCGCATACGCATCGTTCAGGCGCGTGAGGTACGCGGCATCGATCCCCGATTCATAGGAGATGCCGCGTTTGGCGATCCGCTGCAACAGCGTCTCGACCGGCGCCTGCAGGTACACGACGAGATCCGGCTTGGGCGGATCCACGGCGAGGCGCGACGCCACCTGGTCGTACAACGCCATTTCGGCCTGGTCGAGCGTCAGCCCGGCGAACAGGCGGTCCTTCTCGAATAGATAGTCGGCGACGCGCCGCGGCGCGAACATGTCCTGCTGCTTGAGTGTCCCGAGCTGCTGCGCGCGTTGAAACAGGAAAAACAGCTGCGCGGGCAACGCGCCGGACTTCGGGTTCTTGTAGAAGCGCTCGAGGAACGGATTCTGCGCGTCCTGCTCGAGCACCAGTTCGGCTTCGAGCGTTGCGGCGAGCCGGCGCGCCAGCGAGGTCTTGCCGACGCCGATCGGACCCTCGACGACGATGTACCGCTGCGCCGGAGCGTCCGGCGCGATGGCGCGCGGCAATGCCCCGCTGGCCACGGCCGTGCCCGTCGAAGTCTCGGTGTCCGGGGTATTCACAATCGCGTGATGCCGCGATCGGCGACACGCGCGCGCAGATCCGCCACGCGGCCGGCGCCCGGGACCTCGAGATCGGGCGCGATATCGGCCAGTGGATAGAGCACGAAGTCGCGTTCCGCAATGCCGGGATGCGGCAGTGTCAGCGCCGGCGTCGAGCGCGTCTCGCGCCCGACCACCAGCAGGTCGAGATCGATGAGCCGCGGTCCCCAGCGCTCGCGCGGCGGTTCGCGCCCGAGCTCGCGTTCGAGCGAGCGCAGCGCGGTCAGCAGATCGTCCGGGCTGGTCTGCGTCAGCAGTCCCGCCACCGCGTTGACGAACGCGGGCTGCACGACCGCGCCGAACGGCGGCGTGCGATACAGCGGCGAGCTGACTACCAGGCGCGTGCCCGGCAGTTTCCCGAGCGCCTGCAGCGCGCGCCGCACCTGCGCCTCTGGGCCGTCGAGATTGCTGCCCACTCCGACGTAGGCTGGCAACCAGCGCGGGTTCGCGTCGAGGCAGTCGACCGCGGCGTTCATGAGGCCGCGGGCGCCCGTCCTCGTCCACCGCGACGCCGGCGGCGCGGGCCCCGGCGGCTGGCGCCACCGCCAACGTCACCCGCCTGGCGCGCCGGTCCCCCGAGCGAATCGGCCATGCGGTCGCGATCCGCCTGCGAGACTTCCTGGATCTTCGTCCACCAGTCGGCGAGTTCGCGCGACGCCAGGCCCATGTCCGCGCGCAGCAGCAGCAGGTCGAAGCCGGCGCGGAAACGCGGCTGTTCCAGCATGCGCAATGCACGCCTTCCGCGCGGCTGTTCCAGGCGCGGCTGGGCGGCGAACATCTCGCGCACACCGAGCGAGAAACGTTTCGGAATCGAGATGCGGCCCTGCGCGGCACGCGCCGCGCGATCCACCGCATCGACAATGGTGCCGATGTCGTGCCACTTTTCCTGCGGCTGCTTTTCGATGATCTCGGCGATCGGTCCATACAGCAGCAACGCGAACAGGAAGGTCGGGGTGACGGGTTTGCCCGCCGCCACGCGTTGGTCGGTGTTGATCAGGCCCTGCTGCAGCAGGCGCGCCACCGCGCCGTTCGGGTGGCGGTCCAGATATCCCGCGACCGACGGCAGCAACTCGCCCAGCAGCCCGTGCCGGCGCAGCACCGTCAGGCTCATGGCGCCGTGGCCGGTCAGGAACAGCTTGAGCGTTTCGTCGAACAGGCGCGCCGGCGGCACGCTGCCTAACAACTCGCGCAGCTGCGGGATGGCGCTGCCGGTTTCGCCGTCGAGCGTGAAGCCGAGCTTCGCCTCGAAGCGCGCGGCGCGCAGCATGCGCACCGGGTCTTCGCGATACCGCGTGTGCGGATCGCCGATCAGCTTCAGCTGGCGCGCGGAAATGTCCTCGACGCCGCCGCAGTAGTCCCAGATCGAGAAGTCCGCGATGTTGTAGTACAGCGAGTTCGCCGTGAAATCGCGGCGCCAGACGTCGTCGTCGATGCTGCCGTAGGCGTTGTCGCGCAGGATGCGGCCGTGTTCGTCGGTGACGCGGTCTTCGTCTGCGTCGTCATCGCCGGCACCCGCATGGCGCGAGCGATCACGCTCGCGGCCGGGCCTGGAACCATGAAAACCGGTCTGGTGCGGGCCGGCCTCGGCCAGCACCACGCTTTCGTCGGTCTCGTCCTCGTCGACATCGTCCAGCAGTTCGTCGTCGACGTCGTCGTCGAGATCGGCGGCCGGCGGTTCGGGCACTTCATCGCCCAGCTCCGGCGCGCTCATGGCGCGGAAGGTCGCGACCTCGATGATCTCGCGGCCGAAGAACACATGCGCCAGCCGGAAGCGCCGGCCGATGAGCCGGCAGTTGCGGAAGGTGCGCTTCACTTCTTCCGGCAACGCGCTGGTGGCGATGTCGAAATCCTTCGGCGTGATTCCGATCAGCAGGTCGCGTACGCACCCGCCCACGAGAAAGGCCTCGTAGCCGGCTTCGCGCAGGCGATACAGCACACGCAAGGCGTTCGGCGAGATCGCGGCGCGCGATATGGAATGTTCGGCACGGGGGATGATGCGTGCGGCGGGCCGTGGGTCCGCGTCAGGTCGCAAATCGTCGTTCAAGAGTTGAAGGTTCCGCTTGGCAGGGGAAAAGCGGCGCATATACTACCGCGCTCGATTCTGGACCCGCCCAATAAGACGCTCCCTTCGTCTAGAGGCCCAGGACATGGCCCTCTCAAGGCCGTAACACCGGTTCGAATCCGGTAGGGAGCGCCAATCAAATCAAAGGCTTGTAGTGCCGTCGATCAAATCCCTGCTGGGTTGCGCACTGTTGGTCCTGAATTTTGGCGCCATCGCCCACGCGAGTGCCGGCGCGCTGGATGGGAATGGCTGTCACTACGACCGCGCCAACGGCAACCGCTACCACTGCCACCGGGACGTGCCGCCGAACCCCGACCGGAACGCGCCGGTGAAGAAATCGCGCGAAAACATCTGCCACGACCGCAGCTCGCCTAACTACCGCCAGCTCAAGTACTTCGTCTCGTACCGATCGATGGCCGCCTGCGTGACCAGCGGCGGCACCGAGGCGCTGCCGACCAGCGGCGGGTTGTCCGGACACTGAGGCGCAGTTCCCGAATTGGAAGCATTTTTCGTTTCGGCCGGCGTCGTCGCGCTGGCCGAGATCGGCGACAAGACCCAACTACTCGCACTGCTGCTGGCGACGCGTTTTCGCGCGCCGCTGCCCATCGTGCTCGGCATCTTCGTCGCCACCATCGCCAACCACGCATTCGCCGGCGCGGTCGGCAACTGGGTGGTCACCCTGCTCGGCGCGCAAGCGTTGCGATGGATACTCGGGATTTCGTTCCTCGCCATGGCCGCCTGGACGCTGGTTCCGGATTCGCCACCCGATGAAGTCACTGGTCCGCCGCGGTACGGCGTGTTCGTCACGACTGCGATCGCCTTTTTCCTCGTGGAGATGGGCGACAAGACGCAGATCGCCACCGTCGCGCTGGCGGCGCAGTTTCACAATCTCGCGGCGGTGGTCATCGGCACCACGCTCGGCATGATGCTGGCGAACGTACCCGTGGTGTACCTGGGCGACGCGCTGATCAAGCGCGTGTCGCTCAAGGCGGTTCGCATCGTGGCCGCGCTGGTTTTTGCGTCGCTTGGCGTCTACGCGCTGGTCTTCGCCCAATAGTCGTCCGCGCCGCCGGCCCGCCCTGTAGGCGTGCCCCTACCGTGTAACGAAGCCCTGGGCCGACAGTGGAGCGCGATGCCTCGCCCCACAATTCGGGCACCCGCATGAGTTCATTTGTCTCGAGGGGCGCCGTGCTCGCCAGCGCGCGCCTTCTCAATCAGGCGCTGGCGCTCTTGAGTCCTCTGCTGCTGGTGCGCCTGCTGGACATCGTCGAGTACGGCCGCTACCGGCAGTTCATGGCTATCGCCATGCTGGTCACCTCTCTCGGCGGCTTCGCACTCTCCGCCAATCTCACCTATCTGCTGGCGCGCACCCCGGCGCGCGCCGCCTCGGACATCACCAAGACCTCGCTGTTGATGCTGGCTGTCTCGGTGGTCAGTGCGCTGGTCATCGTGGCGTTCAAGCCGTGGATCGTGCCGGAAGAAATCGCCGACAGCTGGCTGCCGCTGGCGTTGTACGTGTTCATGTTCCTCAATCTCGAGGTGATCGTCGCGTACTGGCTGGCGCAGCGGCAGTCGGCGCAGGTCATGGTGTACACGTTGGTGGTGACCGCGTGGCGGCTGGCGACCTTGCTCGGCGCCGCGCTGTATTTCCGCGACGTCGAGATGATCTTCGTCACGATCGTGGTCGCCGAAGCCCTCAAGAACCTGGCTATCTACCTGTGGCTGCGCGCACATCGCCTGCTGGTGTTCCGCTGGGAACACGCGGTGCTGCGCGAACAGGTGCGGCTGGTCGCCCCGCTCGGCCTGGGGTCGGTGCTCAACAAGGCGAATGAATTCGGCCGCGTCGTCGTCAGCATGCAGATGGGCCCGGTGGCCACGGCCATCTACACCACCGCCGCCTACCAGGTGCCGCTGGTGAACATCGTGCAGACCTCGTTGTCGGACGTGATCTTCCCCGACATGGTCAAACGCGCGCAGAAAGATCCGCTGGAAGGCCTGCGGCTGTGGAAACGTGCGCAGCTGATGGTGTTCGCCGTGATCTGCCCGTCCTGGGTGCTGCTCACCTACTTCGCCGAACCGCTGGTGCGGCTGCTGTTCACGGACGCATACGTCGCCGCGACGCCCTACTTCCAGGTGTTCCTGCTGCTCATGCTGCGTCAGTGCTTCCAGTTCTCGACGCTGCTGCGCAGTGTCGAGGACAACGCCTCGTTCGCGACTTCGAGCGCCGTCTCGCTCGGCATCAACATCGCCTTGATCGTCGCGCTTTTGCCGAAGTTCGGCCTGTGGGGTCCAACCATCGGCCTGGTCGCCGGGCAGATGTGGAGCGGCTTTTATCTCGGCCGCCGCGTGATGCAGCGTTACCAGGTGCCGGTCGGCGGGATCTATCAGTGGCGCAAGTTCTGGCTGTCGATCCTGGCGTCCGCGCTGGCGCTCGGCGCCATGCACGCCGCCATCGAATATCTGCCGCGCACCGCGCTCAGCGCGGCGGCCGGCGTGCTGCTGTTCGGCGTCGTCTACACGGTCGCGGCGCGTTTCATATTGAGCGAGGAATACGGCTACGTGTTGCGCGCCCTGACCCGCCGGCGGCAGACGACATGAGCGCGCGCCGCACCGTCCTCATCGTGTCTTACTACTTCGCGCCGAGCCCGGCCGTCGGCGCCAAACGTTTCAGTTTCCTCACACGCGAGTTCGAGCGCCTCGGCTACGACGTGCACGTGATCACGCACGAGATGCGCGACTGGAAATACGTCAAGGCGGACGACTCGCTGCCGCTCGCCACCAACGTGCATCGCTGCGATTCGATCCGCCTGCCATTCCAGGGCCGGGGCTTTTTCGCGCGCGCCGCCAATGCGCTGCTGCGCCGGCTGCTCGCTCCGGTGGGGTGGGAATACTTCTGGGCGGCCGCCGCCACCCGCAAGGCGCTGCAAGTGGCGCGCGGGCTGCCGCCAGGAATCGTCATTGCCACCTCGCCGGCACACGCCGCCGTTTTGGCCGGCGCGGACATCGCGCGAGCGCTGGGCTGGCCGTTGATCCTCGACTACCGCGATCCATGGAGCGCGTACGAATGGCCGCGCTGGCGGCGCGGCAAGGTCACGCAGTGGTTCGCGCAGCGCTTCGAGCACCGCGTCGTTCGCCAGAGCGCCGCGCGCGTGCTGAATACGCCCGCGATGCGCGAATGGTTCGAGAGATTCTTTCCGCATTCCCTGAGCGCGCGCAATTTCGTGATTCCGAATGGCTTCGATGCCGCGCCCGCCGCGCGCGGTCCGGATGCGACCGGCCCCATCGAGATCGTGCACGCTGGTGAGATCTTCGCTGGCAGAACGCTGGTGCCGGTCCTGCGCGCCATGCAACACGTGGCGGCGCGGCATCCCGGGCGCCAGCTGCGCCTGACTACCTACGGCGCGCTGCCGCCGGCGGAACTGCAGCGCATCCGCGCGGCCTCGCTCGAAGATCTGCTCGAGGTCCGCCCGCGCATCCCCTTCGTGGAATTGTTCGCGGCCCTGCAGCGCGCGCACCTGCTGCTGGCGATCGTCAGCGATCACATGCTGTATTCGACGCCGTACAAGGTCTACGACTACATGGCCACCGGCCGGCCCATCCTCGGGCTCGCGCCCAAAGGCGCCGCGTTGTTCGACCTGCTGGCCGACAGCGGCGCCGGCCTGTGCCTCGAGCCGGGCGACGAAAGCGGTATCGAAGCCGCGCTCGAAAGACTCGTCACGGGCGACGTGTCGCCAGTACGCGCGCGGATCGACCGCTTCCGCTGGTCGAATCTCGCCCTTCAGTACCGCATGGTCATCGAAACGGTTGCGGGGGCCGCCGCGCCGGCACAGGCCGCCGACGACGGAGCCCCGGGCCGCAACGCGCTCGACGCCTGACTAGCTACCTTCTCAGCCCGCCGCCGATGGCCGCGGCGCCCGATACCAGCCCGCGTACAACGCCGGCAGGAAGATCAGCGTGAGCACCGTGGCGATGAACAACCCACCCATCATCGCGACCGCCATCGGCCCCCAGAACACGTCGCTGACGATCGGGATGAGACCCAGGATCGCCGCCGCCGCGGTCAGCAGGATCGGCCGCAGGCGGTGCATCGTCGCATCGATGATGGCCGCGCCTCGTTCCATGCCGGCATCCTCGTTCTCCTTGATCTGCGCCATCAGCACCACCGAGTTGCGGATGACCATGCCGACCAGCGCGAACACGCCCAACAAGGCCACGAAACCGAACGGCCGGTTGCTGATCAGCAAGGCCAGCGCGACGCCGATGATGGCCAGCGGCGCGGTCAACATGACCAGCAACAGCTTCTGTGTGCTGTGCAATTGCAGCATCAGGATGAACAGCATGATCAGGAACATCACCGGCACGACCGCCATGATCGACGCCGAACCCTTCGAGCTCTCGCCCGCGGCGCCGCCGACGTCGATCCGGTAGCCGGTCGGTAGTTTGGCGATCAGCTCCGCGATGGGTTTGTCGAGCTGCTCGTTGACGGTCGCGGGCTGCAGCCCGTCGACGATCTTCGACTGGACGGTGATGGTCGGCAGGCGATTGCGCCGCCAGATGATGGTTTCCTCGAGCCCGTACTCGAACGTCGCGATCTGCGTCAGCGGCACGGAGTTGCCGCCGGGCAGGCCGACCTCGAGGTCGCGCAGGCGGCCGACATCGCTGCGGTCGCGCGCCTCGGCGCGCCCCTGCACGTCGATGAGATAGATGTCGTCGCGCAGCTGCGTGACGGTGCGGCCGGACAAGGCCGCATTCAGCACGCGCGACACCTGCTCGGAGCTGATCCCCAGCTGGCGCGCCTTGTCCTGGTCCACCTTGATGCGCATCGACTTGGTCATCTCGTTCCAGTCGAAGTTGACCACGCGCGTGTTCGGATTCGCGCGCAACGTCGCCGCGACGGTCTCCGAAATCGCCCGCACGCCGGCGATATCCGGACCGCTGACGCGGTATTGCAGCGGCCAGTCGACTGGCGGCCCCAGGGCGAGCGGTTCGACGCGCGCCATGATCGTGCCGTAGTCCTCGTTCAACACCTTCTCGAGCCGCGCCCGCACCTGGTCGCGCACTTCATAACTCTTCGTGACCACGACAGCCTGCGCGAAGTTGGCATTCTCGAGCTGCTGGTTGAGCGGTAGATAGAAATGCACCGCGCCCGAGCCGATGTAGAAGCTGTGGTAGGCAATGTCGGGATCGGCCAGCAGTACTTTCTCGAAACGTTTGACCGCGGCATCGGTGGCCTCGATCGACGAGTTCTGCGCCAGGCGCAGGTCGACCATCAATTCGGGCCGGCTGGAGGAAGGAAAGAACTGCTGCTGCACGAAACCGAACAGGATCACCGCGACCACGAACGCCCCGGCGGTTCCCAGCATGACCCAGCCGCGATTCACCAGCGCTTTGGTCAGAACCTTGCGAAACCGCGCCGTCATGGGTGTTTCGGCATGCGCGTGATGTTCGCCGGCAGGTTGTTCCTTGAGCAGCGCGACGCCGATGTAGGGCGTGAAGATGACCGCGACCACCCACGACACCAGCAACGCGATCGCGACGACCGCAAACAAGGTGAAGCAGTATTCGCCCGAGCTGCTCTTGGCGAATCCCACCGGCAGGAAGCCGGCCACCGACACGAGTGTCCCGGTCAGCATGGGAAACGCCGTCGACGTGTAGGCGAAGGTGGCGGCGCGGAATTTGTCCCAGCCCTCCTCCATCTTCTTCACCATCATCTCGACCGCGATCATCGCGTCGTCGACCAGCAGGCCGAGCGCGATGATGAGCGCGCCCAGTGAGATGCGCTGCAGGCTGATCCCGAACAGCTGCATGAACACGAACACGATGGCCAGCACCAGCGGAATGCTGACCGCGACCACGAGTCCGGCGCGCAACCCCAGGCTCACCAGGCTCACGATCAGCACGATGCCGATGGCTTCGAACAGGCCGCGCGTGAAATGCCCGACGGATTCCTCGACCACCTCGGACTGGTTCGCCACGCGATGCACGTCGATGCCCACCGGCAGCCCGGCTTCGATGCGGGCCACTTCCTTCTCGAGCGCCGCACCCAGGTTGAGCACGTTGCCGCCCTTCGCCATCGAGACGCCGATGCCGATGGCCGGCTCGCCGTTGTAGCGGAACATGGGCGCGGGCGGATCCTTGTAGCCGCGCGTGATGCGCGCAAAGTCCTTGAGCCGCACCTGCCGGTCGCCGACGCGAATCGCGACGTTCTCCATCGCGGCCACCGAATCGAGCGCGCCGCTGACGCGCACCATGATGCGTTCACCCGGCGTTTCGATCGTGCCCGAGGCGATCACGGCGTTCTGGCTGGCCAGCGTCGCGGCGACGAGCTCCGGATCGATCCCGAGGCCCGCCATCTGCCGCAGCGAGAAATCGATGTACACGACTTCATCCTGCACGCCGATCAGGTCGACCTTGCCCACGTTGCTCACGCGCAGCAGCTCGGCGCGGATGAACTCCGCCTGGTCACGCAGCTCGCGATAGGTGAAGCCGTCGCTGGTGAGCGCATAGACGACGCCATACACGTCGCCGAAGTCGTCGTTGAAGAACGGCCCGAGAGTGCCCTGCGGCAGCTGCCCGCGGATGTCCCCTAACTTCTTGCGCACCTGGTACCACTGCTCGGGCACGGCTTCCGGCGGCGTGCTGTCCCGCAGCGTGACCATCAGCGTGGATTCGCCGGGCCGCGTGTAGCTCGATACGAAATCGAGGTATTGCAGCGATTCGAGCGGCTTCTCCAGCCGGTCGGTCACTTGTTTGGCCATCTGCTCCGCGTCGGCGCCCGGCCATAACGCGCGCACCACCATCACCTTGATGGTGAACGGCGGGTCTTCATCGCGCCCCAGGTCGTTGTAGGCGCGGAAGCCCGCGAACAATGCGACCACCATGAGGAAGCCGATCAGCGGCTTGTGCGTCAGCGCCCAGGCGGAAAGATTGAAGCCGCCATGGTCCTGCGGCGTCGACGTGCTCACGACGTCTTCTCGGCCAACAACTTCACGGTCTCGCCCGGCGAGAGGCGATGCACGCCGGCCGTGACCACGCGTTCGCCGGTGCGGATGCCATCCGAGAGGTACACGCGATCCGTGTCGTAGCGTTCCACACTGACGGCGCGCAGTTCGAGCGTGTTATCCGCCTTCACCACCCACACCGCGGGTTTGCCGTCCTTCTGAAAGATCGCGGTCGAAGGCAGCGCGATATTCGGCGCGCCGCCGACGCGCGGCAGCGTGACACTGACGGTCATGCCGAGCCGCAGTGTGGCGGGAGGGTTCACGATCGTCGTGCGCACCTGGTAGGTGCGCGTCACCGGGTCCGCGCTCGGCGAAATCTCGCGCACGCGCCCGGCCCAGGCGGCGGCTTCACCCTGCAGCGGATTGATCACCACCGCCGAAGCCGCGCGCAGTTCGCCGACGCGTCCATCGGGAACGTCGAACACCGCTTCGAGCTCACTCGGCCGCGCGATGCTGATGGCGCGCTGGCCCGCGGCCACCACCGTGCCCTGCTCGACCAGGACGCGCGTGACCACGCCGTCCTGGTCGGCGCGCAACGTCGTGTATCCGAGGCGCTGCTGCGCGAGCCGCAGCTCCGCCGTCGCCTGGCTGAGTTTCGCCTCGGCCGAGCGCACCGCGGTCTGTTGCGCCTGGTACTGCGCGCGGGTAGTGAGGCCGCGTTCGAGCAGGTCCCGAAAGCGCGCTTCCTCGCTGCGCGAGCGATCGAGATCGGATTGCGCCGCCGGCACCGCACCGCGCGCGGCGTCCACACCGAGCTGCTGATCGGTCTGATCGAGCTGCGCCAGCACCTGCCCTTTCTTCACCGTGGCGCCCACGTCCACCGCGCGGCTCACCAGTTTGCCCGGGACCTGGAAGCTCAGATCCGTTTCGTAACGCGAGCGGATCTCCGCGGTGTAGGTGGCGCTCTCGGCGCTCGCTCCCCCGGTGACCACCTCCGAGCGCACGGGGCGCACCAGGACTTCGGCTTCCTTCTTGCCCCCGCAGGCGGCCAGCGTGGCGGCGAACGCCATTAATAAGAGTGTATTGACGGATCGCATGTCGGGCCTCACTCCCTAGGGATGATCGCGAAACCAGGTTTCGACCTGGGCATACCAGGCTTCGCGCGAAGCCGGATCGAGCAGGATCTGGAAATCGCCCATGGATCGCAGCACGTTCACGAAGTCGACCATGAAGCCGTACTTCGCATCGGTCGCGGACAGGCCGGCGGACAACGCGGTCTCCTGCGCATCGATCAGGTCGGTGACCGACACCGAGCCGCGCGCGTACGCCTCGCTGACGTTGCCGAGGTTTTCATCGGCGGCGGACTGGGCTTCGCGCGACAGGTCGATCGCCGGCCACGAGCTCGCGGTGCGGTGCAGATAGACGCGCGTGCGCGCCTCGACGCCGTCGGTGGCCGCGGCCTTGTCGGCCTCCCCGGCACGCAGTTCGTGCCGCGCCTGCGATTTCTCGGCGCCGCGCAGGCCGCTGGTGAACAGCGGCAAGGTCGCCTGCAGTGTCACGCTCCAGGATTCATCGTCGGGCGCGCCGGGCACCGACAGCGAACCGGCGCCGCTGCGGTCGGTGTATTTGGAACCGCTCGAGACCAGCGCCAGGTCGGGTAGATAGTAGCTGCGCGACGCCGAGCTCAACGCGCGCTGGCGCGCATCGATCACCGCGTCGGCGCGCGCGATCTCCGGCGCGTTCGCGAGCGCCGTGTGCACCGCGTACTCCATGAACACGGCCCACTTCGCCGGCGAATCCAGGAACGACTGCGTGCGCGGGCTCGATATCAGCGAAAGCGGGTCGTCGATGCCGGACTCCACCGTGGTGAACGGCTGGCTCGCCGGCCGGTGCAGGATGCGCAGCACCTCGGTCTCGGCCTGTCGCCGCTGCGATTCCGCCGCCAGCAGGTTCTGCTTGTCCTGGGCGAGCTGCGCCACCCAGCGTAGATAGTCGGAGCGGCCCGCGAGGCCGACTTCTTCGCGCACGCGCGAGGTCTCGAGGTTCCGGCGGGTGTTCTCGACGTTGCGGCGGCGAACGTTTTCCACCGCCTTGGCGCGCAGCAGGTTGAGATACGCCGACGCGGACTCGGTCAACGTGTCCAAAAGGTCCGCGCGTTGCCCGTGCGCCTGCGCCTGGCTCAAGGACTTGGCGATCGAGTACCCCGCCCAGGCGCGTTCGGAATAGATGACCTGGCTGAACGACAGGCCGGCGCTGGTCGTGTCCTCAGCCTGGATCAGCGGGCTGGCGCGATCCGCGTCGATGCGCGTGCGTGCAGCCGACGCGGACAGCGACGGCAGCAATCCGCTGCGCGCGATGCGGACATCGTCTTCGACGGATCCGAGACGTTCGCGACTCGCCGCCAATGCCGGGTTGGCATCGAGCGCGGCGCGCATGGCCTCGAGCAAGGTCAGCGGCTGCGTGCCGGTGGGCTCACCATACAGCTGCTCGGCGTCGGTCAGGAATTGCCAGCGCGGCGAAAAGCCGATGCCGTTCGCGACGCGCATGTTCAGCACCAGGCGCTGCGTGGTCGGGAAACCTACCTCGAACCGCGCGGGATCCTCTCCTCCCGCGATGCGCTGGATCATGATGACCACCCGCCGCGCCAGGCGTTCGGAGTCGCGCTCCGCACCACCGGTGGTCATCAGCATTCCTGCGTCGAGCTCGCTGCGCCCGACGACGGAGAACGTGGGCAGCTTGCGCGCCGCGAGACCGTCGGCGAGCTGGCGCACCTGCGTATCGTCGAAACGCAGCGGCGTGACGTACACGGCATCGACGCCCTGCGGAATGCTGGCCAGCGCCACGTCGACGTTGTCGCCGACGCGCACGATGCCGATCTTCAGATTGAGCGCAGCCGCGAGTTCCGTGGCCTTGTCCGACAGCTGCGGCAGCGCGGCCATCAGCGAATCGTCGACCAGCGCCACCAGGTATTTGAAACCGACGATGTCGTGGAATGTGCGCACTTCATTGGCGACGCTCTGGAAATCCGCGACGTAGGCGAAATTGTGCCGGCCGCTGCGGCCTTCGTTGAGCGGGTAGCCCTGCAGGATGGGATCGATCACCAGCGGCGCGATCACCGGTTTGGGCAGCGATACGCGACGCGCCGCCTGTTGCGAGGTGAGGATGCCGAGCGTGATGACCACGTCGACCTCGCGATCCGCCAGCGCGCGATCGAGCGCCGCGGCCGCGCCGTCGAGCGACCAGTCGCCGACGAAACGTTTCTCCGGCGGCAGCAGGATCTGGGTGTCGGGCGCGGCGATGTTGGCGATCTCGCGCTCGATGGCCTGGACGGAGAACACCTGCCGCCCGGCCGCGCCGTCGGTGACGATGCCGACCCGGAGCGTGCGCGCTTCGGCGGCAGCTGCGACCAGCACCAATACCAGCGCTGCCGCGACGCGGCGCGAGTTAAGGAATCCCAAAGGCCTCTCCCCGACTGGTTCTTGTTTGGCGGCATTTTAGTCACGAACACCCAGCGCGTGTTGAACGACTGTGCTGTCGTGCACAAATGTGAAAAGTGCGCAGGACACTCTGTGCGGTAGATCGCGCGCACCATGCCGGGTCGGCGCTACTCTTCGGCGCATGGCCAACGAACCATTACCGGGCGACGAGTCCGGTCAGCTCGAATCCCTGCTCGACCGCTGGCAGACCAGCCTCGACCTGCATGCCGGATATGCCGCGCTCGACGAGGAACGCTACTGGCACGTGCAGCCCTGGCCGAAACACGAACGGCCGCAACGCTGGATCATCCAGCTGGCGCGCAAGCGCATTCTTTCGCTCAAACGCATCGTCCAGCAGCGCCAGGTCGAAGGTGACCGCGCCTTCATCGAAGGCATCGAGATCATGAGTTTCCTGGCGACCCTCGTCGGCCTCACGTCGGTCGAGCGCTTCATCCCGCTGGCGACGCACGAGACCGAGCGTCGCGACGTGCTCGCCGCCAAACCCGAACCGTCCGCCGCGCGCGCGTCACAGGCCAAACCACCGCCGCTGTCGAAGACCATTCCGGGCGCGGAGCCCGCACGGCCGCGCACGCCGCCGGCACGCGAGCGCGAATCCACTTCGCGCACCGCCGAGAATCGCAAAGCCGTCGAGACGCCCTCGCGCACCGGCGAACACAAACGCACCGCCGAGACCACGCGGCAGATGCCGCAGCTGCCGAATTCGAAGATGTATCGCATGCTGGCCGCGCAACGCGCCGGCGTGCCGCTGAAGGACATGCCGCTGACGCAGCCCAAACGCGAGGCGCGCCGCGATCCGAATCGCCCCGCCACGATCAAGCCGAAAAAAACCGGCCCGGCGATCACGCCGGAGGAACACGTGGTGATCGCGGACGCGGTACGTTTGTTAGGCTGGGGCCGGCAGTGGCACGAACTCGCCGAGATGATCGCGCGCCTGGCCGAGCGGCCGGCGCCGGCGGAAATCCGCCGCGTGCTCAAGACTTACCGCGAACACATCGACGCCATCAGCACCCGGCGCGACGGATAGGACCCGGATTACAACACCGTAATCTCACTGCGATGGACCCCGATGCGCCTTGCGCGCGGACCCACTCCTCAGCAAAATCTGCGCCCCGGCGCCGACGGAACTAACCCGAGGCGTCCCGATCTCATCAGGCGCCATGATAAAGACGCAGAATCTAGTCAAGAATTACGACGGCCTGCTCGCCGTCGACGACCTGACCTTCTCGGTCGAGCCAGGCGAAGTGCTCGGCTTCCTCGGCCCCAACGGTGCCGGCAAATCCACCACGATGCGCATGATCGCAGGCTTCATCGCCCCGACCAGCGGCAGTGCCAGCATCTGCGGGCACGACGTCGCCACCGAACCACTGGCCGCGAAGGCCGCGCTGGGCTATCTACCCGAAGGCGCACCGCACTATGGAGAGATGAGCGTGGGCGGCTTCCTCGATTTCATCGCCGACCTGCGCCAGCTCCACGGCGCGCACCGCAAGGCGCGGCTGGATTACGTCATGCAGCGGCTGCAGCTCGAGACGGTGTACGAGCAGACCATCGAAACGCTTTCCAAGGGTTTCAAGCGCCGCGTCGGCCTCGCCCAGGCCATCGTGCACGACCCGAAGGTGCTGATCCTCGACGAACCCACCGACGGCCTCGACCCCATGCAGAAACACGAAGTGCGCACGCTGATCGGCGAAATCGCGAAGGAGAAGACCATCGTCATCTCCACGCACATCCTCGAAGAGGTCGACGCGGTGTGCACGCGCGCGGTGATCATCGCGCACGGCAAACTCGTGGCCGATGACACGCCCGCGGGCCTCAAGGCGCGCGCGCCTTCGGGCCGGCTCGAAGACGTGTTCCGCGCCGTGGCCGCCTGAAACTTTTCCGGAGAGTTCCTTGAAATCCGTGCAAATCATCCTGCGGCGCGAGCTCGCGAGTTACTTCGCGACGCCGCTCGCCCTGGTCGTCATCCTGTTCTTCCTGGTGCTCGCCAACCTGTTCGCGTTTTTCTTCGGCGCGATCTTCGAACGCGGCCAGGCCGATATGACGCCGTTCTTCACCTTCCTGCCCTGGCTCTACCTGCTGCTGTGTCCGGCCGTGTCGATGCGCCTGTGGGCCGAAGAGCGCCGCAACGGCAGCATCGAAATGCTGCTCACGCAGCCCATCACGCTGTGGCAGGCGGTGCTCGGGAAGTTCTTCGCCGCCTGGCTGTTCGTGGGTCTCGCGCTGCTGCTCACCTTCCCGCTGTGGATCACCATCAATTACCTCGGCAACCCGGACAACGGCGCCATCTTCGCCGCCTACGTCGGCAGCTTCTTCATCGCGGGTGGCTTCCTCGCCGTCGGGTCGTTCACCTCGGCCATCACGAAGAACCAGCTCATCGCCTTCCTGGTGGCCGCGGCGATCTGCTTCGTGTTGCTGCTCGCGGGCCACGGCATGGTGACGGCGTGGTTCGATTCGTGGGCGCCGCAGTGGCTGGTGGCCAGCATCGTGTCACTGTCGTTCCTCGCGCACTTCGAAAACATAATCAAAGGTCTGCTCGACCTGCGCGACATCCTCTACTTCGCGTTGGTCAGTGTCTTCTTCCTGCTCGCGAGCACGGTCGTGCTCGAGTCGCGCAAATCGAGCTAACGCACACATGTTCAAGAAATCCCAACTCAACGCCGGCGGCCTCGCGGTCATCGGTCTCCTGTTCGTGGCCGTCATGCTGCTCGCCAACCTGCTGTTGCGCGGCGCGCAGATCGACCTCACGAGCGACAAGCTCTACACGATTTCCGACGGCACCGAACACATCGTCGAGAACCTCAAGGAGCCCATCAACCTCTACCTGTTCTTCTCCGAACGCACGGCCACGCCGATTCCGCAGATCAAGAATCACGGCGTTCGCGTGCGCGAGTTGCTCCAGGAGCTCGCCTCGCGGTCCAAGGGCAAACTCACGCTCAAGGTGATCGATCCGCAGCCGTTCTCCGAGGAAGAGGACCGCGCCACGGAGCTCGGCATCACCTCGGTGCCCGTGAATGCCAGCGGCGAAAAACTTTACCTCGGTCTCGCAGCCACCAATTCGACCGACGGCAAGGAGTCGATTCCCTACCTGGACCCGAGCCTCGAAGAGCAGCTCGAGTACGACGTCGCCAAACTCATCCACAAGCTGTCGACGGCGAAAAAACCCGTCGTGGGCTGGTTGTCGTCGCTGCCGATGGGTGGGGATTTCGACATGCAATCCGGCCGGCCGCGTGCACCGTGGGTGGTCTACGGACAGATCGAGCAGCTCTACGACGTGCGCGCCCTCGAGCCGTCGCTGACGAAGATCGACGCGGACGTCGACGTGCTGGTCCTGGTGCACCCGAAAGAGCTGCCGCCGGCCGCCTTGTACGCCATCGACCAGTTCGCGATGCGCGGCGGACACATCCTGGCGTTCGTGGATCCGAATGCCCAGGCCGACCAGTCGGGTAACGACCCTAACAACCCGATGGCGCAGTTCCAGGCCGACAAATCCTCGCACCTGGAACCGCTGCTCGCCTCCTGGGGCGTCGACTTCAAGTCCGACCAAGTGGTCGGCGATCTCGAACGCGGCCTGACCGTCTCGATGCGCGAGGGCGAGCCGCCATCGCAGCACATCGCGGTGCTCGGTTTCGACGGCACGAACGTCTCCAAGGACGTGATCACCACGCACCTCGACAGCATCAACATGGCGACCGTCGGCAGTTTGAAGCCGGTCGCCGGCAGCAAGCTCAAATTCGAGTCGCTGATCAAGACCAGCAAACAGGCGGGGCTGCTGCCCGCGCAACGTTTCGCGATGATGAGCGACCCCGCGACCTTGCGCGACGGCTTCAAACCGCTGGGCGAGCTGACCGTCGCCGCGCGCATCTCGGGTAATGCCGTAAGCGCCTTCGCCAATGGCCCACCCGCGGGCGTCGTCGCCGCGCCGGATGCGCTGAAGGCTTCCGCCAAGCCGCTCAACGTGGTCGTCATCGCCGATACGGATCTGCTGCAGGATTTCATGTGGGTGAATGTGCGCAATTTCTTCGGCCAGACGATGGCGCAACCCTTCGCCAACAACGGCGAACTGGTCTGGAACGCGCTCGACAATCTCGCCGGCAGCGCCGACCTCATCAGCATTCGCGGCCGCGCCGCTTATTCGCGCCCGTTCGAACGCGTCGAGGCGTTGCGCCGCAGCGCCGACGCGCAGTTCCGCACCAAGGAACAGGAGCTCGAGCAGCAGCTGCAGCAGACCGAGGAGAACCTCACCAAGCTGCAGACGGCCAGCCCCGGTGGCGGCGAGGCGATCCTGTCCGCCGACCAGGCGCGCGAGATCGAGCGCTTCCAGGAAGACAAGTTGCGCATCCGCAAGGAACTGCGTGCGGTGAAAGCCGGCCTCGAGAACGACATCAAGGCGCTCGGCATGAAGATGAAACTCATCAACATCCTGGTGATGCCGGTGGTCTTCACGCTGCTGGCGTTGCTGGTCAATGCGTGGCACCGGCGGCGGCGCCATGCCATCGCCATGTTGCGCAAGGGAGGCGCGGCGTGAAGCAGAAGAATCTACTGGTCCTGGGCGCCGCCGCGGTCGTGTTGTTAGGCGCCGGCGTGTGGCTGTCGGCGCATCGGGCGCAACAGGGCAATCTCGGCGGCGGCGCCGTGTTTCCGGATCTCAAGGCAGCGCTGGGCGAAGTCGGGGAAGTACGCCTCTCCAAAGGCGACGGCAGCCGCACCACGCTGCGCAAGGGCGCCGGCGGCTGGACCGTGGTCGAACGCAACTACCCGGCCGACGGCAACCGCGTGCGCGAGCTCGTCATGAACCTCGTCGCGATGAAAGTGATCGAGCGCAAGACCAGCGACCCGGCAAACTACGCCAAGCTCGGCGTCGAGAAGCCGGATTCGCCCACCGCGTCCAGCACGCTGCTCGAAGTCGTCGCCGGCAAGAAGACCTGGTCGCTGATCGTCGGCAAAGGCGCCGAGGGCCGCGCCATCTATGTGCGCAAGCCCGACGATGCCGCCAGCGCCCTGGCCGAGCCGGCCGTTACCGCCGATCCGGACCAGAAACGCTGGCTCGACCGGGCCATCATCGATCTGCCGGGCGCCGACGTGCACGACATCTCGGTGAAACCCGCCGCCGGACCCGCCTATCTACTGACGCGCGCGCGCCGCGGCGATGCCGATCTCGCGTTGAGCCCGATTCCGAAAGGCCGCACCGCGGCGAGCGCAATGTCGATCGACGGCCAGGCGGAGGCCCTGGTCGCGCTGAACTTCGACGACGTGCGGGTATTGCCTGCGGCCCCGCCCGCCGCCACCGATCGCGCGACGTATCGCACCTTCGACGGCCAGGTGTTCGAATTCTCCGGCCATCGCGACCCGCAGAAGGCCTACGTTTCCGTGAGCGCCAGCCACGACGCGGCGCTCGCGGCCGAGTTCGCGGCGCCGGCGCCCGCAGCCGTACCGGCAGCGGACTCCGCCAAGCCCGCGGAGCCTGCCAAACCCGCGGCGCAGCCAGCCGTCGACGTCGAACGCCTGGCGGCCCGCGCCAAGGGCGTCGAGTACGAGATCCCTATCTACAAGTACGAGTCGATCTTCAAGCCGCAGGAAGAACTGCTCGAGAAGAACGCCGCGCCGGCGGCCGCGAAAAAGACGCTGCCGACGAAGAAGTAACCGCTATCGGGTCCGGGCGATAAGGACGAGCGACGTTCCAGCCAGCAGGAACGTCGGCGCCCAGGCGAGCACGAACGGGCTCGCATCGAACACCACCGCGCCGCTCTCGAGCATGCGCTGGACGAAGAAGAAGCTGACCCCGATCAGCACCCCGATGAGGGTGCGCGCGCCGGCGCCCGCGGCGCGCAGACTGCCGAACACGAACGGCACGGCCAGCAAGGCGGCGAACAGGATCGCCGCGGTACGCGCGATGCGCGACCAAAACGCGAATTCCTGCGGGCCGGCATCGAGATCGTTCGCCTTGAGGTAACCCATCAGACCCCACAACACGCGTGACTCCAGCTGGCGCGGTTCGCGCACCGTGAGGGCCAGGAAATCGCCGCCGATGGTCGAGTTGAACGCCCGGCTGGCCACCTTCTCGGCATCGACCGTGGGGCCGCCAAACGTCGTGGCGGCGTAATGCGTCAGCTTCCAGGTGCCGTCGGGCTGCACCGCCGCTGTCGAGGCGGTCGCGACCGATTTGAGACCGTGTTCCGGTGTCAGCTCGAAGATGCGCATGCCGCCGAACTCCCCGGCGCCGGACTGTTCCATGACGTTGATGAGGATGTCGCCGTCGCGCACCCAGGAGCCGCCGCGGCCGGCGTAACTGATGGTCGCGAATTTCGCGATCGCCTTCTGCCGCGTGGCCATCTGCTGCAGCGGCGGCGCGAGAAATTCGCCGCAGATCACCGCGACGACGATCAACAGCACGCCCGCCATGGCCACGGAGCCTGCGATGCGCCACACGGAGATGCCGGCCGCGCGCATGACCGTGAGCTCGCTGCCGCGCGCCAGGGTGCCGAGGCCCATCAACCCGCCGATCATGGTGCCGATCGGCAGGATTTCGTAGATCTGTTGCGGCAGGTTGAGCAGCACGAACCACAGCGCATCGAGCGCGCTGTAGCTGCCGACGCCGATGTCGTCCTGTTGCCCGGCGAACAGGAACATCGCCCCCAGGGTCACCAGCACGGCGACCACCACCAGCACGCCGCCTAACAACGCGCGGATCACGTAGCGGTCGAGCAGGTTCATGCCGGCACCGCCGCCGTGAGGGCCATGTTGCGCCGGTAACGCGCCTTCGCCAGCCAGCGCGGCACCAGCACGATGCCCGCGGCCAGCAGCGCGACGACCGCGTGCACCCACCACAGGCCGAGCCATGCAGGAGTGGTGCCGCGCACGATCCACACTTTTCCGGCGATGACGAGGTTGATGTAGACGAAGAAGATGAGCACGGCGTAACCGACGCGCGCGTATCGGCCCTGGCGGGGCCGCAAGCGGGCGAGCGGCACCGCGATGATGGCGAGCACCAACGCCATCACGGGAAACGCCAGGCGGAAGGCAAGCTCGGCGCTTTGTGCCTTGTCCTGCGACTGGAACAATTGCGCCGTCGGCAACCCCTGCATCGCCACCGCCCCGTCCGACAGTGCGGGCAGCCGCACGGGGATGGTGTTCTCGGCGAAGCGCACGATGCGGAAGCGGCGCTCGCCCGGAATGCCTTCGTAACGTTCGCCGTCGTACAACGTGATGATCTGCAGGTCGCCGTCCTCGGTGTACGTGTGACGCGCGCGCTGCGCGAGCGCGACCTCGATGTGATCGCCCCGGTCGCGTTCCACGAACACCCGCGTGAGCGTGCCGTCCTTTTCGGCGCCCTGCGCATACACCACGGTGTTGCCGCCGCCGAAGCTGCGGAACTTGCCCGACGTGATGGGCGAGAACTGCCCGGAGCGCACCGCCTCGCTGCGCAACTCGAGCACGCGGCCCGCCGCCGCAGGCGCCACCTGCAGCGACAAGGCGGCCAGCGCCGCGGCCAGCAGCACCGAGAAGCCGAGCACCGGCAACAGGATGGGCCGCAGACCCGCGCCGCAGGCCTGCGCCGCCGTCAATTCACTGTCGTGATAAAACCGGCCGAGCGCGAGGACGATGCCCAGCAACAGCCCGACCGGAACCAGCAGCGGCACGTTTTGCAGCGCGCCGAGCAGGATGAGTTCGAGCACCACGCCGCGCGGATACTGGCTCTCGGCCGCGCGCGCTAACACAGCCGCGACCTGATTTGTCAGCAATATCGCTAGTAATACGCCAGTTACGCCGAGCCAGCTGACGACAACTTCGCGCAGGATGTAGCGGTCGAGAATCCGCAGCAACAGACCACCTGAATTGACTTGAGTTACACTTCGCGACCTTAAAGCACCGCCGCCCTCCGCGACAAATAGCTGTGTAGTCGCGTACGAGGCCGGCCAGAGCAGGGGATCCAAAAGAAATGCAGTTCGAAACCTGGACAAAGGCGCTCGCGGAGCTGCCCATCGATTGCGTCGCCGTCGGAGTCCACGAGGACGGCGATCTGACCCCTGAAGCCAAAACGCTCGACCTGCGCTGCCGCGAAAAGCTCTCGCGGCTGGTGAAACGCGGCGATTTCACCGCCAAGCTCGGCGAGACCTGGCTGGTCACCGACCTCGAAGGCATCAGCGCCGAACGCGTGCTGCTGGTGGGCATCGGCGCCAAGGGAGATCTCGCCCGCAAGGCCTGGCGGCGTGCCACCCTGGCCGCCATCGGCGCTGCCACCCGTACCCGCATTTCCGCCCTCGCGCTGGCCCTGCCGCGCCCGGCCGCGAAGCTGCTGTCGGACGAACGCCTCGGCCGCGCGGTGGCCGAGATCGCCGGCAACAGCCTGTACCGCGTCAACGATCTGAAAAGCGCGAAGAAGCCACGCCCGCCCGCGTTGTCGCGCATCGTGGTCCCCGCGACCGCGAAGGCCGCGCCCGCCGTCAACAACGGCTTCGCGCAAGGCAGCGCGCTCGCCAACGGGGCCGCGCTGATGCGCAACCTCGCGAATCTGCCGGGCAACGTCTGCACGCCCACCTACCTCGGCAAGACCGCCGAGGGTCTTGCGAAGACGCACAAGTCGCTCAAGGTCAAAGTGCTCGGCCTGGCCGAGATCAAGCGCGAGAAGATGGGCTGTTTCCTGGCCGTCACCCAGGGCAGCGAAGAGCCGCCCCGCTTCCTCGTCATCGAACATCGGCACCCCAAGGCCAAAGGCGCGCCGGTCGTGCTGGTCGGCAAGGGCATCACCTTCGACACCGGCGGCATCTCGTTAAAAGATCCCCCGCTCATGGACGAAATGAAATTCGACATGAGTGGCGCAGCCTGTGTCATCGGCACGATGAACACCGTGGCGGAGCTCAACCTGCCGCTGCATGTCGTCGGCCTGGTGGCCGCCTGCGAGAACATGCCCGATGGCCGCGCCATCAAGCCCGGCGACATCGTCACCAGCGCGCAGGGGCTCACCATCGAGATCCTCAACACCGACGCCGAGGGCCGCCTGGTCCTCTGCGATGCGCTCCACTACGCGAAACGTTTCAAGCCCGCAGTCGTCATCGACATGGCGACGCTCACGGGCGCCATTGTCGTGGCACTCGGCACACACCACACCGGCGTGTTCGCGAACGACGACGCTCTGGCGCGCGAGCTGGTCGACTGCGGCGCCGTCGTGGACGATCGTGCCTGGCACATGCCGCTCACCGAGGAATACGGCGAGCAGCTCAAGAGCAACTTCGCCGACATGGCCAACGTCGCCGGCCGCGACGGCGGCTCGATCACCGCCGCGGCGTTCCTGTCGAAGTTCACCCAGGGGCTGACCTGGGCGCACCTCGACATCGCCGGCACCGCCTACCAGGGTGGCGCCGGCAAGGGCAGCACCGGGCGCCCGAGCGCGATGCTGCTCGAGTTCCTGCTGCGTCGCGCGAACCCGCGCTGAACACTGTTGCCATCGCCCCGCGTTGATTTCTATCTGACCGACGAAGCCGGCGATGCCGCGCGGATGCGCCTCGCCTGCCGGATAGCCGAGAAGGCCTACCTCGCGAAACAGAAGGTCGTCGTGTTCGCCGACGACGCGGCGGCGCTGTCGAAGCTCGACGAACTGTTGTGGACCTTCGGCGACGGCACGTTCGTGCCGCACGATGTGGTCGGCGACGCGGGCACCGCCTGCGCGGCGCCCGTCGCACTAACTACCGGCGCCCTGCCCGAGGGCCATGCCGACGTGTTGATCAACCTGTCCGCCGCCGTGCCGCCGTTCTTCGACCGGTTCGCGCGCGTCGCGGAATTCCTCGACTCCCGTCCCGAGGTGCGCAGCGCGGGCCGTGAGCGCTTCAAGCTGTACCGCGGCAAGGCCATCGAACCCCAGACGCACAACGTCTGACGCGCAGCTCTCCAGGCGCGCGCGGCCGCCGACTTTCTGAGCGAGGAAATCGGCCGGTCCGTATAATCCGCGCCCTCATGGACAAGGCCTATTCCCCGGGCGAAATCGAGACCCGGATCTACCAGCGTTGGGAATCATCGGGCGCCTTCGCCCCGTCGGGCGACGGCGAGGCGTACTGCATCATGCTGCCGCCGCCGAACGTCACCGGCACGCTGCACATGGGGCACGCGTTCCAGCACACCTTGATGGACACCCTCACCCGCTGGCACCGCATGCGCGGCTTTTCGACGTTGTGGCAGCCGGGCACCGACCACGCCGGCATTGCCACGCAGATGGTGGTGGAGCGCCAGCTCGGCGCGGAAGGCAAACATCGCCTCGATCTCGGGCGCGAGGCGTTCCTCGAACGTGTGTGGAAGTGGAAAGCCGAGTCCGGCAACACGATCACGCACCAGATGCGCCGCCTCGGCACCTCGGTCGACTGGTCGCGCGACAAGTTCACGATGGATCCGGAGCTGTCGCGCGGCGTCACGGAGGTGTTCGTGCGCCTGCACGAGGAAGGCCTCATCTATCGCGGCAAACGACTGGTCAACTGGGACCCGGTGCTGCTGACGGCCGTCTCCGACCTCGAAGTGTTGTCCGAGGAAGAGAACGGCAGCCTGTGGCACATCCGTTATCCATTCGCCGAAGGTGAAGGCCACGTCGTGGTCGCGACCACACGCCCCGAGACCTTGTTAGGCGACACGGCGGTGGCGGTCAGCCCCGAGGACGAGCGTTACCAGCCGCTGATCGGCAAGCGGCTCACGCTGCCGCTGACGGGCCGCACCATCCCCGTGATCGCCGACAGCTACGTCGACGCGGCATTCGGCACGGGCGCGGTCAAGATCACGCCGGCGCACGACTTCAACGACTATGAGATGGGCCAGCGGCACGCGCTCGAGCAGATCAACATCTTCACGCCCGACGCGAAACTCAACGAGAACGCGCCGGAGCGTTTCCGCGGGCTGGATCGCTTCGTGGCGCGCAAGCAGATCGTCGCCGAGCTCGAAGCGGCCGGCCTCATCGAGAAGATAGAGCCTCACAAGCTCAAGGTGCCGCGCGGCGACCGCACCGGCGCCGTGATCGAGCCCTATCTGACCGACCAGTGGTACGTGAAGATCGCGCCGCTGGCCGAGCCCGCGCTCGCGGCGGTCGAAGCGGGCCGTACGCGTTTCGTGCCCGAAAACTGGTCGAAGACCTATTACGAGTGGATGCGCAACATCAAGGACTGGTGCGTGAGCCGCCAGCTCTGGTGGGGCCATCGCATTCCGGCCTGGTACGACGAGGCCGGCAACATCTACGTGGGCCGCGACGAAGCCGAGGTGCGCAGGAAACACACGCTGCCGCCCGGCCTCGCGCTGCGCCAGGACGACGATGTGCTCGACACGTGGTTCTCCTCGGCGCTGTGGCCGTTCTCCACGCTCGGCTGGCCCGACACAACCGCAGCGCTGGGCAAGTTTTATCCGACCAGCGTGCTCGTCACGGGCTTCGACATCATCTTCTTCTGGGTCGCCCGCATGATGATGATGGGCCTCAAGTTCATGGGCGACGTGCCGTTCCGCGACGTCTACATCACCGGGCTCATCCGCGACGAGAACGGCGAGAAGATGTCGAAGGCCAAGGGCAACATCATCGATCCGCTCGACGTCATCGACGGCATCAGCCTGGCGGATCTGCTGGCCAAACGCACCAGCGGCCTCATGCAGCCGCATCTCAAGGACAAGATCGACAAGGCGACACGCAAGCAGTTTCCGGACGGCATTGCGCCGTTCGGCACCGACGCATTGCGCTTCACGTTCGCGTCGCTGGCGGGCGCTTCGCGCGACATCAATTTCGAATTCGGCCGCGTCGGCGGTTACCGCAACTTCTGCAACAAGTTGTGGAACGGCGCGCGCTTCGTGTTGATGACGGTCGAAGACCAGGGCGATCTCAGCGGTGAAGCGGAGCTCTCGATCGCCGATCGCTGGATCGTGTCGCGCTTCGCCGCGACGCTCGCGCAGGTGGACAGCGCGCTCAAAGAGTACCGCTTCGACTTTGCCGCGACGGCGCTGTACGAATTCACCTGGTACGAGTTCTGCGACTGGTATCTCGAGCTCACCAAACCCGTGCTGCAGGGCGAGAACACCACGGAGGCGCAGAAACGCGGCACGCGCCGCACGCTGGTCACGGTGCTCGAGGCGCTGCTGCGCGCGCTGCACCCGCTGATGCCGTTCATTACGGAAGAGATCTGGCAGCGCGTGATCCCGCTGGTTGCGCCGCTCGCCGCCGCGGCCGATGTGCGCGCCTCCACCAGCCGCACCGAGCTGCTGATGCAGGCGCGGTATCCGGCGGCCACCGACTTCGCCGCCGACGCGGAGGCCGAAGCCGAAGTGAGCTGGATGAAACAGTTCATCCTCGCGGTGCGGCAGATCCGCGGCGAGATGGACATCGCGCCGTCCCGCCGGATTCCGCTGCTGCTGCAGAATGCCGGCGAGCGCGAACGCACACTCGTCGACAGACATTTCGCCTATCTCGCCCGGCTCGCGGGGCTCGAGGCGATCACGCCGCTGGCGGCGGGCGATGCCGCGCCCGAAGCCGCCACCGCGATGCTCGGCGAGCTGACGTTGCTGGTGCCGATGGCGGGATTGATAGACCCGAAGGCCGAAGCCGATCGCTTGACGAAGCGCATCGCAAAGAATGAATCGGACCTGGGGAAACTCCGGGGCAAACTCGGCAACGCCAACTTCGTGAAGAACGCGCCGCCCGAGGTGGTCGCGGCGGACCAGGCGCGCCTGGCGGAACTGGAATCTCAGAACCTGAACCTCGCGGCACAGCTCGATCGCGTGCACCGGCTCGGCGGAACCTGAACCGCATCACGAGCCGGGCCGCACGACGCGGGCTATAGTCGAAACGTGAACGCCTCCACGACCTCACCGACCGACGCCCTCACCCGTGCCCTGGCCGACCTGGATCGCATCATCCTCGGCAAGTCCGAGGCCGTGCGACTGGCGCTGACCTGCCTGCTGGCGCGCGGCCACCTGCTCATCGAAGACGTGCCGGGTGTCGGCAAGACCACGCTCGCCCACGCGCTCGCGCATGTCCTCGGCCTCGCCTGGCAACGCGTGCAGTTCACCAGCGACCTGCTGCCGGCCGACATCATCGGCGTGTCCGTGTTCGACGCGCCGAGCGGCGGGTTCTCGTTCAAGAAGGGCCCGATGTTCACGCAGCTGCTGCTGGCGGACGAGGTCAACCGCGCCAGCCCCAAGACGCAAAGCGCGTTGCTCGAGGCGATGGAAGAACGCCAGGTCAGCGTCGACGTCACCACCTATCGCCTGCCCGACCCGTTCTTCGTGGTAGCCACACAGAACCCTTTCGAGCAGTTAGGCACCTTCCGCCTGCCCGAGTCGCAGCTCGACCGTTTCCTGATGCGTATCTCGCTCGGTTATCCGGACGCGGCGCATGAACGCGCGCTGCTGGCCGGAGGCGACCGGCGCGATCTGCTGGCGGGCATGCCGCCGGCACTCAACCCGGACGCCGTCCGGGAGCTGCAGGCGACGGCACAGCGCGTGCACATCGCGCCCGCGTTGCTCGAATACGTGCAGACGCTGGTGGCCAGCACGCGTCAGCGCTCCGATATCCAGATCGGCCTGTCGCCACGCGCCGGCCAGGGCCTGGTGCGCGCCGCCCGCGCCTGGGCCATGCTGGCGGGCCGTGACATGGTGATCCCCGAAGACGTGCAGGCCGTGTTCGCGCCGGTCGCGTCCCACCGCCTCGATGCCGGCGTGAACACCGGCGCCGACCACGCGGCGCTCATCGCCGCGCTGGCGCGCGGTGTCGCCGTGCCTATCTAGAGCCATGTTCGCCGCGGCGCGTGTCGGCACGGGCACCCTGAAGGCGAATCTGCGCAAGCGGGCCGCGGCGTGGGTGAGGCGCCGCCAGGGCGACGACCAGCTGCCCGTGACGATCCTGACCGGCCGTCTCTACATCCTGCCGACGCGCGCCGGGCTGGCCTTCGCGGCGCTGACGCTCGTCATGTTGCTGGGTGGGCTCAACTACTCGAACAGCATGGCGATGATGCTGACTTTCCTGTTGTCGGGCTTCGGCTTGATCGCGATGCATCTCACCCATCGCAACCTGGTCCGCACGCAGGTGCGCGCGATCTCCACCGCCAATGCTTTCGTCGGCGAGCACGGCATTCTGCAGCTGACGCTGCAGAATGCCGCCGACTCGCCGCGGCTCGGCATCGAAGCGGAAGCCGCCGACAGCGCGCGCGTCGCGGTCGATGTGCCGGCGGGAGGCACCGCCCGGGCGGACATCGCCCTGCCGTTGCCCAAGCGCGGCCGCGTCGACATCGACCGCGTCAAACTATCCACCTCGTTTCCGTTCGGCCTGTTCCGTGCCTGGACCTACGTGCACCTGCGCGTGAGCGTGCTGGCCTGGCCCGTGCCGCGCGGCCGGCGCGAGCCACCGCTGGAAGCCGCCAATCTGGGCAACGCCCCGGCGTTGCACCGGGCCGGCGACGAGGAATGGTCCGGCCTGCGCGAATTCCGCAGTGGCGACTCGCCGCGTCAGGTGGCCTGGGGCGCCTATGCGCGTGGGCGCGGACTGCTCGTGAAGACCTATCAATCTTCCGCGGCGCATCACCGCATCTTCGACCTGGCCGGTGTCGCGGGCGGCGACCTCGAAGCGCGTCTCGAACAGCTGTCGGCCTGGATCGTCGCGGCGCACGCGCGCGGCGAACGCTACGGTCTGCGGCTCGGATCGCAGGAATTGCCGCCCGATGGCGGCAACGAGCACCGCGCACGGTGTCTCGACGGACTCGCGCTCTACGCCAGCGGTGATGCGTCGTGAACACGGCGGCCCGCGCGCAGGTCGCGGCAACGCTGGTGTTCATGGCCAGCGTTCTTTTCATCGCCGGCCATGCGCCGCCCTGGTGTACCGCGATCGCGCTGCTGAGTGTGGCGTGGCGCCTGTCCATCGGATTCGGCTGGTTGCAGCCGCCGCGCGGGCGGCGCGGCGCACGTTTCCTGTTCGGCATGCTCACGGCGTTGCTGGTGGCCGCGGTGCTCGCTAACTTTCGCACCGTCAACGGCCTCGCTGCCGGCACCGCGCTGCTGGTGGTGATGGGCGCGCTGAAACTCATCGAATCGCGCACGCGCCGCGACGATGGCATCGTGGTCGGCGTGTCGCTGTTCCTGCTGCTGGCCGCGGCGCTCGCGAGCCAGTCGCTTTGGCGGCTGCCGCTCTATCTACTGATCGTCTGGGGAGCGTGCGCCGCCATCGCGTTGATCGCCTATCCCGGCGACGCGCTGCGCACACGCACGGCGCTGCGGCTTTCCGGCCGCGCGCTGGCGATGTCGGTGCCGCTGGCGGCCGCCTGCTTCCTGTTCTTTCCGCGCGTCGCCGGTCAATTCTGGGCACTCGAGCGCGGCGCCGGGGCGACCACCGGGCTGTCCGACGAGATGTCCCCGGGCAGCATCAGCAAACTCGCCAACGAATACGACCCGGCGTTTCGCGTGCGCTTCGCGGCCGGGCTGCCGGCGCGCGCGGCGCTGTACTGGCGGGGCCCCGTGCTCAACAGCTTCGACGGCTTCACCTGGCGGCGCGAGCGAGCGCGGTTCTACCGCGCCGAGCCGCTCGAAATGCTCGGCGATCCGGTGCGTTATCGCGTGACGCTCGAACCGACCTGGCAGCCGTGGCTGTACGCACTCGACACCGTCGATGCCAGCCCGCGGCGCGACGTGTTCATGTCCTACGACCGGCAGCTTTCGACGATGGATCGCATCACCGACGTCGTCAGCTACGACGCCGTTTCGCATCTTGCGACCCGCTCGTCGGGCGAGTTGTCGACGCTCGGGCGCAGGTACGAAACCCAGCTGCCTGACGGACGCAATCCACGCACGCTCGCACTGGCGCGTGAAATTCGCGCGCGCACGCCGGATGACGCTGCCTACGCGCGCGCCGTGCTCGAATGGTTTCGCACCAACGGACTCGAGTACACGCTCGAACCGGGCACGACCACGCTCGACTCCGTGGACACGACGTTGTTCGACTCCAAACGTGGCTTCTGCGGACACTTCGCATCCGCCTTCGCGATGCTGATGCGTTCGGCGGGAATCCCGGCCCGGGTGGTCACGGGATATCTGGGTGGTGAATGGAATCCGGCCGGCGGATACCTGATCGTGCGGCAGTCCGATGCCCATGCGTGGACCGAGATCTGGCTCGAAGGCCGCGGCTGGACGCGCATGGATCCCACGGCCGTGGTGGCGCCGGAACGGCTGCAGCGCGGCATCCTCGATCTGTTCAACGATTCATTGCCGGTGGCCAGTGTCTTTTTTCGCAATACCTGGCTGCGCCAGCTCAATCACCTGTGGGACGGGGCAAACCAGTGGTGGCAGGACCAGGTGGTCGAGTTCAACCTGCGGGCGCAATTCGACCTGTTGCGGAAGTTAGGCGTCGAATCGCCGGACTGGCGGCACCTGGGCTGGGCATTCGCACTCGCCTTGCTGGCGTGGATCGCGTGGGTGGGGCTGTCGCTGCGGCGCAGTGTCGCGCGCCTCAAACCCGACCGCCTCGCGCGCGCCTGGTTGCGCGCCACGCGCCGGCTCGCACGCGTGGCGCCGCCACGCGCCGCACACGAAGGACCGATGGATTACGCGCGGCGCGTGGGCGCACTTCGACCCGAGCTCGGGCCGCGCGTCGAGGCGCTCGCGGCGCGTTACGCGCGGCTGCGCTTCGGCCCGCGGGCCGCCAAAAACGAGATCGCGCAGTTCGAGCGCGAGGTCAGGCGGCTCGCGGTGTAAGCCGCACGCGCCACAACAGGACCGCGCCGATCACGAACAGCAGCACCAGCGAGATGATCGAAGCACGTTCGTTGTGCGTGACGCCCGCGACGATGGCGATGAGCAAGGGGCCGAGGACCGTCGCGAACTTGCCCATCATGTTGAAGAATCCGAAGAACTCCGCGTTCTTGCCCTCGGGAACGAGCCGGCCGAACACCGACCGCGACAGGCTCTGCACGCCGCCCTGCACCAGGCCGACGACCACGGCCAGTGCGAAGAACTCCGCTTCCGAATCGAGGAAGTAGGCGTACACGGTGATGCCCGCGTAGACGGCGAGCCCGATGAGGATGCCGCGTTTCGGGCCGATGCGGTCGCCGAGATAACCGAAGAACAGCGCCGCCGGGAAGCCGACGAACTGCGTGACCAGCAACGCGGTGAGCAGGCTGTTCGTGTCGAGGCCGAGCGAGACGCCGTAGTTCACCGCCATCTTGATGATGGTGTTCACGCCGTCGATGTAGAACCAGTACGCCAGCAGGAACATCGCGATCGTCTTGTACTGGCGCACGTGCGCGATCGTGTTCCTGAGCTCTTTGAAACCGACGCGGGCGGCGTCGAAAAACGGCAGATGCGGGCCGCGCTGCTGCTCGTGTACGCGGCGCATCAGTGGAATCGTGAACACCAGCCACCACACCGCGACGGTGACGAACGACGCGCGCACCGCCTGCCCGGCGTCCGCCAGCCCGAACAACGCCGGCTTGCTGACCATGACCACGTTGATGAGGAACAGCAGCCCGCCCCCGAGATAACCCAGCGCATAACCGAAAGAGGAAACGCGATCGAATTGATTGGGCTGCGCCACGTCGAGCAGCATCGAGTCGTTGAACACGATGCCGCCGTTGAAACCCATGGTGCCGAGCACGAACAACACCGCGGCCGCGAGCCATTCGCCCTGCCCGACGAGGTACAACGCGGCGGTCGAGCCCACGCCTAACAAGGTCCACGCGAACAGGAATTGCTTGCGGCGCCCGCCGCGATCGCCGATGGCGCCGAGAATCGGCGCGAGGATCGCGATGACGAGCCCCGCCGCGGCGTTGGCATAACCCAGGCGCGCCGTGGTTTCGACCGGCGTCACGTCGGTGCTCCAGAATTTCTGGAAGAACACCGGGAAAAACCCCGCCATCACCGTGGTAGCGAACGCCGAGTTGGCCCAGTCGTACAGGGCCCAGGAAAAGATCTGCTTGTTCTTGATGAGATCGCGCACGGGAGACAAGGCTACGCGGGCGACGTGCCCTGCGCCATCACTGCGATTCCCGCGTGGCGCGGAACGAGATTTTCGGCCAGCGTTCGATCGTGAGCTCGAGATTCACGCGCGAGGGCGCCAGATATACGAGCGCGCCCGAGTGATCGATGGCGAGATGGTCGTACGCCTTGGTGCGGAATTCCTCGAGATGTTTCTCGTCGTCGCAGTAGATCCAGCGCGCGGTGTGGACGCCGATGGTCTCGAACACGGACGTGACCGCGTATTCGTCCTGCAGGCGGAACGCCACCACCTCGAACTGCAGCTGGCCGACGGCGCCCAGGATCATGTCGTTGTTGCGCAGTGGCTTGAACAACTGCGTGGCGCCTTCCTCGCACAGCTGCCCCAGCCCCTTGGCGAGCTGTTTCATCTTGAGCGGATCTTTCAGCACGGCGCGCCGGAACATCTCCGGCGCGAAATTCGGGATTCCCGTGAAGGTGAGTTTCTCGCCCTCGGTGAAGGTGTCGCCGATGTTGATGGTGCCGTGGTTGTGCAGGCCGATGATGTCGCCCGCAAATGCCTCGTCGGCCGCCGAGCGGTCGGCCGCCATGAACGTCAAGGCGTCGGCGATGCGCATTTCCTTCTCGAGTCGCACGTGGAACATGCGCATGCCACGCGTGTACTTGCCCGAACACAGGCGCATGAATGCGATGCGGTCGCGGTGCTGCGGGTCCATGTTCGCCTGGATCTTGAACACGAAGCCTGTGAGCTTCTCCTCACCGGCGTCGACTTCGCGCTGCACGGCTGCCCGCGGCAGCGGTGCCGGAGCGTGACGGCCGAAATGCGCCAGCAGTTCTTCAACGCCGAAATTCGAAATGGCCGAGCCGAAGAACACCGGCGACTGCCGCCCTTCGCGATACGCCTCCACGTCGAACTCGGCGGTGCCGCCACGCACCAGCTCGATTTCATCGTCGAAGCGCGCGGCACGGTCGCCGAGGAACTCGCGTCCCGCCGCGCTGTGTAATCCGTCGATGGTGCGATTGGTGCCGCGCTCGCCGCGCGCCGCCGCTTCGTACACGTAGATGCGGTCTTCGATGAGGTGATACACACCCGCCAGATCCCGGCCCATGCCGATCGGCCAGGTGACCGGTGCGGTGCGGATCTTGAGCACGCTTTCGATTTCATCCAGCAGCTCGATGGGCGGACGGCCCTCGCGATCGAGCTTGTTGATGAACGTCATGATGGGCGTGTCGCGCATGCGGCACACCTCCATCAGCTTGATGGTCCGCTCTTCGACACCCTTGGCGCAGTC
Organism: Pseudomonadota bacterium; assembly: GCA_037200975.1. Taxonomy (NCBI): domain Bacteria; kingdom Pseudomonadati; phylum Pseudomonadota; species Pseudomonadota bacterium. The sequence goes on along the minus strand of JBBCGI010000001.1, from coordinate 4,086,451 downwards.
GATGACCATGAGCGCACTATCTACCGCGGTCAGCGTGCGATACGTGTCTTCGGAGAAGTCCTCGTGACCCGGCGTGTCGAGCAGGTTGATGATCTCGTCCCGGAACGGGAACTGCATCACCGACGAGGTGATGGAAATTCCGCGCTGTTTCTCCAGCGCCATCCAGTCGGAGGTGGCATGCCGCGCCGCCTTGCGGCCCTTGACGGTGCCGGCCAGCTGGATCGCGCCGCCGAACAGCAGCAGCTTTTCGGTGAGCGTGGTCTTGCCCGCGTCAGGGTGGGAAATGATGGCAAACGTGCGCCGCCGCGCCGTTTCAAGCCCGGTAGAGGTCATGAAATTCTCGAGGTGTCAGGTGCGCCGAAGCTCGCGCTTCAGCACGATGGCGTCTTCACGCCCATCGGGGGCCTGATAATACCCGCGGCGAATGCCGATTTGTTCGAACCCGAGACGTTGATAGAGCCGGATGGCGGCGAGATTGCTCGGCCGCACCTCGAGAAATGCTTCGGTGACCCCGCCGGCGGCGGCCCGTTCGAGCAGGTTTTCGAGCAGGCGTCCGCCAAATCCGACGGTGCGGAATTCTTCCCGCACGCAGACATTGAGGATGTGCGCCTCGCCTGCTCCCAGGCTCATGACCCCGTAGCCGATGATCTGCCCGGCCAGGTCGAGCGCGCGGCAGGTGTACCCGACGCGCAGGCAGTCGCGGAAAATGTTCTCGCTCCAGGGAAACGCGTAGCTCTTCAGCTCGATCGCGGCGATCTCGGGAAGATCGATTTCCAGCATCGGCCGGATGACGACTTCCGGCACTTCCCGCAGGTCCTCGGGAGCCGCGGCCACGTCAGCCCCCTCCACCCACGATGCGTTGGTAAGTCGACCGCGCGAACTTGAGGTCTTCCCAGGCCTTGCGCTTGTCGCCGGGCGTGCGCAGTAGATAGGCAGGGTGATAGGTGATCACGAGCGGCGTGTTCGCCTCGCCGAAGGTGTGCAGCTTGCCGCGCAGGCGCGACAGCGGCGCGTCGGTCGCCAGCAGGTTCTGCGCGGCGATGCGGCCTACCGCAAGGATGACCTTCGGCTTGAGCAACGCGATCTGCGCCGACAGGTACGGCAGGCAGCGCGAAACCTCCTCGGGTTTCGGATCGCGATTGCCCGGCGGACGGCACTTGAGCACGTTGGCGATGAACACGGTGTCGCGCGGCAGGCCGATGGCCAGCAGCATGGCGTTGAGCAACTGGCCGGCGCGGCCGACGAATGGTTCGCCCTGGCGGTCTTCTTCGGCGCCCGGCGCTTCGCCGATGACCAGCCATTCGGCCGCGCGGTTGCCCACGCCGAATACGGTTTGCGTGCGCGTCTTGCACAGGTCGCAAAGTGTGCATCCGGCCACGCGCTCGCGCAGCGGTTCCCAGTCAATGCCGGCCGGCAGCGGCGTGGGGGCGATGAGCGGCGCGCGCGACGCGGGCTCGGGCGCTGGCGCGCGCGCGGATGACGTGCGCGGCGCAGCGGTAATGGGCTCGGGGGTGTCCGCGGCCGCCTCGGGCGCATCGCGAGGCACCCAGCGATCGATTCCGAGCGCGTCGAGATACGCGTTGCGCAGCGTCGCTTGCATCTCTAGCTAGTCGATACGGGCGGTGGCACGCGCGGACGGCGCATCTTGCGGACCAGCCACTGGACGGGCCCGTACGTCGCGTAGGAAACGAACATCGCGAACAACATCGTCGGCGCGTCGAGGCGGATCAGGATGAGCATCGGCAGGATCACGAACGCGATGTACGAATACTTGACGCGCTGGTTGACCTCGATCTGCTTGAGCGAGAGGTAACTGAACGCCGAGACCATCAGCGCCGCGGCATAACCCGTGACCGCGAACGCCAGCAGCAAACCAGGCAACCCGGGCTCGCGCCACTTGCTGAAGAACCACACAAAGGCGGCGACGACCGCCGCGGCCGACGGACTCGGCAGGCCCTGGAAGTAGCGCTTGTCGCCACCCGCGACGGCAGTGTTGAAGCGCGCCAGGCGCATCGCCGCGCAGCATGCATAGAAGAACGCGACCACCCAGCCGAACTGCCGCCATTCGTGGCCGTACTCGCCGATGCGCACCACGCCCCATTGATAGACGAGCACCGCGGGCGCCACACCGAAGGCCACCATGTCCGCGAGACTGTCGTACTCCTTGCCGAAGGAGCTTTCCGTGCGCGTCCAGCGCGCCACGCGGCCGTCGAGACCGTCGAACACCATCGCGATGAATACCGCTCCGCCCGCCAGGGCGAAATTGCGGTCGATGGCCGCGACGATGGAGTAGAAGCCGGAAAAGAGACAGCCGGTGGTGAGCAGATTGGGCAGCAGATAAATGCCGCGGCTCGGCGGATTCGGCGGCGAATTCCCGGTCGTTTTAAGGTCTTGCGTCACGGCCGGCATCATAGGCGAATCCCTCACCTGATACACTCTCGCGCCCCTATGCGCTGGTCCCAATACCCGGTCAACACGACCAAGGAAACTCCCGCCGACGCCGACGTCGTGAGCCAACAGCTCATGCTGCGCGCGGGCCTCATTCGCAAACTCGCCGCCGGGTTGTACACCTGGATGCCGCTCGGCCTGCGCACCCTGCGCAAGGTCGAAAACATCGTGCGCGAGGAGATGAATCGTGCCGGCGCGCTGGAAGTATTGATGCCGGGCGTCATACCCGCCGAGCTGTGGGTGGAATCCGGCAGGTGGGGGCAATTCGGGCCGGAGCTGCTGCGCCTCAAGGACCGCCACGAGCGGGACTTCTGCCTCGGGCCCACGCACGAGGAAGTGATCACCGACATCGCGCGTAACGACCTCAAGAGCTACCGCCAGCTGCCGGCGAACTTCTACCAGATCCAGATGAAATTCCGCGACGAGCGCCGGCCGCGTTTCGGCGTGATGCGCGCGCGCGAATTCCTCATGAAGGATGCGTATTCGTTTCATCTGACGCAGGAATCGCTGCAACAGGGATACGACGCCATGCATCGCGCGTATACCGCGATCTTCACGCGGCTCGGCTTGCGGTTCCGCTCGGTGGTCGCGGATCCGGGCGCTATTGGCGGCACCGGTTCCGAGGAATTCCACGTGCTCGCCGAATCCGGTGAAGACGCGATCCTGTTCTCCGACGGCGACTCCTACGCCGCGAACGTCGAGATGGCCGTGGCCATGCCGCCGTCGGCGTCGCGCCCGGCTGCGAACGCAGCGCTCGCCGAAGTCGCGACACCGAACGCGCGGACCATCGAAGAAGTCACGCAGCAGCTCAAGCTGTCCGCCGACCAGTTGGTCAAGACCTTGTTAGTCGACGGTGACGAAGGCGGCGTGGTCGCGCTGCTGGTGCGTGGCGATCACGAGCTCAACGCCGTCAAGGCGCAGAAGCTGCCCGGCGTGGCGAAGCCGCTGCGCATGTCCTCGAACGACACCATCGCGAAAGCCACCGGCGCCGAGCCCGGATTCCTGGGACCGATCGGCTTCAAGGGCAAAATCTACGCGGATCACTCGGTGCTCGCGATGGCGGACTTCGTCTGCGGCGCGAACAAGAAGGACACGCACCTCACCGGCGTCAACTGGGGCCGCGATCTGCCCGAGCCCACCGCCGCCGACATCCGCAATGCGGTTGCTGGCGACCCCTCGCCCACCGGCAAGGGCAAACTAGCCGTCGCCCGGGGCATCGAAGTCGGCCACGTCTTCCAGCTGGGGCAGAAATACAGCCTGTCGATGGGCGCGACCGTGCTCGACGAATCCGGCAAACAGGCCACGCTGTACATGGGTTGCTACGGGATCGGTGTGACACGCGTCGTTGCGGCGGCCATCGAGCAGAACCATGATGCGCGCGGCATCATCTGGCCGGACGCCATCGCGCCCTTCCAGGTGGTCGTGGTACCGATCAATGCACCCAAGTCGCAACGTGTCCGAGAAACCGCAGACCGCCTGTACGCCGAGCTCGTTGCCGCGGGAGTCGACGTGTTGCTCGACGATCGCGACGAGCGCCCGGGCGTCAAGTTCGCGGATACCGAGCTCATCGGCATTCCGCATCGCGTGGTCGTGGGCGACCGCGGCCTCGAGGCCGGCAAACTCGAATACCGCCACCGGCGCGCCGCAGCGGCCGAGGAATTCCCGGCCGGCGATGCGCCCGCGTTCATCCGCGGCAAGCTGGCTAACTAGCCACGGGGCGTGGGGCATGCGTTATCTCCTGCCCCTCCTTCTCTGTCTGCCCCTCCAGGCGCTGGCCGCGCCGGCGGCGGATGCGCAGCGCGAACCGGAAGTGAAGAACGCCGTCCAGCACGCCATCGACCAGGCGGAATGTTTCGAGGACCGGTACGACTCCGCGGTCTGGTACAAGATGATGGAGCCGCGCCTGCGCAAGAAGGTGCCGGACCGTGAAGAACGCATGGCGATTCTCAAGAATGTGTTCTGCGAGGCGAATCGCGGCGGCGAAGTGCGTATTCCACCCGGCCTCGTCATGGCCATCATCGACATCGAGAGCAGCTTCAACCGCTACGCGGTTTCATACGCGGGCGCCGTCGGCCTCATGCAGGTGATGCCGTTCTGGCCCGAAACGCTGGGGATGCGCCGCCACCAGCTGACGAAATCGCCGGAGAACATCCGCATGGGATGCGCGATCTTCCGCGCCTATCTCAAACGCGAGAACAACAACATCGCGCGCGCGCTGGCGCGTTACAACGGCAGCACGGGCAAACGCTGGTACTCGGACAAGGTCATCGACCAGTGGACGCGCTGGAATGGCGCCGACGATCTCGGCCGCGACAACCGTCACGCCGAAGTGAAGACGGTCGTCCGCTGAACCGAGGCGGGGTCGACTTCCGTCGTGTCGACGGCGGTCACTTTCGAGGCCGGCGATCCTTCCCACAACCACGCCGTGAATTGCTCGACCGCGGCCGGCTCGCCGCAGGCCAGCACTTCCACGCGGCCGTCGGTGAGGTTCCGCGCGAAACCGGTCAACCCCAGTGCCTCGGCCTTGCGGACACACGTGGCGCGATAAAAGACGCCCTGGACGCGGCCCGAAACGAATGAACGGCGGCAAACCATGGGGCATGATAGCCGCCGCCCGAGGAAAACATGACCGAAGTACTCATCGTCTATTACAGCCGCCACGGCGCCACCGCCGCGCTGGCGCGCCATGCCGCCCGCGGCGTCGAGAGCGTGGCCGGATGCACCGCCACGCTGCGGACCGTGCCGCCGGTGAGCGCCGAGAACGAACGCCCCGTGAAAGCCGTACCGGACAGCGGCGCGCCCTACGCGACACTCGACGACCTGCGCCGCGCGGACGGATTGTTGTTAGGCAGCCCGACCCGCTTCGGCAACATGGCGGCGCCGCTCAAGTATTTTCTCGATGGCACCTCCGCCATCTGGCTCGACGGCACCTTGTCGGGCAAACCCGCGGCGGTGTTTTCTTCCTCGACCACACTGCACGGCGGCCAGGAATCCACGCTGCTGACGATGGCGCTGCCGCTGATCCACCACGGCATGTTGCTCACGGGTATTCCGTTCACCGAGCGCGGCATCAACCAGACACGCACCGGCGGCACGCCGTACGGCGCCACACACGTTGCGGGCGTCGCGCCGCAGCCCGGTGCCTTGTCGGAAGACGAAATCACGCTCGCCCAGGCGCTCGGCAAACGCGTCGCGGACATTGCGGCCGCACTGGTCGCCGGGCGCGCGGCGCGCCGCTAGCTTCAGGGCTTTTTTCCGTCCACGACGTCGCGGATGAACGGCACGGTGATCCGGCGCTGCGCGGCGAACGCCGCGTCGTCCAGCGTGTCCAGGATCTCGCACAAGGTGCGCATGTCGCGCGGGAAGCGGCGCTGCAAATACTTCGCGGTCTCGGGCGGCAATTCGAAACCACGCAGGCGCGCGCGCAGATAGAGCGCTTCGAGCTGTTCTTCGTCGTTCAGCTCGCGCACCGCGAATACCGCCGACGACGCCAGCCGCGATTTGAGATCCGGCAGGCCGAACTCGACGTGCACCGGGTTCTCGCGCGCCGCGAACAGCAACGTTCCGCCGCGCTCGAGCGCACGCTGCCACAGCGCGAATAGACGCTGCTCCCAGTCGGGGAGCCCCGCCACGGCCTGCACGTCGTCGAAACAGGCGACATCCAGCGTATCGGCGCCGTCGAGCGAAGCCGGCCCGAACGGCAGCAGGCTCTCGAGCGGTAGATAGGCCGCACGCTTCTCCGGGGCGGTTTCGGCGCACACCGCCTGCAGCAGGTGGGATTTGCCCGCGGTGTGCGGGCCCGCGATCCAGGTCGCGCCGGCGGGCGCGGTGGCGGCGACGTTGCGCAAATGCGCCACCAGTTCGACATTGCGCGCGGTCAGGAAGCTCGCGAAGGTGGCGCGCTCCTTCAACTGCACGCCGAGGATTAACTGACGCATGGCGGGTTGGCGCGTGCCGTTCAGGTCGCGAGCGCGCGGCGCGTGAACACCGTCAGGTAGTCGGCCCCGGAAACCACGGTGGTGATCAGCGTGACGCAGGCCAGCGCCACGACCATGTCGCGGGTCGGCAGGCCGGTCGCCGCGCCGAGGATCGCGGCCAGCGCCACCGCGAGCTGCATGCCGGTGTTGATCTTGCTGAGGATGGTCGGACGGCCGTGCAACGGGCCGATGAAGACACGATAGATGACCGCGCCGCCACCGATCAGCACGTCGCGCCCGACCACGACCGCGGTCAGCCACCAGGGCACCAGGTTCATCCAGGTGGCAGTGAGGAACAGCGCCACCAGCAGTAGTTTGTCGGCCAGCGGATCGAGGAGTTTGCCGAGGTGCGAAGTCCAGTTGAAGCGCTTCGCGAGCCAGCCGTCGAGCCCGTCGGAGACCGCGCAAACCGCCACCAGCGCCAGCGCGATCCAGTAGTTTGCCGACTGCAACGCGTCGATCGTCGGCCAGATCAGCGCGATACGCACCAGGCAGATGAAATTGGGCAGATGCCGCAACATGACGTCAAGGATTCAAGGACGATATCGATAGGCGACCGCGCCGCCCGCGCGCGGCTCGGCGCGTTCGAAGTGGGCATTGCCGCCGAGTCCGGACTGCAGGACATCCGCGCCGCCGCGTGTCACCACCGTGAACGTCACGCGTGTGCCCGTGGCCTCGGCGAGCTGCACGCTGCGCACGCCATTGGCGCCGCCAAGCAAATCTGCCACACGCGCGTAATCCTTGAGCGAGGGCACGCCGTCGACTTCCACGAGGATCGCCAGCTCCGGCAACGCGGCATACGCCGCCGAATTGCGCGCCAGGATATCGGCCGAGCCGTGAATGCCCTCTTCGAGCGAGCCATTCCAGGTCTCGTTGATGCCGGAGCCGTTGAGCGTCCAGCGCCACGGGCCGCCGCCGGGCACGGCATCGCCATAACCCACCAGCACCGCATCGGCGCTGCGGATGCGCTGACCGGCCGCGAGGGCGGCGTCGGCGGGAATATCGCCCGTCGCCGGCAGTCCCAGCGTTTCGGGCCGCGCGACGCTGATCGGCTGACCGCGGCGATTGGCCGCGGCATCGAGCGCGCCTTCGATCTGGCGGCGGTTTTCGAAAGCGCCGGTCGCCGGCCCGCCGGTGAGCACGACCAGCAACACCGGCCGTTCGCTGAGCCAGATGGAACGGCCCGCGGCGACGATGTCGCGCTCGAGCGCGGCGCCATCGAACATCACGACCTGCGTGGTGCCGCTGGTGCCAGGGCGAGTGCCGAGCACATAGGTTTGCGCCTGCGCGAGGATTGCGGCCAACGCGGGATCGTTGGCCGCGTCGCGCGCGCCGGTGGCGCGCACCAGCACCTGGCGCAACGCGGCCTGCGACTGCACCGCCGCGTCGGTCTGCGACGACACGGAAGCCTCGTAGACACGCACCGGGCGGGTGGCTTGGGCACCGCCCGCAAAGCCGAGTAGCGCGGCCGCGATCAAACTCACGATGAATGTTCGCATTGGCTACAATATCGCACGTTTTTTCCCGACCTGCCGCGCCGGCACCCGCACTCTCAATGACCCAATCCGGACTGACTTATCGCGATGCCGGCGTCGATATCGACGCGGGCGACGAACTCGTCGAACGCATCAAACCCGTGGTCAAACGGACGATGCGCAAGGAGGTGCTCGCCGGGATTGGCGGCTTCGGCGCACTGGTCGAAGTACCGCTCGATCGCTACCGCAAACCCGTGCTGGTGTCCGGCACCGACGGCGTGGGCACCAAGCTGCGGCTGGCCATCGATACGGGCCGCCACGACAAGATAGGCATCGACCTGGTTGCCATGTGCGCCAACGACGTCGCCGTTTCTGGCGCGGAGCCACTCTTCTTCCTCGACTACTACGCCACCGGCAAATTGCGCGTCGACGTGGCGGAGGCCGTCATCCGTGGCATCGCCGAAGGTTGCGAGCTCGCAGGTGCCGCGCTGGTCGGCGGCGAAACCGCCGAGATGCCGGGCATGTACCACGGCGACGACTACGACCTTGCCGGCTTCTGTGTGGGAATCGTCGAACGCGACGCAGTCATCGACGGCACGAAGACCGCCGCGGGCGACGTCGTAATCGGGCTCGCCTCCTCCGGGCCGCATTCCAATGGTTATTCGCTGATCCGCAAACTGGTGGCGGTGGCGTCGGCCAACGAGAAGACCCAGCTCGATGGCAAGGCGCTGTTCGACCGGCTGCTCACACCCACGCGCATCTACGTGAAGTCGATGCTGACGCTGGCCAAGCAGGTGAACGTCAAAGGCTTCGCGCACATCACCGGCGGTGGCCTCACCGACAACATTCCGCGCGTGTTACCCGACGGCTTCGAAGTCGTGCTGCAGCGGCGCAGCTGGGGGCGCGATCCGGTGTTCGACTGGCTGGCTGCCACAGGCTCGATCGCGGCCGCCGAGATGTATCGCACTTTCAACTGCGGCATCGGCATGATCGTCGTGGTTGCGCCGGCCGATGCCGACGCGGCGCTGGCCGCGCTCGCGGCATCGGGTGAAACCGCCACCGTCATCGGCAGCGTCGGGCGCGGCCCGCGCGGCGTCTTCATCGAGGAATAGACGCCGTGTTGCCGGTCGCCGTGGTCATCTCGGGGCGCGGCAGCAACATGGAAGCCATCGTGCGCGCCTCCCAGGCCCCCGGCAGCCGTTTCAACGTAGTTAGAGTCATCGCCGACCGCGAGAGCGCGGGCGGCCTCGCGCGCGCCGCGGCACTGGGCATCCGTACGGCGGTCGTGCCGGTGAAACAATTTCCCGATCGCGACAGCTTCGATGCTGCGCTGGCCGCGGAGCTCTCGGGCAGCGGGGCCGAACTCGTGGCGCTGGCCGGTTTCATGCGCATTTTATCGGCCGGCTTCGTGCAGCGTTTCGAAGGCCGGCTGCTCAACATTCATCCGTCGCTGTTGCCCCGCTACAAGGGACTCGACACCCACGCGCGCGCGCTGGCGGCAAAGGATTCGCATCATGGCGCGAGCGTGCATTACGTCACCGCCGAGCTCGACGGCGGGCCGGTCATCATGCAGGGGCGGCTGCGAATCCACGGCGCAGACACCCCGGATACGGTTTCAGCGCGCGTTCATGCGCTGGAACACATCATCTACCCCCATGTGTGCTCGCTCATTGCCGCCGGACGTGTGGAATGGCGCGCCGGCGCGGTCTGGTTCGACGGCGCGCGCCTCGCCGCCCCGCTCATCGAGGAAAACGATGCGGCGGCCTGAGGCATTGTTGTGGTTCGCGCTGCTCGGAGTCTGCGGTATGGCCAGCGCCGATCCGGTCGACCTGAAGCCCTTCAAGGCTACCTACATCGCCGAATGGAAAGGCATGACCGCCGCCATCTCGACCGTCGAGCTGCTGCGCTCGGGCGACGACAGCTACACCTACTCGTCCGTGAATTCGGCGCGCGGGCTGTTCCGCATGGCCTTCCCCGACGCCTTGACCCAGACGAGCACCTTCAAGCTCGTCGATGGCCGCGTGGTACCGGTCAATTTTCGCGGCATGGACGAAAAAGACCGGCCGATCGATCTGAACTTCGACTGGCAGGAAAAGCGCGTCACCGGCACCGCGAAGGAACGCGTCGTCGATCTGGAGCTGCCGGACGGCGCCCAGGACGCGATGTCATTGCAGATAGCCTCATTGCGGGGCCTCGCCAGCGGCAAGCTTTCGGGCAGCGTCTGGATGATCGACGCCAACAAGCTCAAGGAATACGAGCTGAGCCTCGAGGGTAATGCCCGCATCGACACCGAACTCGGCGAGCTCGATACCGTGATCTATGTCAGCAAGCGCCAGAATACCGATCGCCTGACGCGCACCTGGGTCGCGCCGGCGCTGGGCTATCTACCGGTCAAGGCCGAGAGTGTTCGCGGCAAGAAGACCGAAGTGACCCTGCGGATACAATCCGTCGACCGCTAGAAAAACGGGACATGCCTATTTTTCAGGTCTTCGGCAGCGTCACGCCCTTCTGCCCCTGGTACTTGCCGCCACGATCCTTGTACGACGTCGAGCACACCTCGTCCGATTCGAAGAACAACATCTGCGCCACACCTTCGTTGGCGTAGATCTTCGCCGGCAACGGCGTGGTGTTCGAAAACTCCAGCGTCACGTGGCCTTCCCACTCGGGTTCCAAAGGCGTTACGTTGACGATGATTCCGCAATTGCTTACGAAAACGCCCGACGCGAGGCCGAAATTGCCCGCCTCGGGCACGGTAAGGCAATAGACATCGTGATCACCGCGAAGCTCGCGCACGGCGACAACCTTGTGGTTTCGATAAGCCGGCGTCCCGCGAAATTCTGCGATCACCATTGGAAAGCGCCGGAACACCGAGCGGTCGCACTTGAGCATATCCGCGGCGCCGCGAATGGATCCGGTCTCGTGCAAAGCGATTCGCACGACATCAGCCGTAATCTCGCCACGGAGGTTGATGGACCTCGCAACGTCTGCCTGTTTGCGTCGGCGCGAACCGTCATCACGCGACCAGGCTTCGACCATGATCTCACCGTGACGAATCCGCGCGGCCGGATCAGAATAACGGGCCAACGTCGCACGTCGATGCGCCTCTCGCGTTTCCGCGGTGGGATTTCGGCGCTGGTAGATCAGCTTGGCGCGAATCGCTGCATACCGTTCATCTGCCCAAAAATTCCGCGCGCGCTCGGATTGCGCGCGGGCAAAGTGTTCACGCCAGGATGGGTCGAGTGCAAGGCGTTCCAACGCATCGGCAATTGCAGCGCCGTGGGCGTCGGAATCGAAACCCTCCCCGTAGTTATCGCTGTTGTGTAGTCGGATGTGATCTTCCGCCAGCATACGCACGAGATTTGTCGGCCGATTGTTGCGGCGATTGATGTCAAGATGATGCCGGTGTGTGCCCGGCTCGTCGGCATAGATGCCGTGACGAAGATTCCACTCATCCGAAAGGCGATGGGTCGGATACAAGTGTCCGGTCAGAGGCTGGTAAACCATCTCGTAGCCGCGCGCGTACTCGCGATACAGCGGCATGAGTGCATCACCTGCACGTAGCTCATTCGCCTGGGCCATCCGGCCATCGCGACGCATGAACTGATGATCCGGCGTCGCATTGATTTTCTCACCCGAGTCCAGCTCTACCTCGAGCAAGGAATCCCGGCCGATGAAGCGCGGAGCATCGAGCAAAGTCACGATGAGCCGTCCATTGGGACCGATGCTATAACCCCAGAACACTTCACCGGCTTCATGTCGGCCAGCCATCTCCGCGAGTGTCGGTGTGGTCCCATCTACGAGTGCGACGCGCGTATCGCCGCTGAAGCAGCGCGCATACGTCGACTTGCCCAGGCATACGACGAGCGTGGAGCGCGGAATCCGAAAATATTCGATGGTACGAGCGAGCGCGAAAGAATTCGGCGGAATGATGCAGACGTCTGCGTTCACATCGACGAAGCTTTTTTCGTCGAACGCCTTCGGATCGACGATCGTCGAGTTGATGTTCGTGAAAATCTTGAATTCGCGCGAACAACGGACGTCGTATCCGTAACTCGAAGTGCCATAAGAGACGATCTTGTGCCCGTCAACGTTCCGGACTTGCCCGGGCTCGAACGGCTCGATCATCTTCTGCTGTTCCGACATCCGCCGGATCCAGTTGTCGGACTTGATGCTCATCTTCATGACCTCGGCGTGTGTGCCCGCGCGAATGCGAAGTCGTTCATTCTACTAGCGCGCATGCGCGCTCGATCGGCGCGCATGATTTTTTTGTTATCAGCTTTCTTCCACGACGATTTTGGGAAACAGGGTCGATCGATCCTTCGCGCGCCGCGACAGCGCCGCAGCCGTGCGCCGCGCCATCGCGAAGTATGGCGCCGCATGTGCCGCATCCGGCTGCGCCGCGACCGTCGGCACGCCGCCGTCGGCCTCCTCGCGCACGCGCACGTCGAGCGGCAATTCGCCGAGCAGCTCGACGCCGTACTGTGCCGCCATACGCGCGCCACCACCGGAGCCGAACAGATGTTCGACGTGTCCGCAGTTGCTGCACACGTGCACGCTCATGTTCTCGACGATGCCGAGCACCGGCACATTGACCTTCTCGAACATCTTGAGGCCCTTGCGGGCATCGGCGAGCGCAATGTCCTGCGGCGTGGTGACGATGACCGCACCCGCCACCGGCACGCGTTGCGCCAGCGTCAGCTGGATGTCGCCGGTGCCGGGTGGCATGTCGATGACGAGGTAGTCGAGATCCCCCCAATCCGTGTCGCCGAGCAACTGCGTCAGCGCCTGCGTCACCATCGGACCGCGCCAGACCATCGGCTGTTCGGGATCGATGAGAAACCCGATCGACATCGCCGACAGGCCATGGGCCTGAAGCGGCTTGATGCGTTTGCCGTCGGGCGACGCGGGGCGCTGGCCGGTGAGACCGAGCATGATGGGCTGGCTCGGGCCATAGATGTCGGCGTCGAGGATCCCGACCCTGGCGCCCTGACGCGCCCAGGCGAGCGCAAGATTTGCTGCGACCGTCGACTTCCCGACTCCCCCTTTGCCCGAGGCGACGGCCACGATGTTGCGAACGCCCGCGAGCGGAGAAAGCTGCCGCTGTACGGCATGTGCAGTGATTCTGGACGTGAGCTCGACCACGATGTCGCTGGGCCCGCCGCCCGCGCCGACATGGCTCGCGAGACCGCGCGTGAATTCGTCCTGGTAGCCGCCGACTGGGAAACCCAGTGCCACGCGAACGTGAGCCCGATCACCTTTCAGCTCAGCCGACTCGACCGCCTGGGCGCTTCCTAAGCTCTGACCGAGATATGGGTCCTGATATTTTTCAACCAGTGCGCGAAATTCGGCGGATGCCATGGGGGCCATAGTGATGAATTTGTCCGCCGGGACAGAAGGGGCGGGGATTCTAGCGAAAATTCCATGGAAGCGGTCTAGATCGGCCGGCCTCGACGGGACATATGGCATAATTTTTGTAACAGGGTTCGGGAACAAAGGACGACAGACTTGATTCATTCCGCAAGCGCACCTCGAGGGGCCGCCCCGCGCGCTTCCTGCGGAACATCCGTTTCATGAGTTTTTTCACCAACATCCGGGCCGATCGGTTCATCACGGAGCTCAAGGAAGCGACCGATGTAGCCGCTCCGCAAACACAGAAGGCCATCGCGAAACTTCGTGAGCTGGGGGCTGGTGCTATCGAACCGGTAACCGCGGCCCTCGCCGATGCCGACAAGATCGCCACCGTCGCGTACATCGAAGTGCTTACCGGGCTCGTCAATCAAAAGACTTTCCCGAAGTTCATCGAATCGATGGTCACCGGCAGCCCGCGCGTGGTCGCGGGCGTCGCCTGGGCGCTGTCGAGCAGCCGCGCTTATCCACCGACCATGCTGCTCGACGCACTGGGCACCGAAGGCATCGCGAAGTCCGCCCTGCTCGACGTCATCACCGCGCACCGTGCGAGGTTGTCGGTGCGCGAAATCCTGGCGGCGGCGTACAAGCAGGAAGCCAACGAAAAGGCCGCGTTGTTCCGCATCCTCGGCGAGCTTGCGACCGACAACGATCTGCCGGAACTGGTCGGCCGCCTCAACGGCAAGGATCCGGTGGCGCGCCTGCACATCATCAACATCCTGTCGCGCTTCCCGAAACCCGAAGTTCAACGAGCACTGCAGCAACAGCTCGGCGACACCAACAAGCTGGTGCGCGCCGCGACGTTATCCGCCCTCGCCCGCATGGACGGCCCGATCGACATCGAGAAGGTCTGCGCGCTGCTGCGCGATCCCGAGATCGACGTGCAGAACAAGGCCATCGACGTGGTCATCCGCGCGAACGATCCGGAAACGATCAAGTTCCTGATCCCGGTGCTGAAAGACGAGAACGAATACGCGCGCCGCGCCGCGGTCGAAGTGCTGAACGAAATCGGCAATGCGAAGTCGGTGAAAGAACTGCTGGAAGCCGTATCGGACGACGACTGGTGGGTCCGCAGCCGCGCCGCTGACGCGCTCGGCAAGATCGGCGGACCGAGAGTGGTCGAGGCCGTGTTGCAGCTGGTGGGCGATCAGGACGAAGACATCCGCCGCGCGGCGGTCGAGATTCTCAACCAGACTAAGGATGACCGCGCGGTCGGTCATCTCATCGAGGCCACCAAGGACAAGGATTGGTGGGTCAGCGAACGCGCCGTCGACGCGCTGGCGGAAATCGGCAGCAAGCGCGCCGTGCCGCGTCTGGTGGAGATGCTCGATTCCACGCCGCCGAAATCATTGCCCGTGGTCGTGCGTGCCCTGGGCCGCCTTGGCGACTACAAAGTCATCGATGCCGTGTTGCCGCTGCTGTCGCGCGAAGAGAAAGATATCCGGCTGGAGGCGATCAATTCGCTCGCCAAACTCGCCGACGAACGGCGGCTCGAGCACATCCGCGTGCAGATCCAGGCCCAGACGACTTCGGCGGAACAGACCGTAGCCCAGGCGGCATTGCGCGCGTTGTCGGATCTCGATTCGCGTTTCTCCGTGAGCGGCACGCGCCTCTCCTCGACGCAGAATCGCGTCCCCGACATGGCACCCCGGGATCGCCCCGCCGCTGCCACGCAGGCTCCCAGCGCTGCGCAGATGGCAGCGCCGCCCGTCCCGCCACCGCGGCCGCGCGTCGAGGTGCCACCGCCACGTCCTGCTGCCGCGCCACCACCGACCGCGCAGGCAGCCGCTCGCACCCAGCTCATGTCCGAGCAGGAAGTGCAGCGCGTCGTCAAAGAGGCGGAAAAGATGGCCGGGCCGCAGAAGCTCGACATCCAGACGCTCAAGCCCGGCGACATCATCGAGGGCCGCTACAAATACGTGGAGCGCATCGGCAAGGGCGCGTTCGGCACCGTGCTGCTGATGGAAGACACCGTCGTCGACGAGCGCCTCATTCTCAAATTCCTGAATCCCAACGTCTCCGAAGACGAAGAGATCATGAAGCGTTTCGTGCATGAGCTGCGTTACTCACGCAAGATCACGCACCACAACGTCATCCGCATCTACGACTTCCTGTTCATCCAGGGCAACTACGCCATCTCGATGGAGTATTTCCCCTCTCACACGCTCGGCAGCGAAGTGGTCGGCGAGAAACCGATGCCCTTGCAGCGCGCACTCGGCTTCGGCATCGATATCTGCACCGGCATGGAAGTCGCCCACGCGGTCGGCATCGTGCATCGCGACTTGAAGCCCGCGAACGTGCTGATCAACGCCGAGGGGCTGCTCAAGATCGTCGACTTCGGCGTGGCCGCTGCGCAGCGCGAAGGCGACACGCAGCTCACCAAGACCGGCTACGTCATCGGTTCGCCGAAGTACATGGCGCCGGAACAGATCCTCGGCAAGAAAGTGGATCAGCGCGCCGACGTGTACGCCCTCGGCGTCATCCTCTACGAAATCATGTGTGGCGTGCCGCCGTACGCGCGCGGCGATCACATGTCGGTCATGTACCAGCACGTGCAGGGCAAGGCGCGCCCGCCGCGCGAGATCAACCCGGGACTGCCACCTGGCTTGCCCGAAGTGATCATGCAGGCCATGTCAGTCGACAAGGACAAGCGTTACCAGACGATGCCCGAGCTGCGCGCGGCGCTCGAAAAATACCGTTGATTCGCTCGGCCGGGCGGCGGGCCCGACCCTGAGCAACAGGCCTCACTATTGCCCTTCCGCCGACTTTCCCCGGACGCGGCTCGCGAAGAATCGCGCACTGCGTCACACTGGGCGCCCCGCTCACCGTCGCATGCTTGGGTGAGCCCCGAAAACCTTGAGGAATTAGCCGCTTGGCTCGTATCGACGCCTTCTTGAAGCTTGGCATGCAGCAGGGCTGCTCCGACGTGCATCTGGCCGTCGGCGTGCCGCCCATGCTGCGCATGAATGGCGACCTCATGCCCATCAAGTTCCGCGATGTCGGCGATGCGGAGCTCGAGAGTTACCTGACCGAGATCTTCACGAAGAACCAGCACGAGTACTTCGGCAAGGGCAACGACCTCGACTTCTCGTATGTGTCCGCCGACGGCGGGCGCTTCCGCGTCAACGTGTTCCGCAAGGAAACCGGATTGGGCGCAACGTTCCGCGCCATTCCGCAGGATATTCCCAGCATCGACAAACTGGCGCTGCCCCCCATCGTCAAGAAGCTGTGCGACTTTCACCAGGGCATGGTGCTGGTCACCGGCGCCACCGGCACCGGCAAGTCGACCACGCTCGCGGCGATGATCGATCACCTGAACACTTCGCGCCGGCTCAACATCATCTCGCTCGAAGATCCGATCGAATTCGTCCATCGCAGCAAACTCAGCCAGGTGATCCAGCGGGAGCTCGGCACGCACATTCCATCGTTCGCCGAGGGCGTGCGCGCCGCGATGCGCGAAGACCCGGACGTCATCCTGGTCGGCGAATTGCGCGACGCGGAGACCATTTCGATGGCGATGACCGCCGCCGAAACCGGCCACCTGGTGCTCGGCACGTTGCACACCACGTCAGCATCCAAGACCATCGATCGCATCATCGACGCGTTGCCCATCGAGGAGCGCGAGCAGACCAAGAGCTTCCTGTCGCAGAGCTTGCTGGCCGTGGTCACGCAGATACTGGTCAAGACCGCCGACGCGCGCGGCCGCAAGGCCATCTGCGAAACGCTGGTGATGAACCGCGCGGTCGCCAAGCTGATCCAGACGGACCAGACGCACCAGATTCCGAACCAGATCATGACCGGCAAGGATCTGGGCATGCAGCTCATGGACCAGGCGCTGCTCGACTCGCTGTCACGCAAGGAAATCGATCCCGACGACGCGGTGACCTATGCCAGCGACCGCCGTCCGTTCCAGCGCTACGTGACGGACACTTCGCTGATGCCCAAACTCGACGTCACGTCGCCGACCTCGCAAGCGGCCGGCGGGTAGTTAGAGCCGACATGCCCGTCATCGACGAATATCTCAAGGAAGTCCTGGGCAAAAAAGGCTCGGACCTGCACTTTCTCGCCGGCGATCCGCCGCGCATCCGCCTGTACGGCGACCTGCAACCGCTGCGCCCCGAACGGCTGGAAAAGGATTTCGTGCAGCAGACGTTGTACGAAATCATGCCGAAGACCGCGGTGAAGCGGTTCGAGGAACACGACGGCGCGGACTTCGCCTACAACATGGGCGAATACGGCCGCTTCCGCGTCAACGTGATGCGGCAATTGAATGGCATGGGCGCGGTGATGCGCGCCATTCCGTCCAAGGCGCTGACGATGGAGCAGCTCAACCTGCCGCCCGCCATCTACACTTTGTGCCGCGCGAACAATGGCCTGATCCTGGTGACCGGCAAGACCGGTTCGGGCAAATCGACGACGCTCGCCGCGATGATCGACGACATCAACAGCCGGGTGAAGGGCCACATTCTCACCATCGAAGACCCGATCGAGTTCGTGCACCGGCGCAAGCAATGCCTGATCAGCCAGCGCGAAGTCGGCGTGCATACCAAGGGCTTCGCCACCGCGCTGCAATCCGGCCTGCGCGAAGACCCGGACGTCGTGCTGGTCGGCGAGTTGCGCGACTACGAAACCATCAGCATTGCGGTCACCGCCGCGGAGATGGGCATCCTCGTGATGGGCACGCTGCATACCAACGGCGCGGCGCCCACCGTCGACCGCATGATCAACGTGTTCCCTTCCGACAAACAAAGTCACGTGCGCACGATGTTGTCGACCTCGTTGCGCGGTGTCGTCTCCCAACAGCTGCTGCAGAAGGCGGATAAGAGCGGCCGCGTGGCAGCGCTCGAGATCCTGGTGAACACGCCGGCGGTGTCGAACCTCATCCGCCAGGGCAAACTCGATCAGCTCGAAACCACCATGCAGTCGGGCAGCCAGCACGGCATGCGCACCATGGACAGCGCCATCGAAGCGTTGCTGAACCAGCGGCTGATCACGGGCAAGGAAGCCTATAAAAAGGGCATAAGCAAGTCGAAGTTCGAGCCCGTCAAGGATCAAGGCTAGCGAGTTCCTCCGTGTAGGGAGGCTGTGCCGCCTCGTCTATACTTGCGGGCCTTTCAACGGACCCACTGTTCCAATGCCCCGCAAAATCCTCGTGACCAGCGCGTTGCCGTATGCCAACGGCGCGCTGCATCTCGGCCACATCATCGAGGCCGTTCAGACCGACATCTGGGTGCGTTTCCAGCGCATGCAGGGTCACGACTGCCTCTACGTGTGCGCGGAGGACACCCACGGTACGCCGGTGATGATCAAGGCGCAGGCCGAAGGTGTGACGCCCGAAGCGCTCATCACGCGTGTCGCCGCGGAACATCACGCGGACTACCAGGGCTTCCTGATCGGGCACGATCATTTTCATTCGACGCATTCGCCCGAAAACAAACTGATCACGGCGGACCTGTACGGCAAGCTAAAGAAGGCCGGGCACATCACGACGCGCAGTGTGCGCCAGGCCTACGACGAGAAGGCGGGCATGTTCCTGCCCGATCGGTACGTGAAAGGCGAATGCCCGGTCTGCCACACGGCCGATCAATACGGCGACTCCTGCGAGAACTGCGGCTCTACCTACACGCCCGACAAGCTGATCAATCCGGTCTCGACGATCAGCCAGACGCCACCCGTCTGGCGTGAATCCGAACACTACTTCTTCAAGCTCGGCGATTTCGACCAGGTCCTGCGCGGGTGGCTGGAAGGCGGCGGCGCGAGCCAGCCCGAGGTGCGCGCCAAACTCGCCGAGTGGTTCAAGACGGGCCTGCAGGATTGGGACATCTCGCGCGACGCACCCTACTTCGGCTTCGAGATCCCCGGCGCGCCCGGCAAATATTTCTACGTCTGGTTCGACGCGCCCATCGGCTACCTCGGCAGCTTCAAGGCGCTGTGCGACAAACGCGGCCTCGACTATGACGAATATCTGAAGGCGGACAGCACGACCGAGCTGTATCACTTCATCGGCAAGGACATCAGTTACTTCCACAACCTCTTCTGGCCCGCCGTGTTGCACGGGTCCGGTTGTCGCAAACCCACCGGCGTGTTCGTGCACGGGTTCCTCACGATCAACGGCGCGAAGATGTCGAAGACGCGCGGCACGTTCATCACCGCGAGTTCCTATCTCGCGTTGCTGCCGCCCGAGCCGCTGCGCTTCTACTTCGCGACCAAACTGAGTGCCGCGGTCGACGACATCGATTTCAGCCTCGAGGATTTCGTCGCGCGCGTGAATTCCGACATCGTCGGCAAGCTGGTGAACATCGCCAGCCGCTGCGCGGGGTTCATCCAGCGGGGTGGCGGCCGGCTCGCCGTCAAACTACCGGAACCGCAGCTGTACGAGGAATTCGCCGCGTTGCGCGGCACCATCGCGGAGCTGTTCGCCGCGCGCGACTATTCCGCGGCGCTGCGCGGCATCATGGGCCTCGCCGATCGCGCCAACCAGTACGTGGACGCCCACAAGCCCTGGGCGCTGGCCAAGGACCCCGCAAAGGCCGCCGAAGTCATGGCCGTGTGCACGCAAGGCATCAACCTGTTTCGTGTACTCATGAGTTACCTCGCGCCGGTCATGCCGCAGATGGCGGAGAAGGCCGGCAAGTTCCTCAATATCTCGTTCGCCGAGTGGGAGTCGGTCGCCACTCCGTTGCTGGATCATCCGATCGAAACGTACCAACCGCTGGCCACGCGCCTCGACCCGAAGGTCGTCGCGCAATTGATCGCGGCGCCTGCCGGGCCCGCGCCCGAGAAGAAAACCGACGCACAACCTGCGAAGAAGAAGAGTAACGAAGTGAATACACCTGCCGCCGCCGCCCCCGGAAAAGTCGCGATTGGAGATTTCGCGAAGCTCGATTTGCGCGTCGCCAACGTGCTCGACGCGAAGTTCGTCGAGGGTTCGGACAAACTGCTGCAGCTGACGCTCGATCTCGGCAGCGAGCAGCGCAACGTGTTCTCGGGGATCCGCTCGGCCTATGACCCCGCCAAACTCATCGGCCGCCAGGTCGTGATGATCGCGAATCTCGAGCCACGCAAGATGCGTTTCGGCGTCTCCGAAGGCATGGTGTTGTGCGCCAGCGGCGACGACGGCCCCGACGTGTTCCTGCTTTCGCCCGACAGCGGCGCGAAGCCTGGAATGAAAGTCACCTGAGGCGGCGATGTCCGACGCGCTGGCTGTCGCGATCGATCGCCTGCTGCCGCAGACTCAATGCACGCGCTGCGGGTACTCGGGCTGCATGCCGTACGCCGAGGCCGTCGCGAGCGGCGACGCCGACATCAACCAGTGCCCGCCGGGTGGCACGGAAACGATCGTCGCGCTGGCGCAGTTGCTCGCGCGCGAACCGCGGCAGCTCAACAAGGACAACGGCCTCGAAGCCGCGCCCACCGTCGCATTCATCGACGAAGCTCGCTGCATCGGCTGCACCAAATGTCTGCCACCCTGCCCGGTCGACGCGATCGCCGGCGCGCCGCGCCGCATGCACACCGTCATCGCGGAGCTGTGCACGGGCTGCGAGCTCTGTGTCGCGCCGTGCCCGGTGGATTGCATCGTGATGATTCCGCTGCTCGGAAGTCCGCTGCGCACGCTCACGCTGCCGCCGGCGGAAGATTCCCGTGCGCGTTATCACGCCCACAACGAACGCATCGCGCGGCGCGCGGCGGAACGCGCCGCCACGCTCGCCGCCAAGAAGCGCGGTGCGCGGCCGGCGCCGTGAAACCCCCGGCAATGAAAACCCGCCCATGAATGCAGCCAAGCGCCGCGTGATCTTCGAACGGTTCCGCGTGGCCAATCCGCATCCGACCACGGAGCTCGAATACGAGACGCCGTTCGAACTGCTCGTCGCGGTCATCCTTTCCGCACAGGCCACGGACAAGAGCGTAAATGCGGTTACCCGTAAGCTCTTCCCGGTCGCGCGCACGCCGCGCGCGATCGCCGACCTCGGCGCGGAAAAACTTTCGCAGTACATC
The DNA here is from genome assembly GCA_037200975.1 of Pseudomonadota bacterium. Lineage (NCBI taxonomy): Bacteria > Pseudomonadati > Pseudomonadota > Pseudomonadota bacterium. The sequence goes on along the minus strand of JBBCGI010000001.1, from coordinate 4,065,150 downwards.
CGGACGATCGGTCTGTGGAAGGCCAAGGCGAAAAACGTGATTGCCACGGCGTCGGCAATCGCCGACGAACACGGCGGCGAAGTACCCCGCACGCGCGAGTCCCTCGAAGCTTTACCGGGAGTGGGTCGCAAAACTGCGAACGTGGTCCTCAACACAATCTTCGGAGAGCCGACAATAGCGGTCGACACACACATCTTTCGCGTCGCCAATCGCACGCGGCTTGCGCCGGGGAAAACACCTAGGGACGTGGAAGATGCGCTGCTCAAATTTACGCCCGGGGAATTCGCTCATGACGCTCATCACTGGCTCATCCTGCATGGCCGCTACGTTTGCAAGGCGCTGAAACCCGCATGCGACAGGTGCCTAGTCAACGATATGTGCGAATACCCCTTGCGACGCAAGATAATCGCGGCCGCGGGCCGGACTCCATGATCTTCGCCGGTCAATCGCGCGACCAGCTGCGCGAGTCCTATCGCGCGGCATGGCGCAGGTACAAGGGCCAGCACACGCTCTCGCCGCTGGACAAACAGATCGTCGCGATCATTTCGGAACACCCGGAATACCACGTCATCGTGGAATCCGCGGCGGCCGACCTTGCTAACTACTCACCGCGCTCCGGCCAGCTCAACCCCTGGCTGCACATGGGCCTGCACCTCGCGATCCGCGAACAGGTGGCGACCAACCGCCCGGCCGGAATCTCCGAAATACACGCGAAACTCGCCGCCAAGTACGGCGGAGCGCACGAGGCCGAACATCTCATGCTGGAGAAGCTCGCCGAAGCGCTGTGGGAAGCGCAACGAGCGGGCAAACCGCCCGACGAAAACGCCTATCTCGAGAGGCTGCGGACCCTCGCCTGACGCGTCCGGCACCGCGCCACACACGGGCGCTCCACGAAGTGTGAACCAGTACCCACTGCCGAAAGGCCCCGCGCTGCCGCGGGAAAGCGCCGGTCTACACTGGCCGCGCGCTTGTTTTTGAGGTTTCCGATGGGTATTTCCGAAACCATTATCGCCGCCATCATCGGCGCGCTCGCCACCATGCTCACGGCCATTTTCCAGCTGGTCCGCAATCGCGCGCCGAGCGAAACGCGGCCGAAGAAAAAGCGCCTGCGTTCCTTGCTCGCAACCGTCGCGTTGATGATCGGCTGCATCGTCGGCGGTTATGCCTGGTCGGCGTTGCGCGCGGTCAGCGCCAAGGAAGAGATGCGCGCCACGATGGAAGCCACGCTCGCCAAACAATTCGCCGAATTCTCCGCGCTGCAGCGGCAGCAGGCCGAGGCCGCGAACCCGGACGCGACTGGCGCCAGCGGCAGCACGATCCCGGCGCGTAATGGAGAGACCGGGTCGGCCGAGTCGCTCGCGCAATTGCCGCCCTGCCGGATCGCCTCACAGCCCGACGAAGTCGGTCCGGTTTCCTGCAGCGAACGTACTGCCCAGGCCATCGCCCTGTGCGCCGCCATTCCGTCGGCGGCGCGCATCGCCGATATCCGGGTCCAGGCGCGCGTGCCCAGGAGCGAGTCTGCCTGGCTGGAGCGCGATGCCGGAGCGCCCACGCTCGGCAGCTTGCACATCGGTGCCGCAGCCAATGAATCGCCGGTCAGCGCCGATCAGCGCTCGGTGTGCCTCGATGTTTCGAACTGGAGCGTCGACGACACACTGGCCGTGCGCGTGATCGTCGACTACGCGTTCGGTGCCGCGCCGACCAGCGAACTGACCGCCGCCGCGCCCACCGCCCACACGCTCTGACCGTTCAGGCGCGTTTCGGAATGTAGAGGTCCGTGAGCGTTCCTTCGAACGCCTCGGCTGACAGCGCCACCGTCTCCGACAGCGTCGGATGCGGATGGATCGTGAGGCCAATGTCGGCCGCATCCGCGCCCATCTCGATGGCCAGCGCCACTTCGGCGACCAGCTCACCCGCGTTCGGCCCGACCATGCCGCCTCCGAGCACACGATGCGTCGCCGGGTCGAACAGCAGCTTGCTGAAACCCTCGTCGCGGCCCAGCGCCAGCGATCGGCCGCTCGCCGCCCACGGGAACTGGCCCTTCTTGTAGGCCGTGCCGTTCTTCTTGGCATCGGTTTCCGTGAGGCCCACCCAGGCCACTTCCGGATCTGTGTACGCAACCGACGGAATCACGCGCGCGTCGAAATAACTCTTCTGGCCCGCGGCGACTTCGGCCGCCACCTTGGCCTCATGCATGGCCTTGTGAGCCAGCATCGGACCCGGCACGAGATCGCCGATCGCGAACACATGCGGCAGGTTGGTGCGCATCTGCTTGTCGACCGGGATGACACCGCGGTCGCTCACGTCGATGTCGGCCGACTCGAGATTGAGCCGCTTGCCGTTGGCGCTGCGGCCGACGGCCACCAGCACGCGATCGAAGACATCGGTGCGTTTGCCGCTGGCGTCTTCGAATTCCACGGCGAGGCCTTCGGGTTTCGCCGTGCAGCCGGTCACTTTGGTGTTGAGCAGGATCTGCTCGTAGCGCGCCTTGAGACGTTTCTCGAGCGGCTTGACGAGATCCGGATCGGCGCCCGGCATCAGCTGCCCGGTGAGCTCGACCACCGAAAGTTTCGCGCCGAGCGCGGCGTACACGGTGGCCATTTCCAGGCCGATGATGCCGCCGCCGATCACCAGCAGCCGCTGCGGCACGCCGCCGAGCTCGAGCGCGCCGGTGGAATCGATGACGCGCGGATCGTCGGGGATGAACGGTAGTTTGATGGGTTCCGAACCGGCCGCGATGATGCATTGCTCGAAGCGGATCTTCTGGCTCTTGCCATCCGGGCCGATGACTTCGACGACATGCGGGCTCGCGAACTTGCCCGTGCCCTGCACCACTTCGACCTTGCGCTGCTTCGCCAGCATCGAAAGGCCGCCGACCAGCTTCTTGACGACGCTGTTCTTCCATTCGAGCAGCTTCGGCAGATCGATCTGCGGCGCGCCGTACACGACGCCGTGGCGGCTCATCTCACCAACCTCGTCGATGACCTTGGCCGCGTGCAGCAGTGCCTTGGATGGAATGCAGCCGACGTTGAGACACACGCCCCCCAGCATGGGCCAGCGCTCCACGAGCGTGACCTTGAGCCCGAGGTCGGCCGCGCGGAATGCCGCGGTATACCCGCCGGGCCCCGCGCCCAGCACCAGCAACTGTGTTTCGCGATCGTGCGGGACGTCGGATTTGAGCGGCTTCGACGGCTTGGGAGCCGGAGGCGGCGACGCGGTGCGTGCAGGCGCGGCGGCGGGTGCGGGTGCAGGCGTCTTCGTGGCCGGCGCGGCGGCAGCTTTCGCCGGCGCTGGCGCCGCGGGTTTGGCCGCCTCGGTCCCTTCCACACGCGCGATCAATCCGCCCTTGGCGATCTTGCCACCCTTCTGCACCAGCACTTCCGTGACGGTGCCCGCGGCGGTGGACGGCACATCCATCGTCGCCTTGTCGGTTTCGAGCGTGACCAGCGGCGTCTCGACTTCGATCACGTCGCCGACTTTGACGAGCACGTCGACCACGGCGACCTCGTCGAAATTGCCGAGGTCGGGAACGGTCAGGTCGATCCGGCTCACGACATCGCCCCGACGAGATCGGCGGGTTTCGCGAGCGTATCCGCGAGGAACTTCGCGATGCGCGCGCCGAGCGCGCCGTCGATGACGCGATGGTCGTACGAGAACGACAGCGGCAGCAGCAATCGCGGCGCGAACTGCTTGCCGTCCCAGACGGGTTTCATCGCGGACTTCGACACACCGAGGATGGCCACCTCGGGTGAATTGATGATCGGCGTGAACATCGTGCCGCCGATGCCGCCCAGGCTCGAGATCGTGAATCCCGCGCCCTGCATGTCGGCGCCGGGTAGTTTGCCGTCGCGCGCCTTCGCGCTGAGGTCGCCGAGCGCCTTGGCGACCGCGAACACGTCCAGCTTGTCGGCGCCCTTGATCACGGGCACGAGCAGGCCGTTCGGCGTGTCGGCCGCGAAGCCGACGTTGAAGAATTTCTTGAGCACCAGGTTCTGGCCCGCGTCATCGAGCTGGCTGTTCAGCGTCGGGAACTCGCGCATCGCGCGCACCGCCGCCTGGACGATGAACGCCAGCGGCGTCACCTTGACGCCCGCGGCGGCGGCTTTTTCCTTGAGCGTGCCACGAAGTTTCTCGAGCTCGGTGATGTCCGACTCGTCGAACTGCGTGACGTGCGGGATGTTGATCCACGCCGCCTGCAGACGAGGCCCGGAGATCTTCTGCACGCGGTTCAGCGGCTTGATCTCGACCTCACCGAAGGCGGACGCGTCGTAGTTGTGTGCCTTCGGCAGCGCGGGAGCCGCGGCGACCGGGCCACCGCCCGACATCACCAGCTTCACGAAGGCCTTCACGTCGTCGAGCAGGATGCGGCCCTTCTCGCCGCTGCCGCGCACGCTGCCGAGATTCACGCCGAGCTCACGGGCAAATTTGCGCACCGAAGGCGAGCCATGCGCCGCGCCGAAGCTGGCTTCGTCGACGGGTGGCAATCCGCCGCGCGCCGGTGCCAGCACCTGCTGGACGCCTTGCGGCGCGGCTGGCCTGGCGATAGATGCCGGCTTTTCAGGCGCCGCGGCGGCCGCAGGCTTTGCCGCGGCTGCGGGAGCCGCGACGGAAACGCCTTTCACCGTGACGACCAGCGCGCCGGGCGACAGCTTGCCACCCTTGGCGACATGCACTTTCTCGACCACGCCTTTGGCCGTGGACGGGACGTCCATCGTGGCCTTGTCCGTCTCGAGCGTGGCGAGTGGCGTGTCGAAATCGACCGTATCGCCGGGCTTCACGAGCACGTCGATGACGGCCACGGAATCGAAGCTGCCCATGTCGGGCACGCGCACGTCGATCGAACCGATGACCGCGGGAGCCGGCGCGGGCGCGGCGCTGGCCGGCGGCGCCGCGGCTTTCGTCGCGGCAGGAGGCGGAGCCGCGGCGGGCGTGGCGGCGCTCGAAGCTGCGTCGGATTTCACGCTGACGATCAGCGCGCCGGCTGCGACGGAACCGCCCTTCGCGACGTGCACCTTCTCGACGACGCCCTTCACCGTGGACGGCACGTCCATCGTGGCCTTGTCGGTCTCGAGCGTGACCAGCGGCGTATCGATGTCGATGACGTCGCCCGGCTTGACCAGCACGTCGATGACGGTCACCGACTCGAAATTCCCCATGTCGGGGACTTTTACTTCAACCGTGCTCATGCTTTCTGCGGATCCAGCTTGTTAGGGTCGAGGCCGAGCTTGTTGAGCGCGGTCCGGAGCGTGCCTTTGTCGAGCGCGCCTTCTTCGGCGAGCGCATGCAACGAGGCATAGACGATGTTCTTCGCATCGACTTCAAAATGTTTGCGCAACGCGCTGCGGCCGTCCGAGCGGCCGAAGCCGTCGGTGCCGAGCGTCACGAAACGGCCCGGCACCCACTCGCGGATCATGTCGGGCCAGGCACGCATGTAGTCGGTGGCGGCGATGAACGGCCCGGTGGCCTTCGACAACGCCTGCTTGACGTATGGCGTGCGCGGCGTCTCGGCGGGATGCAGCCGGTTCCAGCGTTCGATCTCGAGCGCCTCGCGGCGCAGCTCCGAGAAACTCGGCGCGCTGTAGATGTCGGAGGGGATGTTGAAGTCCTTGGCGAGGATGTCCGCCGCCGCGATGACTTCACGCAGGATCGTGCCCGAGCCCATCAACGAGACACGCACCTTGCCGGCACCGCCGGTCTGCAACAGGTACATGCCCTTGAGGATGCCTTCCTCGACGCCCTTCGGCAGCGCGGGCTGCACGTAGTTCTCGTTCATCACCGCGATGTAATAGAAGACGCTCTCGTCGTTCGCGAACATGCGCCGCATGCCGTCCTGGATGATCACGGCGAGCTCGTACGCGTAGGTCGGGTCGTAGGCGACGCAGTTCGGCACGGTAGCCGCGTGCAGCAGGCTGTGTCCGTCCTGGTGCTGCAGGCCCTCGCCCGCGAGCGTCGTGCGGCCTGCGGTCGCACCCAACAAGAAGCCGCGCGTGCGCAGATCGCCCGCGGCCCAGTAGAAGTCGCCGACGCGCTGGAAGCCGAACATCGAGTAGTAGATGTAGAACGGCACCATGTGCGTGCCGTGATTCGCATACGCCGTGCCGGCGGCGATCCATGAGCAGGTCGAACCCGCCTCGTTGATGCCCTCTTCGAGCATCTGGCCCTTCTTGTCCTCGCGATAGGACATGAGCTGGTCGGAATCGACCGGCGTGTAGAGCTGGCCGGCGGAGCTGTAGATGCCGATCTGGCGGAACAGGCCTTCCATGCCGAAGGTACGCGCTTCATCGGGAACGATCGGCACGACGTTTTTGCCGATGTTCTTGTCCTTGAGCAGCATCGTGAGGATGCGCACGAACGCCATCGTGGTGGAGATCTCGCGGTCGCCCGTGCCCTCGAGCATCGCGCTGAACGCGGACAGCTCCGGGATGACCAGCGGCTTGGCCACGATCTTGCGCGCGGGTAGATAGCCACCGAGCGACTTGCGCTGCTCGTGCAGGTATTTCATCTCCGGCGCGTCGTCCGCCGGCTTCACGAGCGCGAGTTTGCCCACCTGTTCGTCGGTGAGCGGGATGTTGAAACGGTCGCGCACGTCGCGCAGCGCGGCCTCGTCCAGCTTCTTCTGCTGGTGGGCCACCATCTGGCCTTCGGCCGCCTTGCCTAGACCGAAACCCTTGACGGTCTTCGCCAGGATCACGGTGGGCTGGCCCTTGTGATTCATCGCCGCCGTGTAGGCCGCGAACACCTTGCGCGCGTCGTGGCCACCGCGATTCAGGCGCCAGATGTCGTCGTCCGACATGTTGGCGACCATCTCCTTGAGCTCGGGATACTTGCCGAAGAAGTTCTCGCGTGTGTACGCGCCGCCCTTCGCCTTGAAATTCTGGTACTCGCCGTCGACACACTCTTCCATCACGCGTTTGAGCAGACCGTCGTTGTCGCGCGCCAGCAGCGGATCCCAGCGCGAGCCCCAGACGACCTTGATGACGTTCCAGCCGGCACCCATGAACGCGGCCTCGAGCTCCTGGATGATCTTGCCGTTGCCGCGCACCGGACCGTCGAGCCGCTGCAGGTTGCAGTTGACGACGAACACGAGGTTGTCGAGTTTCTCGCGCACCGGCAGCGTCAGCGCGCCCATGCTCTCGGGCTCGTCCATCTCGCCGTCGCCGAGGAAGGCCCAGACCTTGCGGTCCGAGACGGGCACCATCTCGCGGTTTTCCATGTAACGCAGGAAACGCGCCTGGTAGATAGCCATCATGGGCCCGAGGCCCATCGACACGGTCGGGAATTGCCAGAAGTTGGGCATCAGCCAGGGATGCGGATACGACGACAGCCCGTCGCCGGAAGCTTCCTGGCGGAAATGCCGCAGCTGGTCTTCGCTCAGCCGGCCTTCGAGGAACGCACGCGCGTAGATGCCGGGCGAGGCGTGACCCTGCACGAACACCATGTCACCGGGATGCTGCTCCGAGGCGGCGCGCCAGAAATGGTTGAAGCCCACTTCGTACAATGTGGCTGACGACGCGTAGGTCGACAGGTGGCCGCCGTATTCGCTCGACACCTTGTTCGCGTTGAGCACCATCGCGAGTGCGTTCCAGCGGATGCACGCTTCGATGCGTTTCTCGAATTCACGATTGCCCGGATAGGAAGGTTCGTGCGCGGTCGAAATCGTGTTGAGATACGCGGTGTTCGGACGGAACGGAAGATAGGCGCCGGAGCGGCGCGTGAAATCGATCAGCTGCTCGAGCAGGTAATGCGCGCGCTCCGCGCCTTGAGTTTTCAATACTGAATCGATCGACTCGAGCCACTCGCGTGTCTCGATCGGATCCTGATCTTCGAGCTTCATAATTTCCGTCATACGAGTCCAATTCCGGCCAACTGCGGCGCAAAGAAAAGCTCAAGCGCTGTGCTAGCATGCGCCGCGTTGTAAGTGAGGTAAGGGGGCGGGGAAAACAAGGCGCGATATGATCGTTTCTTGAGTGCCTCCGGTCAAGCAAACCTCAATCCACACAGCAGCTTACGGCGCGTTTTTGCGCACTCCATCCATGACATTTTTGCAGGCCACCGCTATCGCAGCGGGACATTGAATGCAAATCGAGATTCGCCGCCCCGATGACTGGCACCTGCACTTGCGCGACGGCGCCGCGCTGGCGGCTGTTTTGCCGTTTACCGCGGCGCGATTCGCGCGCGCCATCGTGATGCCCAATCTGAAGCCGCCAGTCACCACGACGGCCGCGGCTCTCGAATATCGAGCACGCATCCTGGCCGCATTGCCCCCGGGCGATGACCGCGGCGCGCGTTTCACGCCGCTGATGACGCTGTACCTGACCGATCGCAGCGATCCGGCCGAAATGGTGCGCGCCAAGGACAGCGGCGCGGTGTTCGCCTGCAAGCTGTACCCCGCCGGTGCAACCACCAACGCGGATTCCGGCGTCACCGACATCCGCCGCATCGACGCGGTGCTCGAGCGCATGAGCGAGCTCGGGCTGCCGCTGCTCGTGCACGGCGAAGTGACCGCGCGTCACGTGGACGTGTTCGACCGCGAGACGCGCTTCATCGACGAAGTGCTGGCGCCGACGATCGAGCGTTTTCCGCAGCTGCGCGTCGTGTTCGAGCACATCACGACCAAGATCGCGGCGGATTTCGTGCGCGGCGCGCGCGACGGCGTCGGCGCGACCATCACTCCCCAGCACCTGCTGCACAATCGCAACGCGCTTTTCGAGGGCGGTATCCGCCCGCACTATTACTGCCTGCCGATCCTCAAGACCGAAGCGGATCGCGAAGCCCTGCTCGCGGCCGCCGTGAGTGGCAATCCGCGGTTCTTTCTCGGCACCGACAGCGCGCCGCACGCGCAGCACACCAAGGAAAACGCCTGCGGTTGCGCCGGCATGTTCTCCGCGCACGCGGGCATCGAGCTGTACGCCGAGGCGTTCGAGTCGGCGGGCAAGCTCGACAAGCTCGAAGGGTTTGCGTCCGACTTCGGCGCGGATTTCTACGGCCTGCCGCGTAATACGGAGAAAATCACGCTCGTGAAGCGCGAATGGCGCCCGCCGGCTAACTACCCGCTGGGCGACGGAAACCTCGTGCCGATGCGCGCGAACGAACCGGTCGCCTGGCAGCTGGCCGCCTGATGGAAGAAGTCGTCTCACCGGCCAGCCCCGAGATCGCGGTCGAAACGCCGAGTGCGCCACTGATGAGCCGGCGCTTTCGCGGTTTCCTGCCCGTGGTCGTCGACGTCGAGACCGGCGGGTTCAACTGCGCGACCGACGCGCTGCTCGAGATCGCGGCGGTGCTCATCGAGTTCGGGCCCGACGGGCGGCTGCGGCGCGGCGAAACGCACCAGTACCACGTGCGTCCGTTCGAAGGCGCCAATCTGGAGCCCGCCTCGCTGGCCGTGAACGGCATCGATCCGTTTCATCCGCTGCGTCCGGCGCTGCCGGAGAAAGACGCACTCGGGCGCGTCTTCACGGAAATCCGCGCGGCGATGAAAGCGCAGGATTGCCGCCGGGCGGTGCTGGTCGGTCACAACGCTGCGTTCGATCTTGGCTTCATGAACGCCGCCGTCGCGCGCGCCGAGATCAAGCGCAATCCGTTCCACCCGTTCTCGTGCTTCGACACCGCCACGCTGGCCGGTGCCGCATTTGGCCAGACCGTGCTGGCCAAAGCCGCGCAGGTCTGTGGAGTCATCTGGGATTCGAACGAAGCGCACTCGGCCAAATACGATGCCGAGCGCACCGCCGACATCTTCTGCGAAGTGTGCAACGCGCTCGACGGGGTGTGGCGCAAGGCGGACGTCCGCGCGCAGGCCCTGTGGGGCGGCCCGGTTGAAGAGGGTGCCGGGTGAGGAAAGTGGGGAGAGCGGCTCTCCTCACTTTCCTCACCCGGCACCCTCTTCAACCGCTACTTCGCTCCGGCTTCCGCGAGAGTCTTCTTGAGCTCCCCGCTGCGGTGCATGTCGAGCACGATATCGCAGCCGCCGAGCAGCTCGCCGTTCACATACAGCTGCGGGTAGGTGGGCCAGTTCGAGAACTTCTTGAGCGCTTCACGCAGCTCGGGATCTTCGAAAATGTTCACGTGGTGGAAATCACTGACACCCGAGGCGCGCAATGCGGCCACGGCCTGGGCGGAAAACCCGCACTGTGGAAAATCCGGCGTGCCCTTCATGAACAGCACCGCGGGATTGGACCCGATATGGGTCTTGATTCGACTGACGACGTCTTCGGCCACGAACTTTCTCCTTTCCTCGAGCACCCTGATGAGTGCCCACTGCGCTTGCGCGCCCATCGCGCCCCAGGCGGCGATTTCATCGACGGTCCGCAAACAACCGACGCATCGCGTACCTGCAAGCACACAGACTTTGATGCATGGGGATGGCGGGCGTTCAATCATGGGGTCGGCCGCGCTGAGCGCGTTGAATTATGGGGGCTCGTCCCCTATTCTTCAAACCGCTCACCGGGGAGATTAAGACAATGAAAATATTCACGAATCACCGTTACGCACTTGTCACTGGCATCGTGCTGGCGGTTCTTCTTGCTGTAGGACTGAGCTCGACCGTCGAGTCGGGCATCGTATTCAATCAATTGGCGCTAGCACGCTGGGTGCACATCGTTGCCGGTGTGTTCTGGATTGGCCTGCTCTATTACTTCAACGCCGTTCAGACCCCGGGTCTGGCCGACGCGGCGGCGGATAAGGGGGGGCCCGGCGGTGCTGGCGTCAATAAGTACATTGCGCCGCGCGCGTTGTTCTGGTTCCGCTGGGCTGCACTCGCGACTTGGCTTGCGGGAGCGTGGTTGCTAGGCGCCAACTTCGTCCCGGCATTCACACTGGGCGCAACGATCGACGGCGGCAGCTTCTATCATCTGAAAATCGGTATTGGAGCTTGGCTCGGCACCATCATGTTGTTCAATGTCTGGGGTCTGATCTGGCCGAATCAGAAGAAGATTCTCGGTATTAAACCCGCGAGCGACGAAGAAAAAGCCAAGGCCCGTAAGGTGGCGCTCTACGCGTCGCGCACGAACTTCATCCTGTCGTTCCCAATGTTGTTGTGCATGGCAGGTTCATCTCACGGCCTGCCCTTCTGATCGAACGGGTCTCTAGCGACATCGTTGCGCGGCAGGTCGCTGCCGCGCTTGCAGAAGACTTGGGCGGCGGTGATGTCACCGCCGCCCTGGTTCCCGAGTCCCAACAGGTCCGCGCCACCATCGTGGCGCGTGAGTCCGCGATCCTCTGCGGCACCGACTGGGTCGATGCGACCTTCAAACAACTCGATCCGGCTATCCGCCTCGAATGGCAGGCCGCCGATGGCGCACGCATCCTCGCGGACGCGCCTCTGCTCAAGATTTCCGGGGCCGCGCGCCCCATTCTCACCGCAGAACGTACGGCGCTGAATTTCCTGCAGACTTTGTCAGCGACGGCCACGGCGGCGAGCCGCTTCGTCGAAGCCATCGCCGGCACCAAATGCCGCATCCTCGATACACGCAAGACGCTGCCGGGCCTGCGGCTCGCGCAGAAATATGCCGCGCGCTGCGGCGGCGCCCAGAACCACCGTCTTGGCCTCTACGACATGGTGCTGCTCAAGGAGAATCACATCATCGCCGCGGGTTCGATCGGCACCGCCGTCGCGACTGCCCGCCGGATTTCTCCGGGCGTACCAGTCGAAGTCGAAGTCGAAACGCTGGATGAGTTCGACCACGCGCTTGCGGCCGGCGCGGACATCATCATGCTCGACGAACTCACGAACGACGACATGCGTATCGCGGTGGAGCGCAATCGCGCCAGCGGCGCGCGCGCCAAGCTCGAGGCGTCCGGCAGCGTGACGCTGGCGACCGTGCGCGAGATCGCGCTGACCGGCGTCGACTACATTTCCATCGGCGCCATCACCAAACACGTGCAGGCGGTAGATCTGTCGATGCGCTTCGAGTTCGCGTCATGAATAAACGCACGCTGGCCCTGCTGGCGGCCACGGCAACCCTCGCCGCCTGTTCGCGGCACGACGAAGACGCCCTGCCCGGCACCCTCGAACGCGACCGCGTCGAATTGGTCGCCGACGCCAACGAATCCATCGTGTCCCTGCCGCTGGCCGAAGGTGCCGCCGTCAAGGTCGGCGATGTGGTCGTCGTGCAAGACCGCGCGCTGTCGAAGGCCGTGCTCGATGCCGCACGCGCGCAACTCGCCGAAGCCGAGGCGCGCGTCGACGAACTGAAGAACGGCCCGCGCGTCACCAGCATTCGCGCGGCCGCCGCGCGCCGCGACGCCGCCCGCGCGCAACGCGACGACGCCGTGCGCGAACGCGATCGTTTGCTGGGTCTCGTGGCGCGCAGCCTGGTCAGCAAATCGGACGCCGACCGGCAGGTCGCCGCCGCCAGCACCGCCGAAGCCAATCTCCACGAGGCCGAAGCCGACCTGCGCGAGCTGCAGGAAGGCACGCGCAGCGAACAGCTTGCACAGGCACGGCAGGCGGCCGACAGCGCGCGCGCCAATCTGGCCGGCCTCGAGACCACCTCGTCGCGCCTCGAAGTGCGCTCGCCGATCGACGGCACCATCGATTCGCTGCCATTTCACCTCGGTGAAAAACCCGCGCGTGGCGCCACGGTCGCGGTATTGCTGACCAACGCCGCGCCATTTGCGCGCATCCACGTGCCGACCCCGATCCGCGCGCAGGTGAAGATCGGCACGCCCGCCACGCTGCGCGTCGACGGCGTGGATCGCACCTTCAAGGGCCAGGTGCGCTTCATCGCCAGCGAAGCCGAATTCACGCCTTACTACTCGCTCACCGCGGCCGACCGTTCGCGCCTGAGTTTCCTCTGCGAAGTCGTGTTCGACGACGCCGAGGCGGCGCAGCTGCCCTCGGGCGTGCCCGTGGACGTATCGCTCGAGCTGGCAGCGCCGTGAACAGCGCCGCTGTTGCCGGCGGTGGCGGCACGGCCATTTCCGCGCGGCAGCTCACGCGCAAGTTCGGCGACAAGGTCGCGGTGGATCACATCGACCTCGACATCCCCTCCGGCCGCATCTACGGATTCCTCGGCCCCAACGGTTCCGGAAAATCCACCACGCTGCGCATGTTGTGCGGCATGTTATTGCCCAGCGATGGCCACGCGGAGGTGTTTGGCCTCTCGGTCGTCAGGGATGCCGAAGCCATCCGCCGCCGGCTCGGCTACATGCCGCAGAAATTTTCCCTGTGGGAAGACCTGACCTGCGACGAAAATCTGCGTTTCATCGCAGACCTGTACGGGCTCGAAGGCGACGTCGAGGCGCGCATCGCAGAGCAACGCGTCACCTACAACCTCGAGAAACTGCGCAGGCAGCGCGCCGGCACGATGAGCGGCGGCCAGAAGCAGCGCCTGGCGCTGGCGGCGGCGACCCTGCATTCACCCGAGCTGTTGCTGCTCGACGAGCCGACCAGCGCGGTCGATCCGCAGAGCCGCCGCGATTTCTGGGAACGGTTGTTCCAGCTCGCCGAGGCCGGCGCCACGATCCTCGTTTCGACGCACTACATGGACGAAGCCGAGCGCTGCCACGGCCTCGCGATCATCGCCGAGGGCAAGGTGGTGGCCGAAGGAACGCCGCGCGAGTTGATGGCCGGGGTCGAAGCCGACATCTTCGAGATCGAGGGCGCCGACGGCAGCGCCGCGCCGCAACTGATCCGGGCATTGCCCTGGGTGCATGGCGTCACGCAACTCGGCATCCGCCTGCGCGTGCTCGCGGACCGGGGTGAGCGGGATGCGGGAGACAAGCTGCGTGCCCTGCTGCAGCAACACGGCATCGACGCGCGCATCGAGCGCACGCAGGCGAGCCTCGAAGACGTGTTCGTGGTCGCCACGCGGGCCGGAAAATATGGCGGCTAACAGGTTTCTCGCCTCGTTGCGCCGCCTGCGCGCCGTCGCCACCAAGGAGGTGCGGCAGTTGTCCCGCGACCGCGTGACCTTCGGCATGATCGTCGGCGTGCCGCTCATGCAGATCACGTTGTTCGGCTACGCGATCAACTACGACGTGCGCAATCTCGCCACTGTGATCCAGGACGATGCGAACACGTCGATGTCGCGCGAATTCATCGCGCAGCTGCGCGCCACGCAGGTCGTACACGTCAGCTACACCACCGCCTCATCTGCCGAGCTGGACCGGCTCATGCGCGAAGGACGCGCCAGCATGGCGGTCGTGATCCCGCGCGATTTCGAACGGCGCCTGCAATCGGATACGCGCCCCGTGGTGCAGATCCTGGTCGATGGATCGCAGCCCAGCCTCGCCGGCGTCGCGGGCGGCATCGCCACGCTGCCCATCCTCTCCCGGCACGGTGAAGGCCCCTATTCCGGTGGCAAACGCATGGCGCCGCGCCGCATCGAGATCCGCACGTTGTACAACCCCGAAAAACGCACCGCCGTGCAGATCGTGCCCGCGCTGATCGGCGTCATCCTGTCGATGACGATGGTGCTGTTCACTTCCGGAGCCATCGTGCGCGAGCGCGAACGCGGCAATCTCGAGCTGCTGATCGCCACGCCGCTCGGGCGCCTCGAGCTCATGGTGGGCAAACTACTGCCGTACGTGGGCATCGGGCTCATCCAAACCTCACTCATCATGATCGTGGGTTCCGCGCTGTTCAACGTCCCGGTGGTCGGCAATCTTGCCAATCTGTACGCCGCAACGCTGGTGTTCATCGCCGCCACGCTCGGGCTCGGCCTGTTCGTTTCCACGCTGGCGCAAACCCAGTTCCAGGCATTTCAGCTGGCCTTCATCACGCTGCTGCCCTCCATCCTGCTGTCGGGCTTCATGTTCCCGTTCGAGGGAATGCCGGTGGCCGCGCAATGGATTGCACAGGTACTGCCGCTGACGCATTTCAACGTGATCATCCGCGGCATCATGCTGCGCGGCGCCGATCTGCCCGAGGTGTGGCCGCAGCTCGCCAAGCTCGCGGTGTTTCTGACCGTCATGCTGGGCATCGCGGTGGCGCGCTTCAAGAAACGTCTGGATTGAGCGGATTCGGGGCGGTTACCTTCAAGTCATGGATTACGTCGCCGCGCCCAGCAGCTAGACTTGGCCCTTCAATACGGGGGCGTCATGGGCGAACAAGCACAAGCAGAGCGCGCGCAACGATTTCGTGCCCAACACGCCAAAGGCACATTCGTCATCGCAAACTGCTGGGACGGCGGCTCCGCGAGAATCCTGAGCTCGCTGGGTTTCCCCGCCTTGGCCACCTCGAGTGGCGCCGCCGCCGGCACGCTCGGCCGGCTCGACCATGGCATCTCCATCGAAGAATCGCTGGCGAACGCGAAACTCATCTGCAGCTCGACCACGCTGCCGGTGTCCGCGGATCTCGAGAAGGGTTTTGGCGATGCGCCGGATGCCACCGCGAAAGCCATCCGCATGGCCGCCGGCGTGGGCCTGGTCGGCGGCTCGATCGAGGATGCCACCGGGCGGAAAGAGGCGCCGATCTTCGATCTGAGCTTCGCCACCGAACGGGTTGCTGCGGCCGCCGAGGCCGCGCGCACCTTGCCGTTTCCGTTCACGCTCACCGCGCGCGCCGAGAACTATCTACACGGCCGCAACGATCTCGAAGACACGATCAAACGCCTGCAGGCTTACGAGAAGGCCGGCGCGGATGTGTTGTTCGCACCGGCGCTGCCGGATCTCGACGCGGTCCGCACGGTCTGTTCGTCGCTCGGGAAACCCGTCAATTTCATGGTCGGTATCCGCGGCAAGTCTTTTTCCGTAGCGGAACTCGCCGACGCCGGGGTGCGCAGGATAAGCCTCGCAACCTCGCTGTATCGTGCCGCCATGAGCGGCTTGATCGGCGCCGCCAAGGAGATTCGCGAGTCGGGCACCTTCGGATTTCTCGACAGCAGCGTCGCGAGCGGCGATCTCGCCAAGTACCTGCAGAGCTGAACGATGCCGAACTGGTCGCGCCGCGAAATTCTTGGGGCCGGTTTGTCGGCGGGACTCGGCGCCGTACCGTTGCGCGCCGAAGATCTCGTGTCCGAGTCCGGCGCGGACTCGCTCGAATCCCTGGCGCACGCCAAAGGCCTGCACTTCGGCGCCGCGCTCGGCGGGCGTGGCCTCGCGGATCCGCGATATCTGGAACTGGTGCGCTCGCAATGCGGCGTCATCGTTCCGGAGAACGCGTTGAAGATGCCGTCGATCCAGCCGGCGCCGGGCGACTTTCAATTCGAACGCGCCGAAACACTGCTGGCCTTCGCCGAGTCGAACAGGATGCTCACGCGTGGCCATTGCCTGCTGTGGCATCACCCGCGCTGGTTGCCGAAATGGCTTGACGATTACGACTTCGGCGCCGAGCCGGCCAAGGCCGCCGAGGCGCTGCTCACCGAACACATCACCAGGACCTGCACGTTTTTCGGCACACGCATCGTCTCGTGGGACGTCGTGAACGAAGCCGTCGACAACGTCACCGGCGAGATGCGCGAGACGATGTTGTCGAAGGCGATGGGTTCGCCTGACAAGGTTTTGCAGACGGCGTTTCGCGCCGCGCGCGCGGCGTTGCCCGGAACCGAGCTGGTCTACAACGATTACATGGGCTGGGAACCCGACAGCGCCGCGCATCGCAACGGCGTGTTGCACCTGCTCGAACGCTTCCGCAAGACCGGCGTGCCCGTCAATACGCTCGGAATCCAGGCACACATCGGCTGCGGGAACCAGGCCAACAATGCGAACCGCGTGTTCGACGCGCGCGATGAAAAGGCCTGGCGCAAGTTTCTCGAAGATGTGACGGGCATGGGTTATTCGCTCGCGATCACCGAGTTCGACGTCCACGATGCGACGCTGCCCGCGGATTTCGGCGCGCGCGACAAACAGGTCGCGGCGCTCGGCCGCGCATTTCTCGATCTCACCTTGTCGTTCAAACAGGTGAACGTGGTGATGTGCTGGGGTCTCGTCGACAGCCACTCGTGGCTGCAGGGCCGCACGCCGCGCAAGGATGGGATGCCCAAGCGCCCGACTCCCTACGACAACCACTATCTATCGAAGCCGCTGCGCGGCGCGATCGCCGCCGCGTTCCGCGCCGCACCGCTACGCAAGCCCGCGACGATCGCCGGCATTCCCGCATGAGTCATTCTCAATTGAAGATGGGCGCATGAAACTCGTCCGCTGCGAACCGCAGCGTCATTCCGCCGCCATCCTCGCGATCTTCAACGAAGCGATCGCGAATTCCACGGCGTTGTACGACTACCAGCTGCGCACCGACGCGGACATGGCCCGCTGGTTCGCCGGCAAGGCGGCGAAACTCTATCCGGTCATCGGCGCAGAGAGCGATGCAGGTGAGTTGCTGGGCTTCGCGAGTTATGGACAGTTTCGCGAGCGGCCGGCGTACAAGTACACGGTCGAGCATTCCGTGTACGTCGACACACGGTTTCGCGGCCAGGGCGTGGGGCGGGCTTTGCTCGAAGCCATCGTGGAGGCCGCGCAAGCGCAGGACTTCCACGTGCTGGTCGGCGGCATCGACGCCTCGAATGCCGTCAGCATCAGGCTGCACGAGCGGCTCGGTTTCACTCACTGCGGCACCGTCAAACAATCGGGTTTCAAGTTCGGGCGCTGGCTGGACCTCGCGTTCTATCAGCGCATACTCGCGACGCCAGCCCGGCCTGAGGATGGCTGAACACAGCGGCGACCGCGCCGGGCCCGTGTCACGCCCCCTTCGCAAGACAGGAAGAAAAATGCGTAACAGATTTCTCGCGCTCTGCGCGTTCGCCCTGATCAACTCCGCATCCGCCCAGACACCGGTGGCCAATCCGGATGCGGACAAACAGGACTGGATCGTGATGTTCAACGGCAAGGACCTCGCCGGCTGGACGCCGAAGATCGCCAAACACGAAGTCGGCGACAATTTCGCCAACACGTTCCGCGTCGAGAATGGTTTGCTCGAAGTGCGTTACGACAAGAAGAAATATCCGACCTTCGACAACCAGTTCGGACACCTCTTCTACAAGGATCCGTTCTCTTACTACCGCCTGGTGGTCGAATATCGCTTCGTCGGCGAACAGGTTCCCGGCGGCCCGGCCTGGGCGCTGCGCAACAGCGGTGCCATGCTGCATTCTCCGGATCCGCGCACCATGCCGCGCGATCAGACCTTCCCGATCTCGGTCGAAGGGCAATTGCTGGGTGGCAACAGCGACGGCAAGCCCCGCTCGACGGCCAACATGTGCAGCCCGGGCACCGAGATCGTCTTCGAGGGCGCGCTCTACAAGGATCATTGCCTCAACTCCACCTCGCCCACGTTCGATGGCGATCAATGGGTGCGCGCGGAATTCGAAGTGCATGGCTCCGGAACCATCACGCATTTCGTGAACGGCAAGGAAGTGTTGCGCTACGAGCTGCCGCAGTACGGCGGCGGCGCCGTCGATGGGTACAACTCGACCACCAAGCCCGATGGCACGCTGATCGACAGCGGCTATATCTCGCTGCAGAGCGAGTCGCACCCGATCGACTTCCGCAAGGTGGAGATCCTCAACCTCGCCGGCTGCATGGACAAGGCGGCGGCTAACTACAAGAGCTACTACATCAAGCCTGTCCCCGAGGACTGCAAGTTCGCCGACGGCGTTAAGCCGCTCATGCGCCGCGCC
The DNA here is from genome assembly GCA_037200975.1 of Pseudomonadota bacterium. Lineage (NCBI taxonomy): Bacteria > Pseudomonadati > Pseudomonadota > Pseudomonadota bacterium. The sequence goes on along the minus strand of JBBCGI010000001.1, from coordinate 4,046,599 downwards.
GGTGAATACGCGCTGACGGCCGATTCGCTGCCGCAGGAAGGCATCCCGAAGGGCCGCCTCGAAGGTCCATTCGAATTCCGCAGCAAGATCATCGCGGGCACGGTACGGCGGTACTGGATCTGGGTGCCGGCGCAGTACAACCCGAAGAAACCCGCGAACGTGCTGGTGTTCCAGGATGGCCAGCGCGCGACGAATCCGAACGGTTCGCTGCGCGTGCCGCAGGTGATGGAGAACCTCATCGGGAAGGGCCAGATGCCGGTGACGATCGGAATCTTCATCACGCCGGGGAATCTCAGCGAGACCTATCCCACCGATCTCGACATGAAGAATCCGGATCATCGCAAGGAGGAATACGACGCGCTCGACGATACGTATGCGCGGTTCCTGATCGACGAGATGCTTCCCGAGGTCGGCAAGAAATACAACCTGACCAACGACCCGGAAAAACGCGTGATCGGCGGCACGTCGAGCGGCGCGATCTGCGCGTTCACGGTGGCCTGGCAGCGGCCGGATGTGTTCCGTCGCGTGATCAGCATGATCGGCAGTTACACGTCGATCGGCTACATTCCGGCCGCCGACGGCAAACCCATGGTGCCGGGCGGCGATCTGTATCCCACGTTGATCCGCAAGAATCCGATCAAGCCGATCCGCATCTATCTACAGGATGGCGAACACGACCTGTCGAACGAACACGGCAGCTGGTTCCTGGCGAACCAGCAGATGTTGTCGGCATTCGAGTACGCGAACGCCAAGGCGGACAAGGACAAGGCGCTCGGCGCGCGTTACGAGGTGCGCCACCAGTGGGGCGACGGCGCGCATTCGGATGCCCATGGCGGCGTGTTGCTGCCCGAGATCCTCAGGTGGATCTGGACCAACGACTGAACCCGCGGCTGCAGACATTCACGCACCAGTCGTCCATCGGGCACTGGAGCGTGAGTGTCTGGCAGACCGACCCACGCCTCGCGGAAATCGTCGCGAGCATGTGGTTCGGCGAAGGCAAGACCGCCTATCAACGTGACCGCATCCTGCCCTCGGGGCAGAGCCAGCTGCTGATCAATCTCGGTCCACCGCAGTATCGCATCGAGCCCGGGCCGCCCGAGAATCGCGTGCCATTCGTGGACGTGTGGTACTCGGGCCTGCACCAGGGGCCGATCGACACCGAGGCACCGCACGGCAATGCCTTGTTAGGTGTGGCGTTCACCGCGCGCGGCACCTTTCCGTGGCTCGGCGAACGCATGGATGGCCTGTCGGATCGCATCATCGCGTTGGCCGATGCGCTCGGCGACGGCGCGTTGCGCCTGCGCGAGCGGCTGCTGAACACGCCGTCGCTCGAAGCGCGCTTCCGCTGTGTCGAGCGCTGGCTGCTCGCCCGGCTCAAGCCGCGCACCATCGTCCATCCAGCCGTGCGCTGGGCGGTTGATCGCATCGCGGCCAGCGGCGGTCGCATCTCCATCGAGGATCTCGCGACGCAGACCGGCTTCACGCGCAAACACCTCGGCAATCTATTTCAGCAGCAGGTGGGTTTGACGCCGAAGGCATTGGCGCGCGTGCATAGATTTCGCGGCGCGCTGGTTTTGCTCAATACGGCCGACGGACATGTGCCCTGGGCCGCGCTGGCCGAGCAATGCGGCTACTACGACCAGTCGCATCTCATCAACGAATTCCGCCGTTTCACCGGCTTCTCGCCCGCCGAGCTGGCACGCCGCGACCGCCCCGACTCCCAAAGCGTCGTCATCCGGTAAAGGGGACATGCCTATTTTTGGAGCTGGGGACATTCCTCATTTCCTGGCACAGGGCGAAATGAGGAATGTGTCATCTCCGAAAATAGGCATGTCCCCTTTTCCCATTTTTCCAAGACGGGCCGGCGGACGGCGGGCAGAATCTCTCCACAACAAAAGGGAGGCTCCATGCCTGAAATCAACTATCTCGCCGTCGTCGCCGCGGCCGTCGCGTGTTTCCTGCTCGGCGGTCTGTGGTATTCCCCGGTCCTGTTCGGCAAGGCCTGGCAACGCGAAGCGGGGCTCAGCGACGAACAGGTCAGAAGCGGCAGCGCCGCCGTGCGGCTGGGTGCCACGCTCGTGCTCGCACTCCTGGCCGCGTGGAATTTCGCGAATTTCCTCGGGCCGCGGCCGAACGTGATCTTCGGCACGGCCGTGGGCTTCTCCGCGGGCCTGCTGTGGGTCGCCGGCAGCTTCGGCATCAACTATCTATTCGAGCGCCGCAGCTTCAAGCTGTTCCTGATCAACGGCGGTTATCACACGCTGCAGTTCACCATCATCGGCCTGGTGCTCGCGTTGCTGCCTTGCAAGGATTGCGCGCAACTTCCCTGCCCATGAAGGTCGAACGCAAATCCGACCACGCGGTGAGCGAGGCTTCGTGCAAAGAAGCCACCGGCAAGACGCTCGCCGAGTGGTTCAAGGCGCTCGACAAGAACGGCGGTGTCGCGCCCGGCCGCCGTGCCTTGAGCGTCTGGATGCGCGACGACCAGAAGGTCGCCGACGCCTGGTGGGTGACGACCATCGTCAATGAATACGAGATCGCGCGTGGCGATCTCGCCAGGGACGGCAAGCCGAAAGGCTTCGCCATCTGCCCGACCAAGAGCATCAAGGCGAGCCCGGCGAAATGTTTCGCGGCCTTCGCGACCGCCAAGGCCCTCGACCAGTGGTTCGGTCCGAAGCACGACCTGAAACTCGTCGACGGCGGCCACTGGCGCAACGCGGACGGCAACCGCGCCACCATCAAGAAGGTCACGGCGGGCAAGAACATTCGCCTCATCGCGGAGGACGAAGGGCTCACGCTTCCCACCCCCGTCGAAATCAAATTCGACGGCACCGGCCCGAAATGCACGGTGATGGTGAGCATCGATCGTCTGCAAACCCGCGCCGAGGCCGATGGTTATCGCCGCGCCTGGAGCGAGGCTCTCGAGCGGCTCAAGGCGATCGTTGAAGCTGGCTGAACCGCCACGAGCTTCCCCGTGCAGCCGGACCTGCTATAAACCGGCCAGCCTCCATCGCTGGACCATGACAAGATGAAATACGCCTACGTGCTGCTCGCCGCCATCGCCTTGGTGGCCTGCAATTCGAAGCCACCCCACCCGGCCGCCGACATCGTGATCCTGCACGGCGATATACGCACGATGAACCCCGCCGCACCAATCGCCACGGCGCTTGCCATGTCCGCGGGCCGCATCGCCTTCGTCGGTGACGACGCCGGTGCGAAGCAGTGGATAGGCGCCGGCACCAAGGTGATAGACGCCGCGGGCGCGACGGTGCTGCCCGGCCTCATCGACAGCCACATCCACGCCGCCGAAGGCGCGCTGGCGCGCGGCGGCTGCAGTCTGGAAGACGAGCAGCTCACCATCGACAAGGCCATCGACAAGGTCCGCGGCTGCTTCGCGGCGGACAAGGACTCCAGGTGGCTGGTCGTCACCGACGTGAACGGGGCGGGATTCAAGGCGACCCGGCAGCAGCTCGACACCATCGTGCGCGACCGGCCGCTGTTCCTGTGGGGCGCCGACGGCCACACGGCCTGGGTGAACTCGCGCGCGCTGGAGCTCGCGAAGATCACGCGCAAGACACCGAACCCGGACGACGGCCGCATCGAGCGCGACGCGAAGGGCGACGCCACGGGTTTCCTGGTCGACGGAGCCGTCGGCCTCGTGACCTCTGCGATGGACCAGCCCACGCCCGAGAAACGGCTGGAGAAGCTGCGCTGGGTCCTGCCGCAGCTGCACGCGGCCGGCATCACCGCCTACCTCGAGGCGAATACCGACACTGAGACCGTCGCCGCCTACGCGAGCCTGGCGAAACTCAAACAACTCGACGCGCGCGTCACGATTGCGCTCGAGAGCAGCGGCGACAACACCCCGGCCGAATTCGCGCGGCTCGCGAGCCTGCGCGCCCAGCTGGGCGACGATCCCCTGGTGCGCGCCGACTTCATCAAACTATTCGCCGACGGCGTGCTGGAATTCCCGACGCAGACCGCCGCCGTGCTCGAGCCCTACAACAAGGCCGACGGAAGCCCGGGCACCAGCAAGGGCAAGCTGTATCTCGCGCCCGACGCGATGGCCGCGTTCATCAAGCAGGCCGATGCCAACGGCTTCAATGTGCATATCCATGCGATCGGCGACGCCGCCGTACGCGAGTCGCTCGATGCCTTCGGCGTCGCGCGTGCCGCGGGATCGAAGCGGCTCTACAGCATCGCGCACCTGCAATTGATCGACCCCGCCGATCTGCCGCGTTTCGCGGCGCTCGATGTGCTGGCGTCCCTGCAGCTGCTGTGGGCACAGCCCGACAACTACAGCATCGATGCGTTGACGCCATGGCTGGGCCCGGAGCGCATGGCCCGCCAGTATCCGGCGCGTTCGCTGGCCGACAACCACGCGGTGATCGCCGGCGGCAGCGACTGGGACGTGTCGTCTTTCAATCCTTTCGAAGCCATGGGCAACGCGATATCGCGCATGAATCCCGGCAAACCAGAGCGCGGCGCGCTCAACGCCAAGGAAGCGCTCACGCTCGATGAGATGCTGGCGGCGTACACGATCAACGCGGCCCGCCTCATCGGGCGGGATTCGGAGATCGGCTCGCTCGAGACCGGCAAGGCCGCCGACGTCGTCGTGCTCGACCGCGCGTTCACCAAGGAAACTGCGGCCGACACGGTCCGCGCCACAAAGGTGGCGCATATCTTCTTCGCGGGCCGGGAAATCCCGCAGGTCGCGAAGGCCGATTGAGCACGCGGCGAACTCTCGGGCCCGCTTTTACAATCTTGTTCGCCGGCTCCCGTCGTTCGCCAACGACTAACCAGCGCCCTGTTTCGGCTCGGGCCGCGAACCGCGATTGGCGCGCACCAGCAGGAACCGCGTGAAACGCGGAAGGTGGCGCGCCATGAACACGATGACCTTGCCGTGGAACGTGACCACGACCTCGCGCCGGCCGCTCAGGATTCCGCGCGCCATGATGCGCGCGGCTTTCGCCGTCTTCATGCGCAGCCACGCCGGGATCGGATCGCTCGCCTGCGCATGGAAGCCGCCGCGGTTGTCGACCCGGCGGATATCGGAATCCACGAAGCCGGGTGAGATCAGCGTGCAACCCACGCCCGCGGAGCGCAGATCGCCATGCAGGGATTCCGCCAGCGCACGCACCGCGAATTTGCTCATCGCATAAGGCGCGCCGCCCGGCACCGACAGGTGTCCCGACACGCTGCCCATGATGACGAAGCGGCCGCGCGTGGCGCGCAGGGCCGGAAAGGTCTCGTGCAACGTCCGCAGCACGCCGAACACATTGGTGTCGAACTGCCGCTGAAAGTCCGCGAGCTCGAGAGTCTGCGCCCGGCCCACGACGCCGAAGCCGGCATTTGCGATCACGATGTGGGGAGTGACGCCCTGCGCGGCAAGTTCAGCGACGACCCGCGCGATGTCTCCGTCGAGGGTGACGTCCGCGCGATGCGCGCTCGCCTGACCGCCGCCCGCGCGCAACTCCGCGGCCAGCGCCTCCAGTTGCTCGACGCGCCGCGCGACCAGCACGACACGTTTGCCACGGCGCACGAACTCCCGCGCCAATCCGGCGCCTATCCCCGAGGATGCGCCGGTGATGAGCACCGTATCGACTGTCATCGACACGTTCAGTCGTCTTCCCAGGCGTTGATCTCGGAATTCGCCGGAACGGAGAAAGTTTTACCGAACACGTACGCACCGGAATCTTCATTGGAGAACGGCATGTAGAACGCGACGTTGACACCCTGCCGGTGCTCCAGCAGCACCTTGATGGCAAGGACGGGCTCGCCGCCACTCTGGTTGACCGTGACTTTTTC